>JAJRRY010000191.1 GCA_024279095.1 Alphaproteobacteria bacterium
CGAGTGGTCGAAGGCGCTCCCCTGCTAAGGGAGTAGGCGGGACAACCGCCTCGTGGGTTCGAATCCCATCCTCTCCGCCAGAAAGTTCCCTTAGCCGGCCGACACATCAGCACCCATGAGCCACATTGGACACAATTCGGCAGACGTGACGGTCCGGGTCGAAGTCCGGCTGTTCAATTCTCTTTCCCAGCATCTCGGGCCGGGCAACAATATCCAGCAGATGGAATTTCCCGCCGGCTCCACCATTGCCGACATTCTGGAGCGCCTGCGCATCGATAGGAAGCGCGTGTTCTACGTTCTGCGCAACGGCCGCGACGTGACGAAGGAACTGCACGGTCCGATCAATGTGGACGTCTTTCTGGAGGAGGGCGACGTGATCGCGCTCTCCGGCCCAGTTCCCTACAGCTGGGGCTATGGTGCGCCGATCATGTGATCAACCGCCGCAGGAAGGTGCGGGATCCGCATTTTCATGTATGGACAGATCCCGGATCGTCGGGGACGCTCCGGTGAGCGGATTGTCAGACCGCCAGGACAGCCGGATCTTCATGAATTCCGTGTCCAACGCATCGTAAAGCAGCAGCCAGCCGGCAAGGGATTCGCCCAGTCCGAGGATTTCCTTGATCACCTCCATGGCCTGCAGGGAGCCCATGACACCGGGCAGGGCGCCGATGATGCCCGCTTCGGCACATGAAGGAGCAGCTTCCGGAGGCGGTGGTTCCGGCAGAAGATCCCGGTAACCGGGCAGGGGAGTGCCGTCGGCGTCCTTTTCGTAGGGGCGAAAGGTGGAAAGCTGCCCCGTGAACTGTCCGACCGCCGCGGAAACCAGAGGGCGGCGGGCGAAGAAGCAGGCATCGGACACCAGATAGCGCGTGGCGAAATTGTCGCTGCCGTCGGCCACGATGTCGTAACGCTTTACGATCTCCAGCGCATTTGCAGCACGCAGTCGCTCCTGGTACGTCTCGACCTTGACGTGGGGATTGATGGCATGGATATGCTCCGCCGCACTCTCCACCTTCGGCGAGCCGATGGCATCCGTGGAGTGGATCACTTGCCGCTGCAGATTGGAGAGATCCACGGCATCATCATCCATGATGCCTATGCGACCTACGCCGGCGGCGGCCAGATACATCAGCAGAGGGGCGCCAAGACCACCTGCGCCAATGACGAGAACGGACGAGGCCTTCAGCCGCGCCTGCCCGGGTCCGCCGACTTCCCTCAGGATGATGTGCCGGCGGTAGCGATCCAGCTCCTCGGGCAGGAAATCGGCCATGATTTCAGTCCCCCTGCGCCTTTTTCACCTGATCACGAATGCGGTCGAGACCTTCTTCGCGCCCCAGTGCAACCAGCACCTCGAAGATGCCCGGAGACACCGAGGAACCCGTCAGGGCAGCACGCAGCGGCTGGGCCACCTTGCCCAGCTTCAGCTCCTTTTCTTCGGCAAAGGACTTTACGGTGGTTTCCAGCGCTTCTTCCGTCCACTCGGACAGGTTCTCGAGAACCGGAAGCAGATCCGCAAGTACCTCACGTCCGCCTTTCGCGAGGATCTTCTCCGCCTTCGGCTGTATCTCAAGAGGACGGGAGGCGAACAGGTAGGCGGAAAGATCAAGAAGTTCC
>JAJRRY010000192.1 GCA_024279095.1 Alphaproteobacteria bacterium
CTCCGCTGAATTCCGAATCCCCAGCCCGGAACTCCGGAAAGAAGGATGAAATACGGCGTCGGCGGGCTTTTGACGCCTTTTCGACAATGCCGGGGCGAATCACGCCCATAATGTGACACGGTTAATATTTCCTTTAAGTCCCGTCAGTTTGTGAAATGGAATCATGGGGGGGCAGAGTGGTGGCAAGCTCCTGGCACTCTTTCGGGCCTGTGCATGGCAGGGAATTGTACCTGCCACGGCGGCGAGGTGGCTATGCGGCGGCAGCGAAATGGCGACGTGCCGTATTTTTTCGCGCTTTTTGGGGTTGACGCCGGGCAGGGGGGTGGGTATTGGTAGCGCCGTCCTGATGAAGGCAGGCTGCAGGTCGATAACTTGTTGCCTGGACGCTGCCAGAAGGACCAGCGAGCAAGATTCAAGGCAAGACCTTGTAGGGCATTCGCCTTATGAGGTCCTCTGTTTCTTGAAGCTTCCGGACATTGGCGGGGCCGCATGTCCGGCTGCTTTCTTTTATGCGCTTGCGCCGTGATTCTCCGGCACAGGCGCATTTCATGCGGCCCGGTGGAATTCAACGGTCTAACGAGACAGGTTCGAGCCGACATGCCGACGATCAACCAGCTCATTCGCAAGCCGCGGAAAGCCCCGGTGAAGCGCAACAAGGTGCCCGCCCTGCAGGCCTGCCCGCAGAAGCGCGGCGTGTGCACCCGCGTCTATACCACGACGCCGAAGAAGCCGAACTCGGCGCTGCGCAAGGTCGCGCGCGTGCGGCTGACCAACGGTTTCGAGGTGACCAGCTATATTCCGGGCGAGGGTCACAATCTCCAAGAGCACTCCGTGGTTCTGATTCGTGGTGGTCGTGTGAAGGATCTGCCCGGCGTGCGCTATCACATCATCCGCGGCGTGCTCGACACGCAGGGTGTCGAGGGGCGTCGCCAGCGCCGCTCCAAGTATGGCGCCAAGCGTCCGAAGTAACGGTTTTCAAGAACAGGAAGACAAGCGATGTCTCGTCGTCACCGCGCTGAAAAACGCGAAATCAATCCCGACCCCAAATATGGGGACGTAGTGCTTTCGAAGTTCATGAACTGTCTGATGGTCGACGGCAAGAAGTCCGTTGCGGAGCGCATCGTCTACGGCGCGCTGGAGCGCATCGAGGAGAAGACGAAGTCCGATCCGCTGGCGCTGTTCCATCAGGCGCTCGACAATGTGAAGCCGCAGGTGGAGGTGCGTTCCCGTCGTGTCGGTGGTGCTACCTACCAGGTGCCGGTGGAGGTGCGTCCGGACCGGCGGCAGACTCTGGCCATCCGCTGGCTGATCGCGGCGGCGCGTGATCGCAACGAGAACACCATGGTGGAGCGTCTTTCCGGCGAACTGATGGACGCTGCCAACAATCGCGGTGCCGCCGTGAAGAAGCGCGAGGACACGCATCGCATGGCCGAGGCCAACCGGGCCTTCTCGCACTACCGCTGGTAAGGCACGGGCGATCGACAGGAATTCAAGGGATTTCGGAGCAGGAACATGCCCCGCAGCTACAAGATCGAGGATTACCGCAATTTCGGCATCATGGCGCACATCGATGCCGGCAAGACGACCGTCACGGAGCGGATCCTCTATTATACCGGCAAGAGCCACAAGATCGGCGAGGTGCACGATGGCGCCGCGACCATGGACTTCATGGAGCAGGAGCAGGAGCGCGGCATCACAATCCAGTCGGCGGCCACCTCGACCGTCTGGCGCGGCAAGCGGCTGAACATCATTGATACGCCCGGCCACGTGGACTTCACCATCGAGGTGGAGCGCTCCCTGCGTGTGCTGGATGGTGCGGTGACCGTGCTTGACGCCAACGCCGGCGTCGAGCCGCAGACCGAGACCGTGTGGCGCCAGGGCGACAAGTACGGCGTGCCGCGCATCGTCTTCGCCAACAAGATGGACAAGCTCGGCGCGGACTTCGATCGCTGCGTGCGCGACATCAGGGAGCGCCTCGGTGCCAAGCCGGTGCCGATTCAGCTCCCCATTGGTGCCGAAGACGAGTTCCGCGGCGTCATCGACCTGATCCGCATGGTGGCGATTATCTGGGACGAGGAGACTCTGGGCGCCAAGTTCCACGAAGAGGAGATCCCTGCCGATCTTCGCGAGGCCGCCGAGGCTGCTCGTCTGGAGATGATCGAGAACGTGGTCGAGCTCGACGAGGAGGCCATGGATGCCTATCTCTCCGGCGAGGAGATTTCCGAAGAGAAGATTCGCGAGCTGCTTCGCAAGGGCACCATCGGCAACGACTTCTTCCCGGTTCTTTGCGGCTCGGCCTTCAAGAACAAGGGCGTGCAGCCTCTGCTTGACGCGGTGGTGGATTTCCTGCCGTCCCCGGTGGACATTCCGCCGATCAAGGGCACGGATTACAAGACCGGCGAAGAGGTCGTCCGCAAGGCGTCCGATGACGAGCCGCTGGCCATGCTGTCGTTCAAGATCATGGACGACCCCTATGGCACGCTGACCTTCGTGCGTATCTACTCCGGCAAGGTGAAGAAGGGCACGACGGTGCTCAACACCACCACCGGCAAGACCGAGCGCGTGGGGCGCATGGTGCTCATGCACGCCAACGACCGCGAGGAGCTCGAGGAGTCCTATGCAGGTGACATCGTGGCGCTGGTCGGACTGAAGAACACCAACACCGGTGACACGCTTTGCGACATCAACAAGCCGGTGATCTTGGAGAAGATGGAATTTCCGGAGCCCGTCATTGAGAAGGCCATCGAGCCGGCGACCAAGGCGGATCAGGAGAAGCTCTCCATCGCCCTGCAGAAACTGGCCAAGGAGGACCCCTCCTTCCGCGTCTACACCGACGAGGAATCGGGCCAGACGATCATTGCAGGCATGGGCGAGCTGCATCTCGACATCAAGGTGGACATCCTCAAGCGTCCGCCGCACAACATCGAGGTTCAGGTGGGTGCGCCGCAGGTGGCCTATCGCGAGACCATCACGAAAACTGCCGACGTGGACTACACCCACAAGAAGCAGACCGGTGGTTCGGGTCAGTTCGCCCGCGTGAAGCTCACCGTCGAGCCCAACGAACCTGGCGAGGGCTACGCCTTCGAGAGCACCGTCGTGGGCGGCAATGTGCCCAAGGAATTCATCCCTGCGGTGGACAAGGGCATTCAGTCCGTGATGAGCTCCGGTGTTCTGGCGGGTTATCCGGTTGTGGACGTGAAGGCCACCCTGACGGATGGCGCCTACCACGAAGTGGACTCCTCCGCCGTGGCCTTCGAGATCGCGGGCCGTGCCGCCATGCGCGAGGCGCTGGCAAAGGCCGGTGCGCAGTTGCTCGAGCCGATCATGAAGGTCGAAGTGGTGACCCCGGAGGAATATCAGGGTTCCATCATTGGTGACCTCAATTCCCGTCGCGGCCAGATCGTCGGTACGGACATGCGCGGCAACGCCACGGTGATTACCGCCATGGTGCCACTGGCCAACATGTTCGGCTACGTCGACAACCTGCGCTCCATGTCGCAGGGCCGCGCCAACTTCAGCATGGTCTTCGACCACTACGCACCGGTGCCCAAGAACGTGGCCGACGAGATCATCGCCAAGGCCTGACGGGTCACGGGCAACAACGGAACACGAGCCAAGAGAGTTTCAGGAGACGAGACAATGGCGAAGGAAAAGTTCGAACGTACGAAGCCGCACGTGAACATCGGCACGATCGGTCACGTTGACCACGGCAAGACGACTCTGACGGCTGCGATCACGAAGGTGCTTGCGGACGAGGGCAAGGCGGAGGCGACGGCGTTTGACGAGATCGACAAGGCGCCTGAGGAGAAGGCGCGCGGCATCACGATTTCGACGGCGCACGTGGAGTACGAGACGGAGAACCGTCACTACGCGCATGTGGACTGCCCGGGTCATGCGGACTACGTGAAGAACATGATCACGGGCGCGGCGCAGATGGACGGTGCGATCCTGGTTGTTTCTGCTGCGGACGGTCCGATGCCGCAGACCCGGGAGCACATTCTTCTGGCGCGCCAGGTGGGTGTTCCGGCTCTGGTGGTCTACATGAACAAGGTGGACCAGGTGGATGACGAGGAGCTTCTGGAGCTTGTGGAGATGGAGATCCGCGAGCTTCTGTCGTCGTACGATTTCCCTGGCGACGAGATTCCTGTCGTGAAGGGCTCGGCGCTTGCGGCTCTGGAGGGTCGCGATGACGAGATCGGCAAGAACTCGATCCTTGAGCTGATGAAGGCGGTTGACGAGTACATTCCGACGCCTGAGCGTCCGATCGACCAGCCATTCCTGATGCCGATCGAGGACGTGTTCTCGATTTCGGGTCGCGGCACGGTGGTGACGGGTCGTGTGGAGCGTGGCGTGATCACGGTCGGCGACGAGGTGGAGATCGTGGGCATCCGCCCGACGCAGAAGACGACGGTGACGGGTGTGGAGATGTTCCGCAAGCTTCTGGACCGTGGCGAGGCGGGCGACAACATCGGCGCGCTTCTGCGCGGCATCGAGCGGACGGCTGTGGAGCGCGGTCAGGTTCTGTGCGAGCCGGGTTCTGTGACTCCGCACACGAAGTTCAAGGCGGAGGCGTACATCCTGACGAAGGAAGAGGGTGGTCGTCACACTCCGTTCTTTACGAACTACCGTCCTCAGTTCTACTTCCGGACGACGGACGTGACGGGCGTTGTGACGCTTCCGGAGGGCACGGAGATGGTAATGCCGGGCGACAACGTGACGTTCGAGGTCGAGCTGATCGCGCCGATCGCCATGGAGGAGCGCCTGCGCTTCGCCATCCGTGAAGGTGGCCGTACCGTCGGCGCCGGCGTCGTCTCCGAAATCATCGAGTAAGGGACATGGATTGCCCCTGCCCGTTCAGCGACGGGCAGGGGCTCCACTGAAGGTGTACAGGACCATGCAAGGGCAGACTATCCGGATCCGTCTCAAGGCGTTCGATCATCGCATTCTCGATGCGTCGGCGCGCGAGATTGTCAACACGGCCAAACGGACTGGCGCGCGGGTGTGCGGTCCTGTGCCGCTTCCGACCAAGATCGAGCGGTTCACCGTCAACCGGTCGCCGCACATTGACAAGAAGAGCCGCGAGCAGTTCGAGATGCGCACGCATCGCAGGCTGCTGGATATCGTCGATCCGACGCCGCAGACGGTCGATGCGCTGATGAAGCTCGATCTGGCCGCCGGTGTCGATGTGGAGATCAAGCTCTGAGAAACCTCTCCAAAAGCTTGATCTGAAACGGAATTTTGAGGAGTTGCGAGCGATGCGTTCAGGCATTATCGCACAGAAGGTTGGAATGAGCCGTGTCTTCACCGAAGACGGACGGAGCATTCCGGTCACCGTGCTGAAGGTGGAAAACTGTCAGGTCGTCGCCTGCAAGACCAAGGAAAAGGATGGCTATACTGCCGTTCAGCTTGGTGCGGGCAAGGCCAAGGCGAAGCGCATGACAAAGGCCCAGCGCGGCCATTTTGCCAAGGCGCACGTGGAACCCAAGCGCAAGCTGGCGGAGTTCCGCGTGTCGGAGGAAAATCTGCTCGAGGTGGGGGCGGAGATCACAGCCGATCACTTCGTTCCGGGCCAGTACGTGGACGTGACCGGCATCTCCATCGGCAAGGGTTTCGCCGGTGCCATGAAGCGCTGGAACTTCGGTGGTCTGCGTGCTTCGCACGGCGTCTCCATCTCGCACCGCTCGCATGGCTCGACCGGCCAGTGCCAGGACCCCGGCAAGGTGTTCAAGGGCAAGAAGATGGCTGGTCACATGGGGGCGCGCCGAGTGACTACCCAGAACCTGGAAGTGGTTTCCACTGATGCGGAGCGCGGCCTGATCCTCGTGAAGGGGGCCGTGCCGGGCTCCAAGGGCGGCTGGGTGTTCGTGCGCGACGCGGTGAAGCGTCCGCTGCCGGAGAACGTGCCGATGCCGGCGGCCATCCGCAAGGCCGGTGGTGAGGAGGCTGCCCCTGAGAAGGCCGAGGCCGAGCAGGGACAGGAGGGCTGAAGCCATGAAGATCGACGTACAGACTCTCGAGGCCAAGAAGGCCGGCTCCGTGGACCTGCCGGAGGACATTTTCGGGCTTGAGCCCCGCGCTGACCTTCTGCACCGCATGGTGACTTGGCAGCTTGCGAAGCGTCGGGCCGGCACCCACAAGACCAAGAGCCGCGGCGAAATTGCCCGTACCGGCGCGAAGTGGGGGCGCCAGAAGGGCTCCGGCGGCGCCCGTCACGGCTCGAAGCGGTCGGGCATTTTCGTGGGCGGCGCCAAGGCACATGGCCCGAAGCCCCGCTCGCACGCTATCGGCATGCCGAAAAAGATGCGGGCGCTGGCCTTGAAGCACGCGCTGTCTGCCAAGGTGAAGGCGGGCGAGCTGATCATTCTGGACAAGGCCGAGGTGAAGGAGCCGAAGACGAAGACGGTCCGCGAGGCTTTCGGAAAGCTGGGCTTGGCCAACGTTCTGGTGATTGATGGCAGCGAGGTGAATGAGAACTTCGCGAAGGCCGCGCGGAACATTCCGAACGTGGACGTCCTTCCGGTGCAGGGCATCAATGTCTACGACATTCTGCGCCGTCATAACCTGGTTCTGACCAAGGCGGCCGTGGAAGCGCTGCAGGAGCGGTTCAAATGAGCAAGGAAAAGTACTACGACATCGTGCTTTCGCCGGTCATCACCGAGAAGTCGACGCTGATGTCCGACCAGAACAAGGTGATGTTCAACGTGGCGAAGAACGCGACGAAGCCGCAGATCAAGGAAGCCGTCGAGGCGCTGTTCGGCGTCAAGGTCAAGGCTGTCAACACGCTGGTGCGCAAGGGCAAGGTGAAGCGCTTCCGCAACACCATCGGCCGGCAGTCCGACGTCAAGAAGGCCGTCGTGACGCTGGAAGAAGGCCAGACCATCGACGTAACCGGCGGTCTGTGAGGAACAGGAGCGAGGCAGTAGAACAATGGCACTGAAGACGTTCAAGCCCATTACGCCCGGCCAGCGCGGCTTGGTCCTTGTGGACCGCTCGGAGCTCTACAAGGGCAAGCCGGTCAAGGCGCTGACCGAAGGGCTGACCAAGACCGGCGGCCGCAACAATTACGGGCGCATTACCGCCTATCATCGCGGTGGTGGCCACAAGCGCGCCTACCGCAAGATCGACTTCCGTCGCGCCCGCAAGGACGTGCCTGCGAAAGTGCTGCGCATCGAGTACGATCCGAACCGGACAGCCTTCATCGCGCTGATCGAGTACGAGGACGGCGAGCTGGCCTATATCCTTGCGCCGCAGCGCCTGGCTCCGGGCGACATGGTGATGGCGTCTGATGAGCAGCTCGACGTGAAGCCGGGTAACGCCATGCCGCTGTCCGTGATGCCGATCGGCACCATCGTCCATAACGTGGAGATGAAGCCGGGCAAGGGTGGC
>JAJRRY010000193.1 GCA_024279095.1 Alphaproteobacteria bacterium
CGCAGCGGCTGGGCTTCGGATCGCGCCTGCTGGCACGCGGCGGCCTGCACGTGCACGGTGAGTTTCTGCCGGACACGGAACCGCTGATCATGGAGGATACCCACGGCCCGGTGGCGGTACATGCTGTTCCGTTCCTTGATCCAATCCGGTTACGGCACCTGCTGCCACGGGAAGACATCACCGATCAGGCCTCGGCCATGCAGGCCGCCTGTGCCCTGGCCCGGCACCGTCAGCCGGAAGGCATCCGGTCCGTGCTGGCGGCGCACGCGACTGTTCTCGGCGGCGAGACCAGCGAATCGGAACGACCGCTTTCAATCGGCGGCTCGGAGTCCGTCCCGCCGGAAACCTTTTCCGGCTTCGACTATGTGGCACTCGGCCATCTTCATCGCCCCCAGCGGGCCGGTGGAGAAACCGTCCGCTATGCCGGATCGCTCCTGAAATATTCGTTCTCCGAGGCTGCACACGAAAAATCCGTCACCTTCGTTGAGATGGATGCCAAGGGGTCCTGCCGGATCGAGCAGCCTCGCCTCCATCCGCGACATGACGTGCGCACCGTGACGGGCCGGTTTGCCGATTTGCTGAAACACGCCGAAAGAATGCCCTCCTCCGACTATCTTCAGGTCATTCTCGAGGATGACGGGCCGGTCTTCGACGCCATGCCGCGCCTGCGGGAACACTGGCCCAACGTCCTGGAGATCCGCCGCCCCGCCTTTCTGCCCTCCTTAGTGGCCGGGGATGCCACATCCATGGAAGCAACACCCCGCCCACATGCGGACAGGGAATCCCTGTTCGCGGAATTCTTCGCTCAGGCCACGGGCGAAGAGATGAGGGATAAGCAGGCACAGGCATTGCGCGAGGTGCTGGACACCCTGCGCCGGACGGAACGGGAGGGCTGAGACATGCGTCCGCTGAAACTGGTCATGCAGGCCTTCGGTCCCTACGCCAGCGTGCAGGAAATCGACTACACGCCGGCAGCACGGCATGGCCTGTTCCTCGTTCACGGGCCTACGGGCGCCGGCAAGACGGCCATTCTCGACGCTATCAGCTATGCACTCTATGGCCGCACTTCCGGCGGCGAACGGCAAGGCGAGGACATGCGCAGCCATCATGCCGCCCCTGACCTGCCTACCCGCGTGATCTTCGAGTTTGCCCTCGGGAACGAGGTCTATCGCGTTACCCGCAGCCCCCGCCAGATGCGCCCCAAGAAGCGCGGGGACGGCATGACACAGATGGATCCGGAAGCCGTCCTGTGGCGGATCGACCCGGCCACGGGCGAGGAAACGCCGCTCGCCACGCGCCCGACCGACGTCGATGCGCGCATGAAGACGCTGCTCGGTTTCGGCGCGGACCAGTTCCGGCAGGTGGTCATGCTGCCGCAGGGCCTGTTCCGCCGTTTTCTGGTAGCCGGATCGACGGACAAGCAGAAAATTCTCGCATCTCTGTTCCGTACCGGCCGTTTCCGGGCGCTGGAGGAAGCCCTGAAGGCGGCGGCACGGGAAGCCGAGGAGCGCCTGACGGACATGCGCACACGCCGGGAGGAGATCCTCAACGGTGCTGGCGTCGGTGATCCCGTCGAGCTGGAACGGGCCATTGTCGCGGCAGGTGCATGGCTGCGCAGCATGCATGCGGAACGCGAGCGCCTGCGCAGGCGTCTTGCACAGGCCGAAGAAGCCGTCACACTCGCCCGGGATCGGCAGCGGAGACTTGACGAACTGGCCGAAGCAAAACGGCATCTGGCGGACCTGGAAGCCCGCCGGGAGGACATGGACGGGGCGCGGCGGCAGCTGGATCTGGCCCGCCGTGCCAACGCCCTGCGCGGCATGGCGGATGAGGCCGAACGCCGACGGGCGGAGATGGAAAAGGTCGAACGCAACCTTTCCAAGGCGCAGGCTACCCATGAAACGGCCTTGCAGACCCTCACCCGGGCACGGCAGCGGCTGGAAGCCGAAAGGGCGCGGGATGCGGACAGAAAACGGCTGGCCGAGGAGCTGACCCGTCTTTCCGCCCTGGTCGAACAGATCACGAGACTTGAAACACTGTGCGGCACGGTCGCCAGTCTCGCCCGGCAGCGCGACAAGGCGGTGGCAAACGTCTCGAATCTTGAGAAAAGGATTCAGGAAACGCGTGCAGAGATCGAAAAATCCGGGAAAAGACATGCTTCCCTGCTGTC
>JAJRRY010000194.1 GCA_024279095.1 Alphaproteobacteria bacterium
CACCGTTTCACCATTGCAGGCGCGGCGCGCCAGCATCAGCAGGAATGCCCGCGCCGTTGGCGGCATGGACACCTCCACCGCCGGCTGCCCGGCCTGCACCATGCCTTGCGGCAGTCTCAGGCGCAGTCTCGGCGCCTGCAGATCCTGCTGGGCGCGGCGTACCACCTCGCTCCAGCTTCCAGTGCTGCCCAGCAGGGCCGAATCCACCAGACCGCGCAGCCGCAGAAACGGAATCTCGGCCAGCGACACCTCCGCTTCCTGCGTGCTTACCGGGCGCTGCTGCCCCGGCATGCCCACAAGCAGCACCTTCGGCTGTGGCGGCGGATAGAAGAAGTCGGGATGCGACTCGAATGGGGGGTGAGACCAGCACGTGCGAAAGCGCATCCTGCGGCCTGCCGAACAGGCTCATGGCCAAGGCCAGCGCCACGCTCATGGTCTTGCGCCCGCCCGCCACGGAGGCATGCAGCGCGCAGTCCGGATCACTGGTGAAGGCGCGAATGTGGTGCATGATGGCATCGGCCACCGCGGCATTGTCGTCGGCGGTCACGATATCATCCAGCGGCGCGCCATCGGCCCCGCGCACCAGATGAATGCGCGTCTCGTCAAAGGCCTTTGCCAGCTGCGGCAGTCGATATTCCTCGCAGAAGCGGTAGAAGCGCCCCTGCTCTCCTTCCAGCAGCATCAGGCGTGCGCGGCGGCTGCCTTCGGTAGTGGTGAGCAGATGGATCTCGGTGGGCAGGAATGGATCGGGTGTGCGATAGCACAGGGCGTAGAGCGTTTCCGTCACCACCTGCGGCGTCAACCCCGCCACCAGGAACAGAATGCGGCGCGGGAAGGCAGGCGCCGAAACGGTCATTTCTCCCGCTTTGTTTTCTCCCGCATGAAGATGCATTGCGTGCGCTCCGGCCTCAGGCATGCCCGACATGATGCCGGTGTTCCCTCCTTATGGCCAGTTTCGAAAGCTGTTGGCGCAGCGTCAATGCATGAATGTACAGTATTCATATGATGTGAGTTGCGATGTTACGTTTCAACTTTCAGTTGACCAAGTCCGAAAACTGTGCCTTTTCCCGCGTGAGTGAATTGTCCCAGCCATAGGAAAGGCCACAGATCTGGTGCTTGTGAAATATCAAGAACGAAAGAGCCAATAATTCCATCCAAGGGCACGCTCTGCTTTTGTCGGGCAGAGTAGCGTGCCAATCTCTGCCAGCGCAAATCGGCATCGACAAGCCGCACCTTCTGGCTATCGCTTTTCAATGCTCTGAAGTCCGCCTGCAGCTCGCCGGGGCCATGAAACAGATGCAGCATGGAATGGCGGCGCACCAGGTTCATCAGCAGCGCCTGTGGCGAGAAGGTTTCCGGTTTCATCAACCGCCCCTGATGTTGCAGCCGCAGTGGCGTGAGCAGCCGCAGCCGCACGGCCGTGGTTGGTGCGGGGGGAACCTCCGGTGCTGCAAGCACTGGCTGGCGCAATTGCTCGCCGGGCGCAAAGACATGCCGGCTTTCTCCGCCGGGCAGCAGTTGCGTCACGCGCAGCAGGCTGGCGCGTGCGCGCCATTTGCCCAGCCCTCCGGCAGCAGCACGCACCAGCGCCAGAATGGCCACGTTGAGCAGTTCATTGGCCTTGCCGAACAGGGCGATGCGCAGCTCAAGATGCGTGTTGGCGGGCAGTCTCACGTCCTCTTCGTGTAGCGGCATGGCGAATGCGTAGGGGTGCGGCACATGGGGGTAGCGTCGCATGGCCGGAGTGTCGGGTGGTGGTGGTGTCTGAATGAAATATTCATAAAGCCGAGTGCGGGAAATCCAGCAGGGCAGATCGGTGGGGGCAGCGGCTTCCCCGGTGCTCATGCGTTGCAGTTCGTGCCCCAGCAGTCCCCGCCACATGCTGCCGGTGGCAGGTGGCAGCAGGCAGTCCTCCTCAATACGGAAATTCAGCAGATAGTTGCCTATGGAGAGATTCGACATATGTCGCCCGGAAGGGGGCATGGATTGACCAGCTGTCTTTCGCCCATTTTTGTCTTGCAGGCTCATGGCGTTTGTCGGATCTGCATCGGTCTGGGGGTATCCGGGATGGATTCCAACGCACTTTTCTGAACATCGCACGGCCGGTGGATGGTTTCCAGTATCGATTCCGTCAGGGTGGTGGGCTGCATAGGCCACACCTGCCACAGATTGCTGAAACGATAATTTTCCCCGGTAGATTGTGGAAAACTTGTCTTTGGGGCATGTTGCCCTTGACGGCATTTCATTTTTCCGCGCACAAAAGAGGAACAAAAGAGGGGGAAAAATGAAATGCCTGATTTTGAACGGACGTTCCGGTTGCTTACGGGGCATGATCGCATGCTGTCATGGCAGCGCCGTCTGTTGTGCGACTGGTTTCGCAGGGGGCAGTTGCCTGACGAGATTGATCTGCCTGCGGGGCTGGGCAAGACTTCCGTCATGGTGCTGTGGCTGATGGCGCTGGCGGAACAGTTGGGGGGAAGACGGGCAGAACGGCTTCCGCTCAGGTATGTGCATGTGGTCGACGGGCAGTCGCTGGTGGATCAGGCTTCGGTCGAGGCTGGCAGGCTGGCGCGGAACCTCATGCTGCAGCCGGGCTTGGAATGGATGCGTCAGGCGCTGGGGCTGGCAGGGGAGGGGCTGGCGGTATCCACGTTGCATGGGGCGCACGCCGGAAGCAGTCGGTGGCTTGCCAATCCGGCGGCTCCCGCCATCATCGTTGGAACGGCGGAAGATGCGGTTTCCTGCCTTCTGTTTGACGGCAGCGGCCTTTCCCATCGCATGCGTTCCGTACATGCGGCCATGCTTGGCGTGGATTCGCTGTTGGTAATGGACGAAATCCGGCTCATGCCGCAGGCTGCCCGCCTGCTTTCCCGGCTGGTGGGGGAGGGGGCAGCGACTCTCTGGCCGTCGGTGCCGGGGATCCGCCGTCCCGTTTTTCTGCCGATGTCGGTGGCAGGATGTGGCGGCGGGAGCGTATTCCGGCTGGAGGCTTCCGATCTGGAAGACGAGATCATCGCGCAGCGGTTGGGCGCCGTCCGCCAGCTGCGGATGGAGCGGATCGGAACGGGAGGCGCGGGAGATGAAGTGCTTGCCGCGCGGCTGGCTGATGCCGCATGGCGTCTGGCATGTGGTGGTAAAGATCTGCCCTGTCCACGAACCATCGTCTTCTGCGATGATGCGGGGCTGGCGCGGCGGGTGCATGACAGGCTGCAGGAGCAGCAATCGGATGGCAGGGGGCAAGTGGCGGACGTTCTGCTTCTGACAAGCGAACGGCGGCGGCTGGAGCGTCATGCCGTGGCGGAGCAGCTGTATCGATCGGGTTTTCTGCCAGGTGGGGGCAGGCCGAAAATGCCTGTCATTCTCGTTGCGGCTTCCACTGTCGCGGAGAGCATGGATATCGAGGTGGACCGCATGGTCTGTGATCTCGTCCCCCTGGATCGCATGATCCTGCGCTTTGGTCGTCTGACCCGCCGTGCTGAGGCTGGAGCTGGTCGGGCGGTGCTGGTGGTGGACGGGATGATGTTCGCACGGGGCGCTGGTGCGCGGATGCAGCGGCTGGAGGGAGCTGTGCGGGCGCTTGAGCGTCTGGGAGAGGATGCCTCGCCGGCAGCTTTCATGCGTCTGCGGACATGCGCGCCGGATCTCTGCATACAGGGGTCGTCTCCTGACCCGTATGCTTCTTGTCCGGATGTCGGCCCGCCTGGTCCGGTATTTTGCAATCCGCAGGAGGGGGCGATTCCGGAGGAAGAACGTGGGGATGAAGGGCTTCCGTCGGAGATCCTGTGGCGGGCGCATCTGCCTTGGCGTCGGGGTGCTGCGGAACCGGAGGTGGAGGATGTGGCAGGATATCTTGCTGCCGCCGCCCCTCACCCGCTGGAGGGGCTGGAGGCAGAGTCGTCCGGGTTGGCCTCATTGCTGGTCCGGCGTGCCGGGGCGGTACTGAAACGGTCGGGATCGGACACGGAGACAGGATGCGGGCCGGATGATGCAGGGGCCATTCTGCTTTCACGTGGTGGAGAGTTCGAGGCGTCATTCAGCATTGGCCGGTTGGCGAGGATGTCCGTTGCCGAACTCGAAGGCCGGATCGAAGGGCGCATGGTTCTGTGTGCCGCCTGTCTTGGCGGTCTGGACGCGGAAGGGCGGCTGGACCCGGCAGCCGGGGGGCAGGTTCCGGCCGCCGATGCGGGATGGCCGGAAATCTGGCGGCGTTGCCTGGGTTTCAGGATCCGGCGGGTCACGGGAGAGGGGCTCTGTCGGTTGGAACAGGGCTGGAATCGGCTTTTCGTCATGGATCTTGGCTGGGGTGCCGACGATTCCGGGGATTTTCTCGTCATCGACGTGCGGCGTTCCGTGGCCGATGGTGGGGAAAGGGAAGCGCGCGCCCGCGGAGGACAGAGTGAGCGGTTGCCGCTGGTGGCGGTGGAAGTGGCGCGCCTTGCGGAAGGGTTGCGGCTGCCCGATGTTCCTGCCAGGGCGCTCGAGCTGGCCGCTGCCTGGCTCGACCTGGGCCGGGCACATGATCTCTGGCAGCGGGCTTTCAGCACCAGGCCGGGCGGTGTTGGCGATGGTGGAGGGCGGAACGGGCGTGAACGGGCCGGATTTCATGAGGGGTGGGGATCTCTTTTCGGCATGATGGAGCAGATCATGCCGACGGACCTGGATAGTGAGCTTCGTGACCTGGTGCATCATCTGATCAGCCGGCATGCGGGTGCCGTGCCTCTGCGCTCTGCGGACGAAGTCTCGGCGATGGCGGGCGGAGGGCGGGCACGTCGTACAAGGCTGGAACGGCGATACGGGCAGTGGGGTCTGGCCTGGCTGGAGGCGCTGTTGTGGGTGGCCGAATGCCGGGCGGCATCGGAAGATAGTCCGCCATGCTGGCGCGACGGGTGCGCGGACGATATCCCGGTACGCAAGCGTGGGCGTGCATGAACCGTTGTAGAGGACGTGGTGCCGTGCGCTCTGCCATGCTAGATTCCGGAGCCGCAGAAGAACCTGCGACGGCAGGCACTGGGAGGCATGAAATGAGACTTCTGGCATTTCTGGCAATTTTGTTCGTTTTGCTGCCGGTAGTGAAACCGGTGAAAACGGTATTTGCAGCCCCGAAAGGCAGTGTACTGCCGAAGGGGGAATGCGCTGATCCGAAACCGAAAACGGACCTGCGTCATTGCGACTTCTCCGGCCGGGACCTTTCCGGGGCGGATCTGCACGGCACCAATCTCACGGGAGTGAAGTTCGACAATGCGCGCATGCGCGGATGTGATCTCATCGGTGCGCGCATGCGCATGGCAAGCCTGAAGTGGGCGGATCTGTCGGGCTGTTTTCTGGAGTTTGCCGATCTCAAGAGTGCGGATCTTTTCCATACCAACCTCGGCCGCACCATTCTGCGCGGTGCGGATCTGCGACGCGCCTTCCTGTTCGGTACGGAATTCTCGGGAGCGATCGGGGATGAAGCGGACTTCTCCGAGAGCTTCATGAAGGATGTGGTGATGGAGGAGGCGCGCTTCCACAGGGGTGTGTTCCGCAGGGCGCACATGCTGCGCGCGGTGGTCATCGGCACGGACATGCGCTGGTCCGACTTCCGTAATGCGGAGCTGACGGGCATGGCTGCGGAGGAGAGCAATTTTGCCGGTGCGGATTTCACCGGCGCCAACCTGTCAGGGGCCTCGCTGACCCGGGCGCGCATGATCGGAGCCCGCTTCGCCGGGGCGAACATGGAGAACGTGCGTTCCGAAGGGACGGACTTCAGAGGTGCGACAGGACTGGGGAACATGGCGCGATGAGACATGCCGGGGCACTCCTGGTGGCGGTAGTGGTATTCGTTGCCGTGAAGATCCTGCTGAAACTCGTGTCACCGGGAGACACTGCCGAACTGCTGGTCACGGTAGTCGCGGCGGCAGTGATCGCAGGCGTTTTCACGCGTCATATCGGAAGACGGAGAAGGGGGAGCTGATACGGACATGCGGACGGTGCATCTGGTGAGCAGGTCCATGGATCGGGCGCGAGCGGGTTTCCTTGCCGATCTTCTGTCCGAACTGGCATGGCCCGAGGCCTCCGCCGTGGCTCTGGCGGAGACGGACGAGGCCGACGATCTCTGGCGGGTCGAGGTCTACTATGCGCCTCCACCCGACGGCAATGCGCTGGCGGCAGCTCTGACGGCCGGCGGCTTTTCCGGGGATGAACTCGTGGAGGAACCGCTTCCGGAGGTGGATTGGGTGGCGGAAAGCCTGAAAGGACTGGAGCCGGTGTCGGCGGGGCGCTTTTTCATTCACGGATCGCACGATCGGCACAGGCGGCCCGTGGCCGGGATTTCCATCGAGATAGATGCCGGTGTGGCCTTCGGTACGGGACATCACGGCACGACGCAGGGGTGTCTGCTGGCCATGGAGCGTCTCGCCAGAAGCTGGCGGCCGCGCAATGTACTGGACGTGGGGACGGGCACCGGTGTGCTGGCCATTGCTGCGGCCCGGCTGTGGTACGTGCCTGTTCTTGCCTCGGATATCGACCCGGTGGCAGTATGCACGGCACGGAAAAATGCCCGTCGGAACGGCGTCGGGTCATTCATCCGCTTTCTCGTCGCGCCGGGTGTGCACCATCCGGAAATTCGGCGCACGGCTCCCCATGATCTCGTGCTGGCCAATATTCTGGCCGGACCGCTGCGGCGCATGGCCGGGGAGCTGGCGCGGAGCATCACCCCGGGCGGACGGCTGGTGCTCTCCGGCCTGTTGCATGAACAGGAAAACGCGGTGCTTGCGCCATTCCGGGCGCATGACCTGCAGCTCCTGGGGCGGATCCGTCTCGGGGACTGGAGTACGCTGCTTCTGGGCAGGGGAGGGGCCGTACATTGCGATGGCAGGTGAAGCGTCTGCTCTATGGAGCTGTCGGAATTTCCGCCTTCGTGCTCGGCGTGGTCGGGATCTTCCTTCCGGTGCTGCCGACCGTTCCCTTCATGCTGGTGGCCCTGTGGGCCTTCTCCAATTCCTCGCAGCGGCTGCATGACGCTCTCTATTACCATCCGCGCTTCGGCCGTGCGGTCCGGGAATGGAAAAGACATGGAGCCATACCGTTCAGGAGCAAGGTGCTGGCGTTGACGGCAATGTCTCTGAGCGGGGCGTGGATTCTGCTGTTCTCCGGGGCGTCCGCCTGGCTGCAGGTGCCGGCACTGGCTTTTATCGGCTATGGAGCATGGTACATCGTCAGCCGCCCCACTCTATGCCGGGAAGCCGGGAAGCTGGAGCCGGATGCGGATTCCTGAGGAGCGTGGTGCGCCGTTTCCCATGCGTACCGCGTTTCATCGGGCCAGCAGAACGGTGTGACAGTAGGCTGGCAGCTTGGCCAGAGTCACCGGTTTGCGGGGCTTCGGCTTCTTCGGCCGCGGGCGGGGCAGAGGGATGCCGTTGTGGAACAGTTTCGGTTTCGTGCGTCTGCCGCCGCCCCATGGCCTGTCGGAATACCAGTAGGCGAGGTTCTTTCCACAGCCCGTTCCGTCAGGCTCTTTCGGGTCGCCTTGGTCGCGGCAGCTGTGGGCACCGGGTGGGCAGCGGAGACGGACATGGAAGTGATAGTTGTGGCCGTAGTAGGGACGTACCTTGGCCAGCCAGGCACGGTCGCGTTGTCCGGTTCGGCGTGTCCAGTCGCACAGGTACTTCTTGATCGGCGGGTGGACGAAAATGCGCTGTACGAGAGGACTTTTCGCCGCCCGACGGATGAGTCGCGCATGGGCCTCAGTGAAGCGGGCCGGGTTGATACGCCTGCGATCCAGCGTCATCAGGGTGGCCGACATGGTTTCCCGCTCGCGGCGTGACAGAATGCGGTCCGGCATCGGGGTAAGCCAGATGTCGGCATCCAGTCCGATCTGGTGGGACGCATGACCGGTCAGCATCGGACCGCCGCGAGGTTGCGAGAGGTCGCCGATCAGCAGACCGTTCCAGCCATCCAGCGCTTTCGCCTCGATGGCCAGTTTCTTGAGGAACTCGATGAGAACCGGCTGTCCCCAGTAGCGGTTGCGCGACAGGCGCATCACCTGCCACGCGGAGCCGTTGAGGGGCATGGCCACATTGCCGGCTGCGCAACCGCGGGAATAGAAGCCGACGGGCTGTGGTGGCAGCGGGGCCGGCCCCTTGACTTCGGCAAACAGCTTTTTCGCGGGCAGCCGTTCCAGGCGCCGGGCCACGGTGGCGGAAGGATTCACGGCCGCCACCTTCTGACCGGCCATGACCATGGAAAGTCCGGGCAATCCCGTCGACATGCCGGCGGTGATCATGCCGGCGACAATGATTCCCGCCCGGAACCTATTTCTTCCTGAAGGCATCGAGGGACACCACCTTCGGGGTTCCGGATGCGGAATCCCCGTCTCCTTCTGCCGCGCTCTCCGCAGGGCCGGTTGCGCCTTTCGCGGCCTCGGCGGCAGAAGGCGCAGCCCTGTCCGCAGCCCCGCTCTCCGGCGTCTCCTGCTCTTGCGCGGAGTCGCCTTCGTCAACCTCCCAGGCAACCTCGAACTGCAAACCGAACTGTACCGCCGGGTCGAAGAAGCCTTTCACCGCCTCGAAGGGAATGACCAGTTTTTCAGGAATGCCGTCGAAGGACAGGCCGACTTCGAAATGTTCCGGATGGACATGAAGGTCCCAGAACTGGTGCTGGATGACGATGGTCATCTCCTCGGAATACTTCTTGCGGAGCCTGTCGGAAAGTTCGACGCCGGGATGGCGCACGTCGAAGCTGATGAAGAAGTGATGGTCGCCGGGCAGACCGTCCTTCTCGACTCGCATCAGGGCCAGACGCACGACCTGCCTGAGGGCGGCCTGCGCCAGAAGGTCGTACCGCATCAGGTCCACCGGCGGCTTGCCGCCCTTGTTCATGCCATCCTTCCCGCCTGTCATGTTGCCTCGCTGATCGTCCGGGTTGCAATTTTTCTGCGCCACAGGGTTGCAATATAGATGATTCAGGACACCGCGCAAACCGGCAGGCAAAAGGCGGCGGAAAATGGACAAAAAAGGAGATATTTCATGAAAAGCCGCAAACAGGAAAACCTGGAAGTGGTTTCCGGCCTTGCCTCTTCTTCAGGATGGGAGAAAAAGAAGAGAGGGCTTCTGTTGCCAGGTGCCCTCTCGAACCCCGCCCGGACGGGCTTGGCGTCCGGGACTTCATATTTCGATGGCGGGCACTGCCTTACGCAGCGACGGCCACCGGAGCATAGTTGTCATTGGCAACTATTGAGTTCGGACCGTTACGGCGGTACCACAACCGGGCGAAAGGTCTGTCCTTTCCCCTCCCCGTCGAAACTGTTTCGCCCCCATCAGATGCGTCGGCCGTATCATCCGCATCTGCACCATCCGGCACATGTGGTGGAGGCGCCGGGTACTGCCCCCGGGTCCGGGGAGGGTATTCCGACAGCCGTTTATCGCCATAGCCTGATTGCTCAGGCAGGGCTAATATAGGATATGACCGCCCGCTTTTGAAGAGGGCGGATGGTTTTTTCGACCGGGGCGGAAAGCGCATGGCACGGGCGGCCAAGGGCACGGACAAAAGGAAGGGTGGCAGGGCGGACGGCGGACCCGGAAAGCGGAACGGGCGCCGTGCGCGACCTGAAGGGTGGCTGGAACGCGGGCGTGAAAGCCTGCGTCTGCTCTATGAGGGGCGTTCGCGTCGGGCAAAGCGCTTCCGCTACCTGATGCTGGCCTTCGACCTGTTCACCATTGCCTTCTTCGTGGTCGCTTCCTTCGTACACGAGGCGTTGTGGCTGCGTGAAACGGAGATCGTGCTCTCCATCCTCATCACCATCGATTTCCTGCTGCGGCTGTGGATTTCGAAGGATCGCCGCCGCTATCTGCTCCAACTGGCGACCATCGCCGACGTGGTGGTGGTGATCTCGCTGGTCGTCCAGTTCTTCGTGGAGAACCTGGCCTTCCTGCGCATTCTTCGGGCGCTGCGGCTGATGCGTTCCTATCATGTGGTGAACGACCTGCGGGCTCGCTGGCCCTTCTTCCGGCGCAACGAGCACGTGATCGTCGCGTCCGTCAACATGATCGTCTTCGTGTTCGTGGTGACGGCCACCGTCTACGTCTTCCAAGCGCCGATCAATCCCTACATCAACAACTATGTCGATGCCCTCTATTTCACCGTCACCACGCTGACCACCGTGGGGTACGGAGACATCACGCTCACCGGCACCTCCGGCAAGCTCCTGGCGGTGTCCATCATGATTTTCGGCGTGGCTCTTTTCCTGCGGCTTGTGCAGGCCGTCTTCCGCCCTCGCAAGGTGCGCTATCGCTGCCCCCAGTGCGGTCTTCTGGAACACGACTCCGACGCCAGTCACTGCAAGGCCTGCGGTCACATCCTGAATATCCCCTACGAGGGGTGATGTGTTGCATGTTCATCCGGATGGCCGGCTCGGAACAGGGGCCGATTGCGAGCCAAGAACGTGCCGCCAGCGTCATTCCCGCGGAAGCGGGAATCCACGCGGCCGTTCCGCATGGCAGAGAGCTGTGTATCATCTCCCCTCGCGGGGGCTCAGCATGGATCCCCGCTTCCGCGGGGATGACGAGGGAGAGGGGAGAGGTGAGCCGGTGAGGGATGTGCCCGGTCACCGCTCCTTCTCGTACAGGCCGACGAGGACGGCTTCGGCCAGGATGTGGCCCTGCATGGCGTCCAGAAGCGCGCTGCGGGTCATCGGGTGGGCCGGAAGTTCCGTGTCCAGAGCGTAGAGGCGGAAGAAGTAGCGGTGTTCTCCGATCGGCGGGCAGGGGCCGCCGTAGCCGATGCGCTTCCAGTCGTTGTATCCTTCCACGGCCCCTTCCGGCATCATCCGACCGCTGGCGCCTTCGGGCAGGCCAGGAGCTGTCGGGGGCAGGTCGTGCACCACCCAGTGGGTCCAGATCATCCGCGGGGCCTTCGGGTCCGGGGCGTCCGGGTCATCCACGATCAGGGCCAGCGAGCGGGCCGTGGCCGGGACGTTCGTCCAGATGAGTGGTGGCGAAATGTCCTGTCCTTCGCAGGTATACCGGGAAGGCATGCGGCTTCCGTTGGAAAATGCCGGCGAATGCAGTCTCATGGCTGTTTCCTCCGCCCTCGGATGTTGAACGTATGTGATCAGCATGGCGCAAGCAGTCAGAAATATTGCGATGGTCCTGCATGCGCCCGGGAATGATCCGATCATCCTCATGTTTCCTTTCAAGGCCGGATTCCCACAGGAGGCAGACGGATTTTTTGCATTGCCTTCCGAATCCGGCTAGTTTTTCTTGCGGTCCCTCATGTTGTGGGGGCTGTCTTTTCATGGGACCAACATTCTATCCGCAAAGGGGGTCTGTCAAATGGCCGACATCAGCAAGTATATCGAGGACGTGAAGCGTTACGATGCCAATCCGAAGGAAAAGGCGGTGGAGACCATCGTCAAGTATCTGGGTATCGCCCTGCGTTCTCGTGACGCTTCTCTCGTCTCCTGTTCCGATGACAGCGAACTGGATCGCGTCCGCAAGGGTTTCTGCGTGAAGAAGCTGGGACTGGATGCAGATGCGGCCGCTGCTGCGGTGAAGAAGGTCTGCGAAGAGATGAAAGGCGACCGGAACAAGAATCGGGTGACCTTCTACTATCTCGTTGCCCAGGCCTCCGGCACCATGGACAAGCTTCTCTGAGCAGGAAGCGGCATGCCTGCATGCGCGCTCTTGAAATTGATTCATGCCCGGTGGATTGTTGACCGCCGGGCATGATCATTCGTGTCTGCCGTCACGATGTCGTCAAGGAAATGAAGGGAGAGGCGGATGCGGCAGTATCTCGACCTGATGCGCCGCGTGCTCGAGGAGGGCGTGCGCAAGGACGATCGCACGGGCACCGGCACGCTGAGCGTCTTCGGGCATCAGATGCGTTTCGACCTGTCGGAGGGTTTTCCCCTTCTCACCACCAAGAAGCTGCACATCCGCTCCATCATCTACGAGCTGCTGTGGTTTCTGCGCGGGGATACGAACATCCGCTGGCTGAACGAGAACGGCGTCACCATCTGGGACGAATGGGCCGACGACAACGGCGATCTCGGCCCGGTCTACGGCGCGCAGTGGCGTTCCTGGCCGACCTGCGATGGCGGCACCATCGACCAGATCGCCGAAGTGGTGGAGCAGATCCGCACCAATCCGGATTCGCGGCGCCTGATCGTATCCGCATGGAATGTGGCGGAGGTGCCGAAAATGGCGCTGCCGCCCTGCCATCTTCTCTTCCAGTTCCATGTTGTCGAGGGGCGGCTGTCCTGCCAGCTCTATCAGCGTTCCGCGGACATCTTTCTCGGCGTGCCCTTCAATATCGCCTCCTATGCGCTTCTGACGCACATGGTGGCCCACGTGACCGGTCTGGAGCCGGGCGACTTCGTGCATACCTTCGGCGATGCCCATCTCTACCTGAATCATCTGGAACAGGCGCGCACCCAGCTTGCCCGCGAACCGCGCTCCCTGCCGCAGCTGGAGATTGCCCGCAGGGTTGACAGCATCGACGATTTCCGCTTCGAGGATTTCGTGATTTCGGGTTATGATCCCCACCCGCACATCAAGGCTCCGGTGGCCGTGTGACCTGATCCTCATGGAGAAAGGAGTTCGGCTTGAGTCTGCGCGACCGGCTCTTGTCCCTGTTTTCCATGCGTCGCGGCGTGAAGGTCCGCTCCGCAAGGAAGCGGCTGGAGGACGGAAGCTGGATCGTGGATGTGCGCGGGCAGACGTGCCCGGGCTATCTTCTCGACATCAACCGGCATGTGGCGGCCATCGGCGCAGGTGCCCGGATCCGGCTGCTGGTCACGTACCCGCCTTGCGGCGAGGACGTCCGGGCCTGGTGTGCGGAGAAGGGATACGCATTTACGGGCATCGAAAAGGTTGACGATCACTACGGCATAGGGATCGCCACATGAAGTACTGGCTTGTCGTCTATATGCTGCTGAACGGTGTCTGGACACCCGGATCGGAGGTGCAGCCGATGGGCTGGCACCCCCGGGCCTATCCCTCGAAGGAGGTCTGCGAAAAGCGCAAGGCCTTTGCCATGAAGGCGGTGGAAAAAACCTCGAAGACACCCTCGAAGTGGTTCTGCACGACAACGCCGCAAGCCTCCTTGCAGGAGCTGGAGCGTCAGGCCCGGGCTGAGGGGCGGCAGTCGCGCCATCTCCCCTGATGCGTGCATTGCGCGAATCGGCACAACTGCGCCGTCTTTGCGGCATATCATTCGGGTGTTCCGGGTCCTCGCCCTGCGGGATTTTCCCTTGAAAACCTGATCGGACGCATGGGCCCGGGGCCGTTCTCTGTTATCATGCTCCCGGGGAGCACCATGACCGGACCGGAAAAGAAGTCCGACGGATCCGTGGGAGCGAAAGAGGGAGGAGGATGCCCGGATGACTGACAGAAAGCCTACCATCGCCCTTGTCGTGGCCATGGCGAGAAACGGCGTGATCGGCCGGCTCAACGAGCTGCCTTGGAAATTGCCTTCCGAGCTGAAGCACTTCCGGGAGCTGACCATGGGCCATCCCCTGATCATGGGGCGCAAGACCTTCGAGAGCATCGGCAAGGCGCTTCCGGGGCGTGACAACATCGTGCTGACCCGCGGCAAGATCATGGACGACCCGGAAGTGCTCACGGTCAATTCCTTCGAGGAGGCCGTGGCCATGGGCGAGCGGCTGGCCATGAAACGCGGCGTGGACGAAATCATGGTGATCGGCGGTGGGCAGATCTTCGACCGCCTGCGCGATCAGGCACAGCGGATCTATCTCACCCGCGTGCACATGGACGCCGAGGGTGACGTGACCTTCCGCGAACCGGAACCGGAGATCTGGGAAGAAGTTTCCCGCGAAGAACGCAAGGCGGCGGAGGGCGACAGCTGCGACTATGCCGTCTGCGTCTACGAGCGGAGGAAATAGCCGAAGGGCTTCTTGCGGAGCGCGGGGCTTCGGCCTAAGGATTCTTCATCCTTCCCGTATCTTTCCATCCGGATGGAGCATTCCCATGACCACCGAATACCGCATCGAATCCGACAGCTTCGGCGAGCTTAAGGTTCCGGCCGACAAGTACTGGGGCGCGCAGACGCAGCGCTCGCTGCAGAATTTCCCGATCGGTCACGAAACCATGCCGCGGCCGGTGATCCGGGCGCTCGGCGTCATCAAGCGGGCCGCGGCGCAGGCCAACATGGAGCTGAAGAACCTCGATCCGGAGATCGGCGAGGCCATCGTGCAGGCGGCCACGGAAGTCATGGAAGGGAAGTTCGACGACAACTTCCCGCTGAAGGTCTGGCAGACCGGCTCCGGCACCCAGACCAACATGAACGCCAACGAGGTGATCGCCAACCGGGCCATCGAGATCCTGGGCGGCACCATCGGCTCCAAGGATCCCGTGCATCCCAACGATCACGTAAACCGTTCGCAGTCGTCCAACGACACTTTCCCGACCGCCATGCACATCGCCACCGTGGAAGAGGTGGTTCATCGCCTGATCCCGGCGCTGGAGCACATGCTGGCGGCGCTGGAGGAGAAGGTGAAGGACTGGGCGGACATCATCAAGATCGGTCGCACCCATACCATGGACGCCACACCGCTGACCCTAGGGCAGGAATTCTCCGGTTATGCGCAGCAGGTGCGGCTCGGGATCGTTCGGCTGAAGGATACACTTCCTCGCCTTTACGCACTGGCACAG
>JAJRRY010000195.1 GCA_024279095.1 Alphaproteobacteria bacterium
CAGATCACCGCCAAGCATGGAGAGAACCGGATCGCCCTGTGCGTCAGGGGGCACGGAGGACAGCACATGCGTCACGCCCTCCCATGCTTCCTGCGGCAGCGGGCGACCGCCATCGAATGGCCAGCCCCGCCACCCCGCTTCGGTGATGCGCCGCAGGCCCTCGGGGTCGCGGGCGGTGCCGGATATGCGCCAGCCCCGCTCTTCAAGTCTGCGGGCCAGATGGCCGGCCACGTAGCCCAGTCCGAGAAACAGCATGTGGTTCGTCATGCGGGTTCCCTCTCCTTCATCGCCGCCCGCCATTCGGCCAGCACCATTGCATCCTCCTCTGCCGGCCGCATGATTCCTTCCAGTTCCGAAAAGGCGGGCCGGGGCAACAACCGGGACAATGCCCAGACGGCCATGGCCCGCACCAGCGGGCTGCCATCCGACAGCCGGATCCGTGCAGATTCTGCAAGTTCATCATTTCCGGAATTGCCGATGGCAATGAGAACGTTCGCGACGAAGCGATCGCGACCAGCGCGCCGGACCGGCGTTCCGGCGAACATCCTGCGGAAGGCGGCCTCATCGAGCGCGGCCAGTTCGGCCAGTGGCGGGTCGATCAGTTCCGGGCGCGGGCGCAGGCGCTCCTCGGTGGCCGGACGGGCGAACTTGTTCCACGGGCAGACGGCGAGACAGTCGTCGCATCCGAAGATGCGGTTACCCATGAGCGGGCGCAAGGACCGGTCGATCGTGCCGCGATGCTCGATGGTGAGATAGGAGATGCAACGGCGGGCATCGATGCGGCCGGGACCGAGAAAGGCGCCGGTCGGGCAGATGTCCAGGCAGGCGGTACAGCTGCCGCAGCAGTTTTTCGACGGCGCGTCTGGTTCCAGTTCGGCGGTGGTGAGAATCACGCCGAGGAACAGCCAGCTTCCCCAGTCCCGGGACACGATGCAGGTATGCCGCCCGGCCCAACCAATGCCGGTACGCAGGGCAAGGCGCTTCTCCATCAGGGGTGCGGTGTCCACGAATACCTTCACGTCGGCGCCGGTGCGGGAGGCCAGCCACTGAGCCACGTGCTTCAACCGCCCCTTCAGGACGTCATGATAGTCCTTTCCCAATGCATAGACGGAGACGATGCCGCGGTCGTGCCTTTCCAGCCGGCGCAGCGGATCCAGCCCCTCGGGCGGTCCGTAATTCATGGCGCAGACGATTGCGGAGCGGGCTTCCGGCCACATGCCGGTGGGATCCCTGCGCCGCGGCAGGGTTTCGGCCATCCAGTCCATGGTGCCGTGCAGACCGAATGCAACGAAATCCTCCAGCTGCCGTCCTTCCTCCGCGGACAGGCGGGCCGGCGCGATGCCCACGGCATCAAAACCCTGCATGCGGGCCCGTTCCCGGATCCGTTCCTCGATAGTTCTCTTTCCGCCCATGCCGCGAGGCAACCCGCAGGGGCTTCAAAAGTCAAGCTCGGAATAGACGGCAGGCGGATTGATGCTGCGGACCCGATCCGCCAGCAGAGGGCGGAAGGACGGGCGCGACTTGATGCGCTGATACCACAGCTTTGCGGAATCGTGTCCGTCCCAGCGCACGGCATCCAGGTACTCCAGCACGGAGATGTGCGCCGCGGCCGCGAGATCCGCCATGGTCGGACGGTCACCGGCAAGAAGTCCCCTCTCCTCCACCAGACGCGCGATGTACTCCAGATGGCCGGGCAACCGCTTCATGGCGGTGCGCACCCGCTCCATGTCGGGGGGGCCTCCCCCCATTTCCGGCGGCAGGAAGCGACGCACCGCCTTTTCCATCAGTACCGGTGTCGTGATCTCGTGGTTGAAGCGGCCGTCGAACCAGGAGACGAGCCGTCGTGTCTCGGCACGGGCTGCTGGCGTGTTCCCCAGAAGCGTACGCTCGCCGCTGCCGTGCACCTCCTCAAGATACTCCGACACCGCAAGGATGCCACAGACCACCGTTCCGTCATCATCCACAAGGACGGGCACCTCGCCCGCCGGGTTGAGCGCCAGGAAACCCGGCCGATGCTCCCAGGGCTTTTCCTCCTCCATGGTCGTGACGACAGCGTATTCTCCCAGCGCCAGACGGATGCGGCGACAGAAGGGATCCAGCGGAAAATGATGCAGGGTGGGCATGTTGCAAGCCTCATGACCTTTGCGGCAGGGTGAACCTGCACTTTGATGAATCAAATATCATGGAAGTATGAAATTTCCCATTGCGTCAGGAGACATGACGCGCTCGCAGCATGGAGAAAAGCGCCCGGACTGCCTGCACATCCCCGCCCTTCGGCCGGGCCGGACGATCGGACGGATTCCAGCCGAAAATGTCCAGATGCACCCAGCGGCTCGGCTCCTTGACGAACTTTCTCAGGAACAGCGCGGCAATGATGCTGCCGGCAAATCCGTCGGAGGATATGTTGCCGGTATCGGCAATACCGGATTTCAGGCCCTTTTCGTAGGGCGTCCACAGCGGCATGTGCCACAGCGGATCGTCGATCTCCATGCCCGTACGCATCAGCTCGGCGGCCAGGGCATTGTCCTCCGTGAACATGGCCGGCAGATCCGGGCCGAGCGCCACCCGTGCCGCACCCGTCAGCGTGGCCAGGTCGATGACCAGATCAGGGTCCTCCTCCCATGCGGCGGTCAGGGCATCGGCGAGGATGAGACGTCCTTCGGCATCGGTATTGCCGATCTCCACCGTCAGACCGGACCGGGCGCGGATCACGTCGGAAGGGCGCATGGCCTCACCGCTGACGGAATTCTCCACCGCCGGCACGAGCACCCTAAGGCGCACGTCCAGCCCCGAGGCCATGATCATGCGGGCCAGCGCCAGCGCCGCCGCCGCACCGCCCATGTCCTTCTTCATCAGGATCATGCCGCGATCGGGTTTCAGGTTGAGGCCGCCGGTGTCGAAACAGACGCCCTTGCCGACCAAGGTCACGCGCGGTGCATCAGGGCGTCCCCACACCATGTCGATCAGGCGGGGCGCCCGTTCCACAGGCGCAGCACGACCCACTGCATGAATCAGCGGGAACCCCTGCTGCAGGGCTTCGCCTTCCACCCTCATCACGCGACCACCGAAAGTTTCGGCCATGTCCTGCGCATGCCGCGCCAGATCGGCCGGCCCCAGATCCTCCACCGGGGTGTTGATCAGGTCTCGGGCCAGCCAGATGGCTTCGGCCTGAAGGAGCACGTCCTGCCGGTCCGCACCCTGCGGGCAGGCCAACTGTGCCGGATTGCGCGCGGCATCGCGATACGCGGTAAAACGGTAGGCGGAGAGCACCCACCCCAGAGCCAGAAGATCGCCCGGCGGGAGTTCCGCTGCGAGCTCGAAACGCCAGAGACCTTCGGGCAGCTTCATGGACAACGCACCATGCGCAAGGGAGCCTGCGTCTTCCTCTCCCATGCCGGCCAGTGCCATTGCCGGGGCTCCGTCCTTTCCCGGAACAAGGAGACACTCGCCGGGAGCAGCCCGGAAACCGGCACTCCGGACCCATTCCGCCTGCCATTGCGCAAGTGTCGCAAGCACGGCATCCAGGGACTCCGGACGCACGAGATGCACCGGCCGCGCATCCCGCGACCGTTCCGTGGGTAGAAGAACCTCGGAAGGCTGGATCATCGCAGGCTCCTTCATGTCATGCCGCCGGGGCTGCAAGGTATGGTTTCTCCCTCCCCCTGGCAACCGTGAACGCAGGGTTCACGAACATGGTTAACAGTTTGTTGAGAACTGTCCCCCAAGAATGTCGTTCAGCCTGCGGAATTTCGCGGGCCGAAAGTCTTTTCCGCACAAGCACGGGGCTGGGCATGGCACAGATCAAGACGTTTCGTTCTCCTTTGGCGGCGCGCAGGCTGGCTGCAGTCGGCATCGTCCTCATTGCCGCGAGCGGGCTGTCCGCCTGCAAGACGCTCGATGCCGCAGGTGGCGGGGATGAAGCTCTGACCACGGGCTCCCTTGGTGCTGCGGCAAGACAGGATGGCCCCTCCCTGAAGGCAACGGCGGCGGCGGCACAACGCTGGAAACGGAACCCGAAAGATATTCGGGCCGGACTGGCCTATGCCCGGCAACTGGAGCTGCTGGAGCAGAAAGATGAGCAGATTGCCGTTCTGAAGAAGCTCGTGTCCCTGCATCCCGGCAACATGGACCTGCGCGCCCGGCTGGGCCGCGCCATGCTGAAGGCCGGCCGTTCCGTGCAGGCGGAAGGCGTGTTCCGCGCCATGATTCAGGGTGGACATCGCGATTGGAAGACGTTCAACGCACTGGGCTCCGCACTGGCGGCGCAGGGCCGCTTCGACGAGGCACGGGCGCAATATGCGCTGGCTCTGAAAGCGTCTCCGGGCAATCCCAAGATCATCAACAACATCGCTCTGAGCCATATCCTGGAAGGCAACCCCGCCCGTGCCGAGAAGCTGCTGCGCGAAGCCCTCGCCACGCCGGAAGGCCGGAAGGAAACCCGCATCCGGCAGAACCTCGCCCTTGCACTGGGGCTGCAAGGCCGCTTCAGGGAGGCGCGCTACGTGGCCTCGCAGGACCTTTCGCCGGCCGAAGTGGAAGCCAACATGGCCTATCTGCGGCGGATGCTGGGTGGCAGCGCGGATATCTGGAAGAAACTTCAGAAAGGCTGAGACCGCCTTCCGGCATGACTGCATGATGTGCTAGAAAGCGCGCAATGATCCTGCAGGGGAGGCCGCTTCTCATGACCCATTCTGTCGATTCGGGCTGGCATGGCACGACCATCCTTTCCGTCCGCAAAGGCGGCCGGGTGGTCATTGCCGGTGACGGTCAGGTGTCTCTCGGCAACACCGTGATCAAGGCCTCGGCCCGCAAGGTGCGGCGGATGGCCGACGGGCAGGTGATCGCCGGCTTCGCAGGCGCCACGGCGGATGCCTTCACGTTGCTGGAGCGGCTGGAATCGAAACTGGAGCAGTATCCGGGCCAGCTGACCCGTGCCTGCGTCGAGCTGGCGAAGGACTGGCGCACCGACCGCTATCTGCGGCGACTCGAGGCGATGATGATCGTCGCCGATACCTCTGCAACGCTGGTTCTGACTGGCAACGGCGACGTGCTGGAGCCGGAGGGCGGCGTGGCCGGTATCGGCTCAGGCGGTGCCTATGCGCTGGCTGCCGCCCGCGCCATGATGGATACCGACCGCGATGCCGAGGAGATCGCTCGCCGCGCTCTGGAGATCGCCGCGGACATCTGCGTGTTCACCAACCGCAACCTGACTGTCGAGACCATCAGCGCCGCGGACTGAATCCGTCCGTCGAGCCTGCCTGCATCCCGTTCATGCAGCGTTCATCCCCGGTTAGTCATGCTTTCTTTCGTTGATGTCAACGCGAATCGGCAGATCAACGAAAGGAACGAAAACATGCGACAGCGCTTCGGGACGATTCTTGCGGCCGCCGGCCTTCTGGCCATGGCGGGCTCCATGCTGCTCTCTCCGGCACAGGCTGTGCCCCAGTGCAACAGCAAGGGGCCTCAATGCAATCAGTTCGCCTACAACTCCAAGGCCTGCAGGGAATGCAAGTCATGCATCGCCGCCGGTGGCATCTACGTCCACAAGGGCACCGGAAAGTTCGCCGGGCTGTGCAAGCTGAAGGTGAAACCGATGTCTCCGCGTCCGCTGGGGCCGGGCACGCCCGCCCCCATGGAGATGCAGAAGCAGAAGTAACCGCCGGCTCAGCCTGCGGAATGCAAATGGGGCCGGAAGGACACGGGCGCGAGTCTTCCGGCCTCATCCATTTTTCTCACGGTCCCTTTCGACGCTTACGGCTGGCGGCCTTCTTCGCACCCTTCGTCCGTTTTCCCGCCTTTCCGCCGTCTTCCTCCGATGGAACGAAACCTGCGGATGCGGGACCTTCCATGCCTTCCATGAGCAGGTTGCGCAGCCGCTTCGCCTCGTCGCGCAGACGGGCCGCCTCCTCGAATTCCAGATTGGCCGCGGCCTCCCGCATGCGCCTTTCCAGATCCTCGATCACCTGTTCCAGATTGTGGCCCAGCAGGTCTCCGGCCGCTTCCTCGGCCAGTCCCGCCGGCACGGTCACCCGATCGTTCTCGTAGGGACTTTCGATGATCTCGCCGATGTTCTTCTTCACCGATTCCGGCGTGATGCCGTGCGCCGCGTTCCAGGCCAGCTGCTTCTCGCGCCGCCGCCGTGTCTCGGAAATGGCCCGTTCCAGCGAGCCGGTCATGCGGTCGGCATAGCAGATCACCCGCCCCTCCACGTTGCGCGCCGCGCGGCCGAAAGTCTGGATGAGCGAGGTTTCGGAGCGCAGGAAGCCTTCCTTGTCGGCATCCAGGATAGCCACCAGTGCGCATTCGGGAATGTCCAGCCCCTCGCGCAACAGGTTGATGCCGACCAGTACGTCGAAGGCGCCAAGGCGCAGATCGCGGATAATCTCGATACGCTCGATGGTGTCCACATCGGAATGCATGTAGCGCACCCGCAGGCCCTGTTCGTGCATGAATTCAGTCAGGTCCTCCGCCATGCGCTTGGTCAGCACGGTGACCAGCGCCCGGTAGCCTGCGGCCGCCACCTCCCGGCATTCGGCGATCAGGTCGTCCACCTGATTCTCGCAGGGGCGCACGATCACCTCCGGATCCACAAGCCCGGTGGGACGGATCACCTGCTCCACGAACACGCCGCCGGTGCGCTCCAGCTCCCACGGACCGGGCGTGGCGGAGACGAAGATGCTCTGCGGCCGCATGGCATCCCATTCCTCGAACCGCAGCGGCCGGTTGTCCACGCAGGAGGGCAGGCGGAAGCCGAATTCCGCCAGCGTGGCCTTGCGGTTGAAGTCGCCGCGGAACATGCCGCCGATCTGCGGCACGGTGACGTGGCTTTCGTCCACGAAGAGGATGGCATTTTCCGGCAGGTACTCGAACAGGGTCGGCGGCGGCTCGCCGGGCTTCCTGCCGGTCAGGTAGCGGGAATAGTTCTCGATGCCGGAGCACGAGCCGGTGGCCAGCATCATCTCGATGTCGAACAGGGTGCGCTGTTCCAGCCGCTGGGCCTCCAGGATGCGCCCGGCGGCATGGAATTCGTCGAGCCTGCGGCGCAGCTCCTCCTTGATACCATGAATTGCCTGTTCCTGCGTTGGTTTCGGCGTCACGTAATGGGAGTTGGCATAGACGCGCACCTCCTCCAGCACCGCGGTGCGCTTTCCGGTGAGGGGATC
>JAJRRY010000196.1 GCA_024279095.1 Alphaproteobacteria bacterium
CAGATCATCGTCGGCGGCGGCATGGCCAACACCTTCCTGCTGGCGCTGGGCCATGACGTGGGCAAGTCGCTCGCCGAGCCGGATTTCGTGGATACCGCGAAGGCCATTCTGGAGAAGGCGAAGGAGAACGATTGCGAGATCGTCCTGCCGTCCGACGCCACCTGCGCGAAGGAGTTCAAGGCGGGTGCGGAGGCGGAGACCTGCACGCTGGACGGCGTGCCTTCCGACTCCATGATCCTCGACATCGGCCCGCAGTCCATCGCCGATCTGAAGCTGCGTCTGCAGGATCTGAAGACGCTGCTGTGGAACGGTCCGCTGGGTGCCTTCGAGGTGCCGCCGTTCGACACCGGCACCGTGGAGATCGCGCGGGCGGCGGCGGCGCTGACCAAGGCCGGCAAGCTGGTCACCGTGGCCGGCGGCGGCGACACCGTGGCGGCGCTCAATGCCGCCGGCGTGACGGACGACTTCACCTACGTCTCCACCGCCGGCGGCGCCTTCCTGGAGTGGCTGGAGGGCAAGGAGCTTCCGGGCGTGAAGGCCCTGCGCGAGAGCGACGGCTAGGACACGATTCTGCCGCCCTCCGGATCTGTTCCGGAGGGCGGAACGGCATCATGACCGGGACTTTGCCGGCCCCTTGTGATGGGCCACAAGTACCGGCAGGACATTTTCAGGAGGAGAACCCATGGCACTGGTTACGCTTCGGCAGCTGCTCGACCACGCAGCCGAGAACGACTACGGCCTCCCGGCCTTCAACATCAACAACATGGAACAGGGTCTGGCGATCATGGAGGCGGCCAAGGAGACCGACTCTCCGGTCATCCTGCAGGCCTCCCGCGGCGCCCGCGCCTATGCCGGCGACACCATGCTGCGCCACATGATCCAGGCGCTGGTGGAGATGTATCCCGACATTCCGATCGTGATGCATCAGGATCACGGCAACAGCGTCAAGACCTGCCTGTCCGCCATTCACCAGAACTTCACCTCGGTGATGATGGACGGCTCTCTGGAGGAGGACGCCAAGACGCCGTCGTCCTACGAATACAACGTCAACGTCACCTCCGAGGTCAGCCGCTTGGCCCACATGCTGGGCGTGTCCGTGGAGGGCGAGCTGGGCTGCCTCGGCTCGCTGGAGACCGGCATGGGCGACAAGGAGGACGGCCACGGCTTCGAGGGCAAGCTGGATAAGGACCAGCTGCTGACCGATCCGGACGAGGCCGCCGACTTCGTGGCCAAGACCAAGGTTGATGCGCTGGCGGTGGCCGTGGGCACCTCGCACGGCGCCTACAAGTTCACCCGTCCGCCGACCGGCGACATCCTGGCCATCGACCGCATCGCCGAGATCCATGCGAAGATCCCGAACACGCACATCGTGATGCATGGCTCGTCCTCGGTGCCGCAGGAGCTGATCAAGCTGATCAACGACTATGGCGGCGCCATTCCGGAGACCTACGGCGTGCCGGTGGAGGAGCTGGTGCGCGCCATCAAGATGGGCGTGCGCAAGGTGAACATCGACACCGACCTGCGCCTTGCCGCCACCGGCCAGTTCCGCAAGGTGGCCAAGGAGCAGCCGAAGGAGTTCGACCTGCGCAAGTTCATGAAGCCGGCCATGGAAGCCATGAAGCAGGTCTGCAAGGACCGCTTCGAGGCCTTCGGCTCCGCCGGCAACGCCAGCAAGATCAAGCCGATCCCGCTGGCCGAAATGGCCAAGCGCTACGAGTCCGGCGAGCTGGACCCGAAGATCGGCTGACCCGGAACAACATTCCCGCAAACCCAAACGGCCCCTTCCATCGGAGGGGCCGTTTTTTGTGGGCAGGCGACAGTGCCGGAAGGGGTTTTTCAGCCCCTTCCGGGACGTTTTATACCGTTCAGAAAATGCTTATGCGGTGGAAAGATGTGAAAAAGGTTCCGGAAGGGGATGCAACCTCCTTCCGGCTATAGCTTCGCGTCAATGGGATGAAAACTCCGGTCTGGGGTGAGGGCCTGACTGGCGGCAATTGTCTGTGCGTCGGGCCTGGATGCTGCGCGGTATAATTTTTAGAATCATTCAAAAGTGCCTTGACTCCCTCCTTATCTTAGAATAGTTCTAAATTAATGCCGGGGTGCGGCAGGCAAGCACAAGGAGGAAGGCCATGACGGCAAGAAGTGGAAAGTGCCCGGTGGCACACGGAGCATTTCGTCAGACGACATTGAAGGGCAATGGCGTTCGGGACTGGTGGCCCGAGCAGCTCAATCTGAAGATTCTGCAGCAGAACCCGCAGGAACTGCGGCCCGTGCCGGAAGGGTTCGATTACAAGGAGGCGTTCTCGAAGCTCGATCTGGAGGCGGTGAAGGCCGACATCCGCAAGGTGATGAAGGAGTCGCGGGACTTCTGGCCCGCCGACTACGGGCACTATGGTCCGCTGTTCATCCGCATGGCCTGGCACGCGGCGGGCACCTATCGCGTCTTTGACGGGCGCGGCGGCGGCAACACGGGCAATCAGCGTTTCGCCCCGGTGAACAGCTGGCCCGACAACGTGAACCTGGACAAGGCGCGCCGTCTGCTGTGGCCGGTGAAGAAGAAGTATGGCGATGCCATCTCCTGGGCCGATCTGATCATCTTGGCTGGCAATGTGGCGCTGGAGGACATGGGCTTCCGCACACAGGGCTTTGCCGGCGGCCGGGTGGACATCTGGGAGCCGGAAGAGGACGTGAACTGGGGCCCGGAAGCCGAATGGCTGGCTGACGAGCGTCATCCGGATGGTGATCTTCTCGACCCGCTGGCTGCGGATCACATGGGGCTGATCTACGTCAATCCCGAGGGACCCAACGGCGAGCCGAACGTGCTGAAGTCCGCCGAGTTCATCCGTCGCAGCTTCGCCCGCATGGGGATGAACGACGAGGAGACCGTGGCGCTGATTGCCGGTGGCCATACCTTCGGCAAGACGCACGGCATGGGCGGCACCGACAAGCTCGGTCCGGAGCCGGAGGCGGCGCCGCTGGAGGCGCAGGGTCTCGGCTGGAAGGGGCCGAAGGGTGCCGAAGGTGTCATCACTTCCGGGCTGGAAGGCGTGTGGACGCCCACGCCGACGCAGTGGGACAATACCTTCCTCGAGCTGCTGTTCAAGTATGACTGGAATCTGGTCAAGAGTCCCGGCGGCGCGTGGCAGTGGGAGGCGGTGAACCCGGATCCCGAGGACATGGTGCCCGATCCGTTCGATCCGGAGAAGAAGAGCCCGCCGGTGATGCTGACCACCGATCTGGCCTTGCGCATGGATCCGGTCTACGAGCCGATCGCGCGGCGCTTTCTGGGGGACTTCGACGCCTTTGCCGATGCGTTTGCCAAGGCCTGGTTCAAGCTGATCCATCGCGACATGGGGCCGAAGAGCCGCTATCTCGGCCCGGATGTGCCGCAGGAGGAGTTCATCTGGCAGGATCCCCTGCCGGAACGTGACTTCGAGGTGGTGGACGAGGCGGATATTGCCGGGCTGAAGGGGCGCATCCTCGATGCCGGTCTGTCAGTGCGGGAGCTGGTCTATACGGCCGTTTCCGCGGCGCTGACCTACCGCAATTCCGACAAGCGCGGTGGTGCCAACGGTGCGCGCATCCGGCTGGATCCGCAACGGCGCTGGCTGGTCAACGAGCCGGAGCAGCTGGGCAGGGTGCTCGATGTGCTGGAGGGTATCCGCAGCGCGTTCAATGCGGCGCAGAGCGGCAGCAAACGCATCTCGCTGGCCGACATGATCGTGCTGGGCGGCTGTGCGGCGGTGGAGAAGGCGGCGCGTGATGCTGGATATGACGTCACGGTGCCGTTCACGCCGGGCCGGGTGGATGCCTCGCAAGAGCAGACGGATGCCGAATCCTTCGCGGTTCTGGAGCCGGTGGCCTGCGGCTTCCGCAACTACGTGAAGCCGGGTTGCGAGGAGCTGGAGCACGAACGGGTGCTGGTGGACAAGGCGCAGCTGCTGACGCTGACGGTGCCGGAGATGACGGTTCTGGTGGGCGGCCTGCGGGCGCTGGGCGCCACCTTCGGCAACGCGCCGCACGGCGTGCTGACAGAGCGGCCCGGACAGCTGACGAACGACTTCTTCGTCAACCTGTGCGATCTGAGCATCGAGTGGCGGCCCATGGACGGGCAGCCGGGAATGTATGAGGCCATCGACACCGCCACGGGCGAACGCCGCTGGACGGGCACGCGGGTGGACCTGGTGTTCGGCGCCAACTCGCAGCTCAGGGCACAGAGTGAATACTACGCGCAGGATAACAGGGCGGAGCAGTTCATCGCCGATTTCATCCGCGTCTGGGACAAGCTGATGATGCTCGACCGCTTCGATGTGCAGTGGCGCTAGAACGGTAGAAATGCCTACATGATTGCAGCAGGTCGGGGTCTTTGACCCCGACCTGAACATTCAGGTCCGTGCCTGCCTTTGCGCCCCTCGCACAAAAGGCATGAAGGTTGCGGTCCGGGGCGGCAAGGTTGTGGAATGCAATCCCCTTCCGGCACTTTCCGCCGTGTTTCGTGATGTCCCCCTGAGACATTGCGTCCCGTGGAAAGGGGCGGGCGGGGGGTTAAGGTGCGGGGGAAAAACGTGCTATTTCGTTGATGGATCGCTTGGGAATGCGGACTACGCAGAAGCGGGTCCGGCAGTGGAGGGAAGCATGTCGAACGAGATCATCATTGCGCCGTCGATGCTGTCGTCGGATTTCTCGCGTCTGAAGGAGGAGATCGAGGCCATCGAGCGGGCCGGCATGGACTGGGTGCATCTGGACGTGATGGATGGCCATTTCGTCCCCAACCTGACCTTCGGGCCGCCGATCATCGCCGCCATGCGGCCGCACACGAAGAAGGTCTTCGACGTGCATCTGATGATCGACAATCCCGACCTCTATCTGGAGGAATACGCCAAGGCAGGCGCCGACTACATCACCGTGCATGCCGAGGCCTGCACCCATCTCGACCGCTCGCTTCAGGTGATCCGCGACCTGGGCAAGAAGGCGGGCGTGTCGCTCAATCCGCATACGCCGGAATCGGTTATCGAATATGTCCTTGACCGGCTTGACTTGGTGCTGGTGATGAGCGTGAACCCCGGCTTTGGCGGGCAGGCCTTCATCCCGGCGGTGGTGGAGAAGATCCGCCGCATCCGCGAGATGATCGGCGATCGCGACATCATCATCGAGGTGGACGGCGG
>JAJRRY010000197.1 GCA_024279095.1 Alphaproteobacteria bacterium
CATTTCCTGCGCATGACCCGACATGCGAAGACGCGCACCCAGAAGGCAAAGGCCTGGTACTGGGTCGGGCGCGCTCGCGAGGCGTTGGGAGATCTTGCCGGTGCACGCCGGGCCTATGCGGAATCGGCACGTACTCCCACGGTGTATTATGGACTGCTTTCCCGGGAAAAGATCGGTCTTGGCCGAAAGCCCATCCCGATTCGAAAAGGAGTGCCGACCGCGCAGGCCAGAAAGGACGTAGCGGCTCACAGATTCGGCCGGGCAGTCCGTCTGCTGGGCAGAGCCGGTGGTGAATGGCATGTTTCGGCTTTCATCTGGCCCATGGCCCACGCCTGGAACGACCGGGCCCATCTGGCGGCTGCGGCCTCTCTGCTGTGGGATGCAGGAGGCCCCGCCATGGCCGTCAAGCTCGCCAAGGCAGCGGGTGCCAAAGGTATCGACATCGACAATTACGGCTATCCCGTGAAGGCTTTGCCCCCGTTCAGGCATATCGGGCCACCTCTGGAGGAACCGGCATTGCTTGGCCTGATCCGTCAGGAAAGCGAATTCAATGCGCGCGCTGGCAGCCACGCAGGCGCCAAAGGGCTCATGCAGCTCATGCCGGGAACTGCGCGACGTGAAGCGCGCATCCTGAAAGTTCCGTACAAACGCGCATGGCTCATCTCACGGCCATCCTACAATCTCATGCTCGGCCGACATCACCTCTCGCATCTGATCCGGAAGTTTTCGGGTTCCTACGTGCTTGGTTTTGCAGCTTACAATGCCGGTGGCGGCAACGTTCGCAAGTGGCTGAAAGCATATGGAGACTTGCGCTCCGGACACCCTGATCCGGTGGAATGGGTAGAACTCATCCCCATTACGGAAACGAGAAAGTATGTGCAGAAGGTGCTGCGTGGCGTGCATGTCTATCGTACACGACTTGGCAAGCTGATGCTGCCAATGTCCCGTGACCTCTGGCGCGGAGTACCCGGCTGGCGTGAGCAGGTGCTCGGGGGTGGAGCCTTGCTGAACCGGTCGCGGGCCAAGCCGGCAGCAGGGGAACGCCCATCCGGAGACGGGTGCGGCCGGGGCAGCCGTTCCATAGGGGATCTGATCAGCAGATGCTGACCTTCCCCGGTTCGCTCAAGCCGGTTTCTCCGTAGCCTGCCTCCCGGTGGAATCCTCCTCCCTGTCGAGCAGAATGATCTCCCGTCTCGGATAGGGTATGCGTATGCCGTTTTCCTTCAGTGCATCCCAGATGAGGAACAGCACGTCGGAAGAAAACTTGTTCGGTCCATCATCAAGACCATCCACCCAGAACTCAACGGCGAATTCCACGCCGCTGCCGCCGAACCCCCGGAGCTCGCAATCGGGCTTTTCCGGAGCATCGAGCACCCGGGGATGACGGGAAACAGCCTCTTCGATGATCGGCGGTACCTTGTGGAGATCGGTTTCGTAACTGACCGTGAATTCCACTTCATATCTCTGGCGCGGATCGTCATGCGTCCAGTTCACGAAACGTGTCGTGATGAATTTTTCATTCGGTACGACAATCTCCTTGCCGTCAAATGTTTCCAGCGTGGTGGAGCGCATGTTGATCTGCTTGACGAGGCCCGCCTTGCCCCCCTCAAGCTCGATGTAATCGCCAACGGTGATGGAGCGTTCCAGCAGAATGATGATGCCGGAGATGAAATTCGCAGCGATCTGCTGCAGACCGAATCCCAGTCCCACACCAATTGCGCCGCCAAAAACCGCAAGCGCGGTCAGGTTGAGGCCCAGAACCTGCATCAGAAGAATGAAAACAGCGGCATAAAGGGCCAGCTCGAAGAGCTGGGCAAACAGTTCGCGGGTGGGCTTCTCCAGTGCCTCCTGCCTGCGGATGGCATTCTGTCCGGCCTCCGACGTCACGCGGCCGATCCAGAAAAACAGTCCACCGAAAACAGCCGCCTTCAACAGAAAATACAGCGAGAGGCGAATGTTTCCGATTTGCAAGGAAAGCCCGTCCAGCCACGTCGCCACGGCATCATACCAGCCGAAGACGTGCAGTGTGGCCACGGGTATGCCGAGCCAGATGGCAGCGGAGCGAATCAATGGATCCGGAACAAAGCGATTGATGGCAGCATAAAGTACCCAGATCACGGAGGCGCTCTGTGCCAGCCGGATCAGCCATGCCGTGCCGAGAACGGCCTGTGCGATGCTGATGCCGACCGCAAGAAGCAGAACCAGCAGTGCAGGCTTGAGAAGGTCGCCGAAAGAATGCAGCAGTCTGGCAATCCTGCCGGACAACCCGCGCGTTTCCTGTGGTGGTTCACGGAAGAAGGAAATGCGGCTGTGTAGCCAACCTGCGAGAAACAGACCGATGATCAAGGCTGCAAGAATGATCCCGATCTGTCCGTAGAAGGCAGGTGAAGCGAGCCATTCCAGGAGTCGGTTGAGCAATGGATCGACTTGCGCGCGCAAGGTGTGGAGATAGGCCTGGATCTGGGACATGCGGTCGGCTCGCTCGGGATTGCGGCATTTGTCCTGAACGTCTGGTGGGCGGTGACAGACTCGAACTGCCGACCCTCTCGGTGTAAACGAGATGCTCTACCAACTGAGCTAACCGCCCGGACGTGCGATGGTTATTACCGTCAAAAACGGGCATCCGCAAGACGCGACAAGAGAGGCATTCATGGTTGACAGGGAAGGATGCATCGCCGTGATCTTCATGTCCCGGCTTCGGGATCCTGCACCCGGTTATGCAGAGACTGCCGAGCGCATGGTCGAACTGGCCAGCAGCATGCCGGGTTTTATCGGTATACGGAGCATGCGGGATGCGGACGGCTCCGGCATCACCATTTCCTGGTGGCGATCGGAAGAAGATATTGCGCACTGGCGCGAACACCCGGAGCATCTCGAGGCTCAGCGTCGGGGGCAAGAAGAATGGTACGAGAGCTGGCATATCGAGATATGCCACGTGAAAAAGGCACAATCATTCCCCCCCTGAAGGTCAGGCCGAGCCGCATTTCGCCTGCATGATCCAGCGGCCCTTCTCATGCTTCTGGGAACCGGGAACAATACGGGCGTGGTGGCCGTCACGGCAGTTGAAATGCCGGACGGTGGAAACGGCAATCTGCTCCACGATCCTGCGATCGCCATCGGTGCCACCAAGTTTCCTTCCGGGCGCGGCGACCGTGACTTCATAATGGCCAGGTCCGGATTTCTGGCGGAAGGTGACTCGATACATGCGTCCGTTGTAGTTGACCGGTTCCGTCCGTGAACCACTGACAGCTGCGCCACCGGGAGAAGTTTCGATTTTCTGCTTGCCGGCATCCGCACATCCGCCCAGCATGGCGAGTACGGCCATGACAGCCATTGCCGGAAGATGGAACTTCATGTGATTTTCTGCCCCCATTCTGCGAATCCTGTTCGCGGAAGGTGAACTTTTACGCTTTTCCGCGCAAGCGGGGCGTGGCAAAAAGCCTCGCTGTGGTTTCATTCGGACACTCTGGCAAGGGATGCTGCAACGATGTCGATTTTCCGCCCCGAAAACAATCTGACCTGGCGCGTGACGGGAGTCGAAGAAGCTGCAATCCTGCGCATGTCCCGCAAGGCCCGTGAACTGCGCGCGAAAGGGCACGACATCATTTCCCTGACCATCGGCGAGCCGGACTTCGATACACCCGACCACATACGGCAGGCCGCCTGCAAGGCGCTGGAGGAGGGCTGGACGCACTATGCGCCAATCCCGGGCCTGCCGGAGCTGCGCGCTGCCATTGCGGAGAAGCTGCGCAAAGAGAATGGTCTGTCCTGTGTTCCGGAAGAGGTGGTTGTCACCAACGGCGCCAAGCAGGCGATCACCAACACCATCTTTTCCCTCGTTTCAGAGGGCGACGAGGTCATTCTCATGCAGCCCTACTGGGTCGCTTACGAGGGTATCGTGCGCCTGGCCCGCGGAAAGCCGGTCATTCTGTCCTCATCCATCGAGAATGGCTACAAGGTTGCGGCAACACAGGTGGCGGCGGCCCTGACTGAGCGCACGAAGCTGGTGCTGCTCAATTCACCGTCCAACCCTTCCGGTGCCGTGCACTCGGCCACGGAACTGAAGGCGCTGGCCAATGTCATTCGCAGCCATCCATCGGCCATGGTGATTTCCGATGAAATCTACGAATACATCGTCTTCGACGGCATACGGCCGGTTTCCATCGGCTCCCTGCCCGGCATGAAGCCGCGCACCATCACCATCAACGGTTTCTCGAAAGGATTCGCCATGACCGGCTGGCGTCTGGGGTATGCGGCTGCGCCCGAGCCCGTGGTACGCGCCATTCAGAAGATGCAGGGGGCACTCACGGCCGGTGCCAACGCATTCGTGCAGAGAGCGGCGATTGCTGCACTGGAAGGCCCGCGTGATTCCGTGGAAGCCATGCGGCAGGCCTACGAGGCCCGCCGTTCTCTCGTCATGACGTGGCTTCAGGAGATGCCCGGCGTGCGGGTCTTGCCGCCCCGGGGCGCGTTCTACGCCTTTCCGGACATCCGCCCTGCCCTTTCCGAAGCGCGGCGGAAAGAGATTGCGGAAGACGTCGATAGCTTCTGTGACTGGCTGCTGGAGCGTCACGGGGTGGCTGTCGTTCCGGGCAGCGCATTCGGAACGAACACGGCGATCCGTCTTTCCTTTGCGGCTTCGGCGGAAGAGCTGGAGGCCGGACTGGAACGCCTCTCCACAGGCCTGCGCGAGATCATGGCCTGACAGGCAGCAAGGTCCCCTGCCTTCAGAAGACGAATGCCGGCCGGGCAGCCTCGAAACCGGGGGCCAGCGGTGCGGTGGCGTCAAATTCGTCCACGTGGGAAATCACGGCGTTGCGACGGGTCCAGACACGGATGGTCGCCATTTCTTCCGGCCCGTAGACGGCTACCAGACGGCCCAGGTCCTTCAGCTGTTTCAGCAGGGCCTCCGGCTTGCGCATCAGGCGGCCGTTGATGACAATGACGTCGAAGGGGGCTTCCTTTTCCCAGCCACGGTCATGCGGGCCGTTCACGAAGGCGGCATTCGTAACGTCCAGCCTCTCGAGCGCCTCCGTGGCGCGGGCGGAAAAGCTTCCGCTTTCCTCGAGACTGATGACGGATTGCGCAAGATGCGCCAGTACGGCGGTGGAGTAGCCCGAAGCGCAGGCCACGTTCAGCACGCAGTCGTCATGACGGATCTCTGCAAGCTGAAGCATGCGGGCCAGTGTCATGGGCTGAAGCATGTGCCGGGCCCTGCCCTTTTCGTCGATGCCGATGAAGAGATCCTTGTCGATATAGGCGTATTCGCGCATCTCCTCCGGCGCGAATTCCTCGCGTGGAACCTCGGACATGGCCGCGATGACACGCAGATCGATGACGTTGTTGGTACGCACCTGAGAATCGATCATGTGCGCGCGGGCACGGGCGAAATCCGTCATGCTGGCATCCCCTCAAGGTGTGCGAGACATCTCTCGACGCATGAAATAACCATTGGACGGGGCTTGTCCAGCCCCAATCGTGCTATCACCATGCAGCAGAACAATGACAATGGGGAGGAGCAAGGATGGAATCGCGGGACGTACCTGCACTAATCGGCAATACGCCTCTGGTGCGCCTCGAAAAGGCCTCGGAGATGACCGGATGCGAGATTCTCGGCAAATGCGAGTTCCTCAATCCCGGCTTCTCGGTTAAGGATCGTCCGGCATTGTGGATGATCCGTGATGCACTGGAGCGCGGACTCGTCGAACCGGGCGGCGCGGTCGTGGAAGGAACGGCCGGCAACACGGGAATCGGACTGACGCTGGTCGCCAACGCACTGGGGCTGAAATCGGTCATCGTCATTCCGGAGACCCAGTCGCGGGAGAAGAAGGACGCTCTGCGGCTACTCGGCGCACAGCTCGTGGAAGTGCCGGCGAAGCCCTATCGAAATCCGAACAACTATGTGCATTACTCCGCTCGTCTTGCCGAACGCCTCGGGAAAGAATTCCCCGGAGGCGCTTTCTGGGCCAACCAGTTCGACAACGTGGTCAACCGTCGCTCCCACGAGGAGACGACGGCACGCGAAATCTGGGAACAGACGGACGGACGCGTGGATGCCTTCGTTGCCGCCGTGGGCTCCGGAGGCACGCTGGGCGGCGTTTCCGATGGCCTGAAGGCTCGCAATCGGAATATCGTGATCGCGCTTGCGGATCCCTGCGGTTCGGCTCTCTACAGCTATTACAAGACCGGAAAACTGAAATCGGAAGGCAGTTCGATCACCGAAGGCATCGGCCAGGGTCGCATCACGAAAAATCTCGAGGGAGCAGCGGTGGACGAGGCCTACCGGATCACCGATGAGGAGGCGCTCGCGGTACTCTATGATCTGAACATGCTGGAAGGTCTGTGCCTCGGTGGCTCCTCCGGTGTCAACGTGGCGGGCGCCATCCGGCTGGCCCGAGATCTTGGTCCCGGAAAAACCATTGTCACCATGCTGTGCGATCCTGGCAGCCGCTATCAGTCGAAACTTTACAACCCGCGGTTCCTGAAGGAAAAGGGGTTGCCTTCACCCCCCTGGCTTGTCGAACCCGGAGCTGAGCTGCCGGAAGTGTTCGTGGATGAACCGTAGGAGAATGCAAGATGACGGAAGAACTGTTTCGTGATGATGCCTATCTGACGGAGTGCGAAGCGACGGTTCGTGAAATCAACGACAGAGGCGGAATCATCCTGGACAGAACGGTCTTCTATCCCACCGGTGGCGGCCAGCCTGGAGATTCCGGCGAACTCCTGCGGGAAAGTGGCGAAGCCGTCCGCATTGCCACTACGGTGAAGGATCGCGAGAGCGGAGAAATCGTCCATGTCCCGGACGAAGGACAAAATCTGCCACAGCCCGGCGAGAAGATCACCGCCCGTATCGACGCGGATCTGCGGCGCAGGCGGATGCGGGTGCACACGGCCATGCATCTGATGTGCGCTGTGGTGCCATTCCCTGTCACGGGCGGTCAGATAGGTGACGACGGAGGCAGACTTGATTTCGCCATAGATGATCCTTCCGCGGTGCGGAAAGAGGACCTTACGGAAAGGTTGAATGTGCTGATCGCACAGAACCATCCGGTGCGCATCACCTATATCTCCGAGGAGGAACTGGACGCCAATCCTGAAATGGTGCGCACCATGTCCGTCAAGCCTCCGCGCGGTGCGGGTACGGTGCGGATCGTGGAAATTGGCGAGGACGGGGAGATCGACCGGCAGCCCTGCGGCGGCACGCATGTCTCCTCCACCGGGGAAATCGGCGGCGTCGAAGTGGTCAAGATCGAAAAGAAAGGACAGCTCAACAGGCGCATCCGCATTCGCTTGGCGGGCTGAAGAGAGGGGACAGGACATGAGCAGCAGATGGCTTGTCAGCACGGAATGGCTTGCAGAACACCTGAATGATCCGAATCTCGTGGTGGTTGACGCAAGCTGGGCTTTTCCCGAGGATGGCCCGACCGGACTTGGCACGCCCTACGAGGAATATCTCGAAGAACGCATTCCCGGAGCGGTTTTTTTCGACATCGACGAGATCGCCGACAGGAAAACCGATCTGCACCATATGGCGCCACCACCGGAACAGTTCGCCGAGCAGGTGGGAAAACTCGGTATCGGTAGCGACAGCATGGTCGTCGTCTATGACACCTATGCCCCCTTTGCGGCCCCCCGCGCTTGGTGGATGTTCCGCTATTTCGGCCACGACAACGTGGCCGTGCTCGATGGTGGCTTGGAGAAATGGAACATGGAGGGCCATCCAACAGAGGAAGGCGAACCAGGAATTCCGAAGCCGGCCCGTTTCATCGCCCGGCGCCGGCCGGAACTCTATGCCGATCTGGAAGACGTGCGCCAAGCTCTGAAGGAAGGCTCCCCGCAGGTTGTGGACGCCCGTTCTCCGGGGCGTTACTGTGGCGTCGAACCGGAACCTTACGAGGGAATCAATTCGGGCCACATGCCGGGATCTCTGAACGTGCATTACGAGACACTGCTCAACATCGACAATACGCTGAAGTCGCCGCAGGAATGCAAGGCCATTTTCGATGCCGCCGGTGTCGATCTCGACCGTCCGGTCATCTTTTCCTGCGGTTCAGGCGTCACGGCATGTCTGCCCATGCTCGCAGCCGCGGTTCTCGGACATGAGGAATTCCCGCTGTATGATGGCTCCTGGCTGGAATGGGCGGGACGGGACGATACGGAAAAGCTCACCATCTCCGATCCCGTCTGTCAGAAACTGGCGGAGGAGAATGCATGACTGACGGGGATGGCGGGAAGACGGAGAAGCCGAAGCAGCGCAGCCTGGAAACCATTGTCACCTATCTGGAAATGCATGCGCCATCGCATGCCTTCGTCCCTGCCCCATCCAATCTCAAGCTCACGCTCATGCGGGCGGAGAAACCCACGGCCCATTTCTATCGCTATCTCTACAATGCCGTGGGAGACGCCTATCATTGGGTGGACCGGAAAAACCTTGGCGATGAAGAACTGCTGAAAATCATTCACGACGATTCCGTCTCGATCTTCGTCGCCTATTCCGCCGGTGTACCTGCCGGGTTCTTCGAAATCGACGACCGGGGAAATGGCGAGCTGTGGCTCGTCTATTTCGGCGTCATTCCCGACTTCCACGGTCGCGGAATCGGCAAATGGCTGCTCGCGGAGGCCATTGATGAAGCCTGGGGACGCGAACCGAAGGTTTTCCGCGTGGAAACCTGCACTCTTGATGATCCGCGTGCTCTGCCTCTCTATCAGAAAATGGGCTTCACGCCCTATGAACGTCGTCACAAGACCATCCTGCTGGACGATGACTGAGCTGCCGGGGGCACTTGTGGAAGACCTAGCCTGTGCCGGTCTGTCCTGTTCTCTTGCGGGACGGGGAGACGAAAGGCATCTGCCGACGGAACCCGGTTCCTATCTGTTACTGCTGCATCTTCCCGAGGGCCTGCTTCTTGCGGGGAGCAGGCATGTCGGCGCACGGCTTCCCGCCGGCTGGGCGCTTTATGCCGGAAGTGCGAAAGGACCTGGCGGATTGAGGGCCCGCGTGAGCCGTCATCTGCGCACGGACAAGCCACGGCGCTGGCATGCCGACTGGATCACGACGGAAGCCCGTTCCGCTTTCGCCATGTGTTTCATGGACCGTGGTGAATGTGACATCGTGGCGGCGCTCTCCTCCAGCGGAGCATTCCGCTTTCCGGTTCCGGGTCTCGGATCTTCCGACTGCCGCACATGCATCTCGCATGTGCTATGCTGGAACGGACGTTGACGAATCCCCATATTTACCGCATCGCGTCGAACGAAGGATCCCGAGGAGCACTGCCTGCCGCATGGAATCCCTTCTGCATCTGGCCATCATGTGGAGCGCGGTCTATTTTGCCGCGCTCGTTGCCCATCGCACACGCCTGACACCAGTCCTCTACTACCTGTTTTTCGGTGCCGTGATGGCCAACATCGGCGTTCTGCCCAGCGAATCCGGCCCCTTCATCGAAAATTTTGCGATGCTCGGCATCATCATCATCATGTTTGCGCTCGGCTTCGAAGAGAATGCCGCGAATTTTCTCCACTCCATCAGGCGCGCATGGGGCATTGCTCTCTTCGGCGCCATCGCACCTTTCGTGGCTGCCTATGCCGTTGCCATGTGGTTCTTTGACGACCTTTCGGTGGCCCTCATGGTGGGCCTGACCATGACGGCGACAGCCGTATCACTGACCATGGTTTCCCTGAAGACACTGGGGCTGGCCCGGTCGCAGGCCGCCACGCTCATCATGACGTCGGCGGTTCTGGACGATATCGCCTCGCTGGCTCTGGTAGCCGTCGTGGTACCCATCGCCACCGGTGCCGCGCAGCCGCAGATTTCCGATGTGGCCTTCGTGGCCCTGAAGGCCGTTGCCTTCTTCACTTTCATTTCGTTTCTCGGCGGCTGGCTCCTGCCGAAGGTAGAGGACGGGTGGTTTTCACATATTCCGGTCATCGGGCGCGGCTCCATCAGCGCCATCATAGGAGCAGCACGCGGCGAATATGCCACTCTGACCATCCTTCTGCTGGCTCTTGTCATCGGATTGATTGCCCATGCCTTCGGGTTTCATCCGGCCGTGGGCGCATACATGGCAGGCCTCATCCTGCGAGAGGAATACTTCGATCTGGGGGATTCGAAAGGCAATGCCTGGCGCATCACCAAACGGGTCATCGATGATGCCGCCTTCAAGCTGGTCGGCCCCGTCTTCTTCGTCGATCTGGGAACGAAAATCGTTTTCGATCCTGCCGTGGTGCTAGGCATCATTCCGCATGCCCTGACGTTGCTCGTTGCCGTCTTCGTCGCGCAGGTGGCTTCTGCTGCTCTCGCGGCCCGTTACACTGCGGGCTCCAGCTGGCCGGAGGCCCTGTTGATCGGATTCGGCATGCTGGGGCGGGCGGAACTGGCCTTCGTGGTCATGGACATTGCCTACGTGCAGTATGCCATCCTGCCGCGTGAGGCCTTCTACATGCTGATGTTCACCACCTTCTTGCTGAATGTTCTCGTGCCGCTGACCGTCGCATGGTGGAAACCGAAATACGTCCGGCTGGATCCCTGGCATGCCATGCCACGCGGCGATGAACGGCTGAAGCGTCCGCGCGATCGGACATTCCGTCTTCTGCATGAAGGCTGGCTCGATCGTTGAACGATGTCCAGCAGACTACATGTCCTCGTCCAGAACCAGTTCCTCATCCACTGATGCGAACATGGCCTCCACGAGATCACCCTCCACGTCTTCAAGCCGGGCCGGATTCCAGCGGGGCATACCGTCCTTGTCGATGATGCGGGCCCGGATCCCTTCGGCAAAGTCGTGTGCCGTTGCCATCCGGCAGGCCAGCCGGTATTCCATCCGCATGCAGTCCGGAAAGGAAAGCGATGCCCCGCGCCGCAATTCCTCGAAAGTGACCTTCAGGCTGGTCGGTGCGTTGCGCTTCAAGGCTTTCAATGCTTGCTGCGCCCATTTCCCATCATTGTTCGACAGATCTTGTATGATCTCGTCCACGCTGTCTCGACCGAAAACGGTGTCGATGAGTGGCGCCAGCATGTGGAGACTTCCCTGTCCTGCCCGGCGCGCATGATGACCGAGAACTGCTGCGATCTCGTCCGTTTCCGCAAGTTCCTCGATGATTCCGTCAAAGGCGGCATACGGCACGATCACGTCCACGATGCCGGCACGCCTTGCGTCCTCTGGACCAATTCGCTGCCCGGTAAGGCCCATATACATGCCGAGGCGTCCCGGCAGGCGCGGCAGGAACCATGATGCTCCGACATCCGGGAACAGGCCTATGGAACATTCCGGCATGGCGAAGGAAAGGTTTTCCGCCGCCACCCGGTGCGAGGCATGAACCGACAGGCCCGCGCCGCCCCCCATCACATGGCCGTGCATGAGCGCCACGTAAGGTTTCGGATAGTCGTGGATCAGCGCAATGAGGCGGTATTCGTCCCAGTAGAAGCGGCGGCATGTGGCAGGATCGTCAGTGCACACCTCACGCAGTGCACGAATGTCTCCGCCGGCGCAAAAGGCACGTTCTCCGGCTCCCCTGACGATCACGAGAGCCACATCATCGTCCAACGCCCATTCTTCCAGCTGCCGATGCATCGCAACGGCCATCTCGTGGGTGTGTGCATTGAGTGCCTCCGGTCTGTTCAGCGTGATGATGCCCGCATGCCCGCGACGCTCGAAAAGAATGTGTCTGCTCATCTTGTGCTTTGCCCTAATTCTGCCTTGACCATGATGAGATACATTCGACTGACGAGCCCGGCAATGATGCAAGCGGATGAACATGGCTATCGGACGTTTTCTGGCAGCAACGGTTCTTGCATGGAGCGTTCTGTTCGGCGCTCCATACGACAGCCGCGCCGCCGACGGATTGAATCTTGACGGGCTGAAGGACTATTTCCGTCGTCACGTTCTGGGGGAAAGGTCGTCTTCCCGAACGAACGCCGGCACTGCGGAACAGGCAATGGCGAAGACTTCCCCCGTCCCAAGGACGACCGTTCCCCTGCCCCGCCCACGTCCCCGGGGCCTCGTGTCAGGGAGAACGCCTGCCGCCTCTCCTGCCACTCCGGAAAAGCCGGCCGCTCCTGTCGTCGCCACGCGATCGGGCCGGGTGCAGGTCAGGATCGACGAGCTTGGCAAGGAACGTGATTCCTTTTCCGCTGTCTACCTCGCCCCGAAGGAGCGCGGCAGGTGGGGACGGGATACGGTGCGTGAAGCGCGCCGTCGCTGCGAGATTGTTCTGGCGGCGACGAACGTGGATGCCGAACCGTTGTCCTCCATAGGCGGACCGAAGGGCTGCGGCATCGCAGCTCCGGTGAAGGTACATGCCCTGGGAGCCGTGAAACTCTCTCCCGCCGGCCAGTTCAACTGCACCATGACGGCAGCGCTCTACAAGTGGGTTACCGACGTCGTGCAGCCTGCGGCACGTTCCCGCTTCAAGCAGCCGGTCGTGGAGATCCGGGAATTCGCCAGCTACTCGTGCCGTCGCCGAGGTGGTGTCATGAAAGGGCCGGTGCGTATCTCCGAACACGCTTTCGGCAACGCCATCGACGTTGCGGAATTCCGGCTTGCTGATGGCACGCGCATTTCCGTTCTGAAGGACTGGGGCGGGCTCAGTGCCCTGTTCAATCGCAAGGCCGCTTTTCTTCGCGAGGTACACAAGAAGGCCTGTGGCATCTTTTCCACGGTTCTTGGCCCGGAAGCCAACAAGGCTCACAGAAATCACTTCCATTTCGATCTGGGCCGTGGTGGCCGCTACAAGTATTGCCACTGACCTTCCGCCCCGTCGCTTCTACAGGGACGGGGCATGCATGCTCCCGTGAACATGACCATTGCCATGTTGACTTGACCAAGCCTTTGGGTCTTTCCTTCCCGAAAACAACGTCTGGAAAGACCGACATGACTTCCATCAAACATGCTCCCTGGCCTCAGGGGAGGCCGCGCCGCAACCGGCGCACCGGATGGGCACGCCGCCTGGTTCGCGAAAACACTCTGACGGTGGATGACCTGATCTGGCCAGTATTCGTGATCGAGGGGGAAAACCGCACCGAACCCGTCGGCTCCATGCCGGGCGTGGAGCGCATGACCATCGACCGGCTGGTCGAGGCGGTGGCCGAGGCGGGGGATCTGGGCATTCCCGCCATCTCGCTGTTTCCCAACACGCCCGACGATCGCAGGACACCGGATGCGCGTGAGGCGTGGAACCCGGACAATCTTGTCTGCCGGGCCGTGCGCGCCATCAAGGAAGCAGTGCCTGGCATCGGCGTGATGACCGATGTTGCGCTAGATCCCTATACTTCTCACGGTCAGGACGGTCTCATCGACGACGAAGGCCATATCCTCAATGACGAAACCATAGAGGCGCTGGTGCGGCAGTCCCTGAACCAGGCGGCCGCCGGTTGTGATATTCTGGGCCCCTCCGACATGATGGACGGCCGCGTTGGCGAAATCCGCAAGGCGCTCGAGAGCGCCGGTCATATTGATGTTCAGATCATGGCCTATACGGCCAAGTATGCTTCCGCCTTCTACGGGCCATTTCGTGACGCGGTGGGATCCGGCGCTCGGCTGACCGGAGACAAGCGCACCTACCAGATGGACCCCGCCAACAGTGACGAGGCCCTGCGGGAAGCGGCCATGGATCTGGCGGAGGGCGCGGATTCCATCATGGTCAAGCCGGGCATGCCCTATCTGGACGTGATCCGGCGGCTGAAGGACGAATTCCGCTGTCCCGTATTCGCCTATCAGGTGTCGGGCGAATACGCCATGCTCATGGCGGCCATCGGCAACGGCTGGCTCGATGGCGACAAGGTGATCATGGAGAGCCTCATGGCCTTCAGGCGCGCCGGGGCCGACGGGATTCTCACCTATTTTGCAAGGGACGTGGCGCGCAAGCTCAACGGGGGATGACATGAAGCGCACACGGCGGATGATGCGGATGGTGGCTGCGGCACTGGCGGGTTTTCTGGCAGTCCTGACAGCACAGCCTCCGACCATCCAGGCTGCCGCTGCCACGAACCTGTTGATGCAGGTGAAGAAACGCCCCCTAGCGCCCGGCTTCATCCTGCCCGACATCACCGGCCAGCCCTATCGTCTGGAGGGCATGCGCGGTCGCGTGGTAGTGGTGAATTTCTGGACGACCGGCTGTCCCTCCTGCCGTGCCGAAATGCCTGCTCTTGACCGCATGTGGCGGAATCTGCGTGACAAGGGCGTGGTCGTCTGGGCTGTACACATCGGGGGCAATATCGATCAGATCCGCAGCTTCGTACGGAAGGCGGGTGTGACTTTTCCCGTGCTCTGGGATTCGGGCAAGCTTGTTGCGGATGAATGGGGTATACGCTTCATACCCACGACCATGATCATCGGACCGGACGGACGGCTGGAGTACATTGCCTTCGGGGGGAGGGTCTGGACCAATCCGGAAATCCAGAATGCAATTCTGAAACTGCTGGAGCAACCATGACCATTTCCAGACGCGAAGCTTTGCTGCTGGCCCTGTCCATTGCCACAGGTACCGTCGTTCTGCCTCCTTCCGCCAGATCTTTCGAGGCCAAGCTCGTCCGCGTGAAGCGCCGTCCCGAGGCACCTGCATTTACGCTACGCGCACCTGACGGCTCGCTCCATTCCCTGAAAGACCATCGGGGCAAAGTGGTGCTCCTGAACTTCTGGGCCACATGGTGCCCGCCCTGCCGGCGCGAAATGCCGTCCATCGAGGCATTGTGGCAAGGGGTGAAGGACAAGGACGTCATGGTGATCGGCGTCCATGTCGGACCGGGAGTGGAGGCCGCCGGCATCTATGCGCGGCGCAACGGTCTGACCTTCCCCGTCCTCGTCGATGACACGAAGGAGGTTTCCTACCATTACGGCGTGCGCAGCATGCCCACAACGATCATCATCGGCCCGGAAGGTCGTGTCGAATATGTGGCCTTCGGCCCCCGCGACTGGAACAGCGAGGAGACCCGACGGGTTCTGCTCTCCCTGCGCCGCCAGTCCGCCCCGGAGAAGACCTGACGGATCAGGAGGATTCTTTACTCTCCGACCAGAGACTCCACGCGCGCGGCGGAGAATTTCAGCTCCGGAATCTTCCCGTACGGGTCCAGTTTCGGATTGGTCAGGATGTTGGCCGCCGCCTCCACGTAGGCGAAGGGCATGAATAGTAATCCCTCGGAAACTCGGCTGTCCGGTCGGGCCTTTACCGTGATTTCGCCGCGTCGAGTTGCCACCCGCACCATCTGCCCCGGCTCGATACGCCGGAACGCCATATCCTGCGGGTTCATGGCCACGAAGGGTTCCGGCTCCAGCGCTTCCGTCACCTCTGCGCGGCGGGTCATGGCGCCGGTGTGCCAGTGCTCCAGCACCCGCCCCGTGGTGAGCACGAAGGGCCAGTCCCCATCGGGCCGCTCGTCCGGTGGCACCAGATCCACCGGGACGAGACGCGCCTTTCCGTCCGGCGTCGGGAACTCCGTCTCGAACACGATTCCCCTTCCCGGATGATCCGGCGCAGGGCAGGGATAGGTCACGCTGCCCTCCCGTTCCAGGCGCTCCCATGTGATGTTGTCGAGGCTGCGCATGGCCTGCTTCATCTCGGCGAAGACATCCTGCGGCCCTTCGAAATCCCATTTCAGTTCCAGCCTGCGGGCGATCTCGCGAATGATCCACCAGTCCGGCCGCGCTTCGCCCGGCGGAGACACGGCAGGATGCCCCATCTGGATCTGCCGGTTGGAGTTGGTGACGGTGCCCTGCTTCTCCGGCCAGGCGGCCGCGGGCAGCACGACGTCGGCGAACATGGCCGTCTCGGTGAGGAAGATGTCCTGCACGACGAGATGGTCCAGCCCCGCCAGCGCGGCGCGCGTATGCGTCAGGTCGGGGTCGGACATGGCCGGGTTCTCGCCCATGATGTACATGGCCCGGATGTCGCCGGCCCGTGCAGCATTCATGATCTCCACCACGGTCAGGCCCGGGGTGCCGTCCAGCGGCGCATCCCATAGCTCCTCCAGTTCTCGGCGTGCGGTTGTGTCGGAAACCGGGCGGTAGTCCGGAAAGACCATGGGTATGAGGCCGGCGTCGGATGCACCCTGCACGTTGTTCTGGCCGCGCAGGGGGTGCAGGCCGGCACCCGGCTTTCCGACGTTGCCGGTCATGAGCGCCAAGTCGATGATGGCGCGGGCATTGTCCGTGCCGTGCACATGCTGCGTCACGCCCATGCCCCACAGAAACATGGCGGAGCGCGCCTCGCCAATGAACTTGGCGGCGGAACGGATCTTTTTCGCCGGTACGCCGCAGAGCTGCGACATTGGCTCCGGCGCGAAGCGGGCCAGATGCCGCTTCATCTCCGCCCATCCATGGGTGCGCTTTTCGAGGAATTCCTCGTCCGCCAGTCCCTCGCGCATGATGACATGCATGATCGCGTTCAGCAGCGCCACATCGGAGCCGGCGTGGAACTGGAGCATGAGGGTGGCGTGGCGTTTCAGAGCCTGCCCTCGTGGGTCCATGATGATCAGCTTTGCGCCGCGCTTCGCCGCCTGCTTGATCCAGGTTGCCGCAACGGGGTGGTTTTCTGTCGGGTTGGCGCCGATGACCACGATCACCTCGGAGTGGGCCACATCGGTGAAGGGTGCCGTCACCGCGCCCGATCCGATCATCTCCATCAGGGCGGCCACGGAGGATGCATGGCACAGGCGCGTGCAGTGATCCACGTTGTTGGTGCCAAAACCCGTGCGGATCAGTTTCTGGAACAGGTAGGCCTCCTCGTTGGAGCCCTTGGCGGATCCGAAGCCGGCCAGCGCCTGTGGCCCGTGGCGTTCCAAGGCTCGGCGGAAACCTGCCGCCGCCACCTCCAGCGCCTCCTCCCACGAGGCTTCGCGGAAATGCGTGGAGGGGTCTGCCGGATCCACGTTCAGCCCCTTCAGCGCGCCCTCCCTGCGGATGAGCGGCCGGGTCAGGCGCTGCGGGTGGCTTACGTAATCGAAGGCGAAGCGCCCCTTCACACACAGCCGCTTCGCGTTGGCGGGGCCGCCCGCACCTTCCGCAAGGATGATCCGGCCATCCCGGACATGATATTCCAGCCGGCATCCGACGCCGCAATAGGGACAGACCGTCTCCACGGTTTCCCCGGCAGCCACCTTCACCCCCTGCCCCTTCGCATCCAGCAGTGTCTTCGGCATCAGGGCCCCGGCCGGGCAGACCATGACGCATTCACCGCAGGCCACGCAGGAGCTTTCGCGCACGAGATCGTCAAAGTCGAAGCAGACCTTCAGGTCCTTCGCGCGTCCCGCCAGCGAGAGCACCTCGTTCACCGGGACATCGCGGCAGGCCCGCACGCACAGGCCGCAATGGATGCAGGCATCGGTGAACAAGGTGAATGCCGGGTGGCTGTCGTCCGTTCCTGCTTCCAGATCCTTTCGCACGGACGGGAAGCGCGAGCCGGTCACCCCCAGCCGCTCCGCCTGCCTGCGGAAGGATGAGGCCGTGTCGTGGCTCAGGGATTCCTCCGTGCGATCGGCCATCAGCAGCTCGAAAATGAGCCGGCGCGTCCTGTCCGCCCTCGGCGAGTTATCCAGCAGCACCGCCATGCCCGGTTCGACTTTCCTGCGGCAGGCGGGAGAAAGCCCTCTTTCGCCTTCCACCTCGATCATGCAGGCGCGGCACTGTCCGGCCGGGGCATATCCCTCGCGGTGGCACAGATGCGGGATGAAGATTCCGGCGCGTTCCGCCGCCTCGAAGACGGTCTCGCCCGCGCGGGCCTCGATCTCCCTGCCGTCCAGCGTGAAGGTGAAGGTGGCGTCCGTCATGAGATCTCCTCCGGGAAATGCCGCAGGATCGAGAGGAAGGCGTTCGGTGCCGCCTGTCCCAGACCGCAGATGGATCCTTCGCGCATCACGTGGCCGAGATCTTCGAGCAGCCCGCGCTCCCACCGTTTTTTGTCCAGCAGCCGCAGGGCGGTTGCGCAACCCTGCCGGCAGGGCGTGCACTGACCACAGGATTCCTCGGCGAAGAAGGCCACGAGATTGCGGGCAACCTCCTTCAGGTCGTCCCGGTCGGAAAGCACGATCAGGGCACCGGAACCGACGAAGGCGCCATGCTTCTCCAGCGTGCCGAAGTCCAGCGGCTCGTCGGCCAGCGCGGCTGGCAGGATGCCGCCGGAGGCACCGCCGGGCAGGAAGGCACGTAGCGAATGCCCGTCGGCCATGCCGCCGGCCATCTCGATGAGCTGCCGTGCCGTTGCACCTGACGGAGCTTCGTACACGCCGGGCCGGCGCACCCTGCCCAAGACGGAATACAGGCGTTTTCGTGCCGCCTCCTTGTCACCGTTCAGGATGGCGGGAATACGGGATATCGTCTCCACATTGTGCACCAGCGTTGGCTGTCCGAAGAGGCCGTTTTCGGAGACGTAGGGCGGCTTCTGGCGTGGCCAGCCGCGTTTTCCCTCCAGCGATTCCAGCAGGGCTGATTCCTCTCCGCAGATGTAGGCGCCCGCACCGCGCCTGAGATGCACGTATTTCTTCGGAATGATGTTGAGATCCTCCAGAAGCAGGATCTCCCGCGACAGCACGGAATGAATATGCGGATATTCATCGCGCAGGTAGATGTAGACGCCCTGCGCCTTCAGAGTCTCGGCGGCAATCAGGGCGCCTTCCAGCACCGCATGGGGTGAGCGCTCCAGGATGTGGCGGTCCTTGAAGGTGCCGGGCTCGCCTTCGTCGGCGTTGATCACGACGTATTTCACGCCTTCCGCGTCCAGCACGGCACGCCATTTCACATGTGCGGGAAAACCCGCACCGCCAAGCCCGCGCAGGCCGCTCTTTTCAATGAGGGTGATGACATCCTCCGCCGTCAGCTCTCCGCGCCGCACGCGTCCGAAGGCCCGGTAACCGCCCTGTTCCATCCAGGCCCCAAAGTCCGCATACTTGGGAATGACGGCGTTCAGACGTCCTTCGGTGACCAGGTCGAGCAGCTCCTTTGCCGTGGCGCCGCCCTTCCTGTAGCGTCCGGCCATCGCAAAGGGGGCATTGTCACAGCCTCCCATGCAGGGAGCCTCGATGATGCGCACGTGCGGTCCGGCCATGGCGCGCAGCTCTTCGACCAGCCGGGCGCTTCCGGCCATGGCGCAGGGCAGCGAGGTACAGACGCGCACGGTCACGGGCGGCGGCGGCTTCCCGCCGTCCTCCACGTAGTCGAAATGGGCGTAGAAGCGGACCGTCTCGAAGACCTCGGAAAGTGGCAGGTTCATCTCCTCCGCAAGCGCCACCAGCAATCGCGCCGGCAGGTACCCGTGTACGTCCTGTATCAGGTGCAGGTGCTCCAGCAGGCTGGTGCGCTCCAGAGAGGGCTTGCTACCCAGCAGGGATTTCAGCTCGGCGCGATCCTTCGCGTCCGCCTGTCGCCCCTTCGGCAAATGCCTTGCCTTGCTCTTTGCTGATGTCATGGCCGACGGTCCTCAAGCGACTCCGTTCGCCGCCATGCTAGACCGCCTGAGCATGAAAATCAGCCCTGTTTGCCTTTCCGCGCCCGTTCCATGAGATACTGGATGAAACTACCCTTCTCGTAGCCGCGATCCCAAGCGTAACGGAACAGCTCCAGAAACATGTCCGGGCCCTGCCCGGGGCCGTCCATGCGGGCGACGATGCGCTTCTCCGGGGGCTTTTTCGCGATGTTCTCCACATCGTCGTCGAAGATGACGATGTTGGGCGTGAAGAACATCTTGTATTTCATGACCCACTTGCGTTCCGGAAGAACTTCTCCATCGAAATCCGTAACTTCGCGCTCGCCCTTCTTGTTCATCTGGAGAATGGCGAAGTGCTTGCGCAGGAAGGCGCAGACTTCCGGTTGCGTGAGATACTTTTCATGCATCATGGCACAGTACGGGCAACCCTTCGTCTCCATGATGACGGCAAGGCGCTTCCCCTGCTCCTTTGCACGCTGGAGTTCTTCCTTCATGTCGAGGAAGGAGTCCTGGATGAACCACGGCTGCATGTGCAGACCGTCTTCGGTCATGTAGCTCTTGGTGCAGGAAAGATCTTCGGCCGCGCGTGCAAGACTTCCCATGGCCGGAACGGCGAGAATTGACGTCAGGAAGATTCTGCGATTGAGCATGTTTTTTGCCTCGTTCCTTTGCGTTTCCCCATGCTATCGTTAGCAGACACATAGGAGAAACTGAATACAAATCTGCGTCAGAGGCCTTCATGAACCGCCTGAAGATCGGTCTTGCCCTCGGATCCGGCGCGGCCCGCGGCTGGTCGCACATCGGCGTGCTCAACGTGTTGGAGGCAGAGGGAATCCGGCCCGACGTGATTGCCGGCAGCTCCATCGGCGCACTGGTGGGCGCCGCCTTTGCCACAGGCAATCTGGACAGACTGGAGGCATGGGCGCGCGATCTTACCTGGCGCGGCATGGTTTCGCTGATGGATCTGTCCCTGTCCCGCGGTGGACTGATCCGGGGCGACGAGATCATCGCCTTTCTGGAAGACCTCGGCGTGCGCGGCAGTATCGAGGAACTGGAAGTGCCGTTCATGGCCGTGGCCACGGATCTCACCACCGGCCGGGAGGTCTGGCTTCAGGAGGGCCCGATCGGCAGTGCCGTTCATGCCTCCATCTCCATGCCGGGCATCTTCGCGCCGCAGAAGCGGGGGCGTCACTGGCTTCTGGACGGTGGATTGGTCAATCCGGTTCCCGTTTCTGCCTGCCGGGCACTGGGGGCGGATATCATCATCGCGGTAAATCTCAATGGCGACCTGGTCGGCCCGCACCGCCTGCCGAACCTCTATCGTCGCGAGCCGGATCTCATCACCCAGCTTCTGGCAAAGGCTCCGGCAGCGGTGGCGGAAAACCTTTCCCGCCTTGCCCCAACGTTGCAGCCCAAGGAAAACGCACCAGGCTATTTCGACGTGCTGACGGCTTCCATCAACATCATGCAGGATCAGATCACCCGCTCGCGGCTGGCCGGGGAGCCGCCGCATGTACTGCTCAACCCGAGACTGGCGGGCTTCAACCTGCTCGATTTCGACCGGGCGGAAGACATCATGGCCGAAGGCGAGGAGACGGCCAGACGCGCCCTGCCCCACATCCGGCACGTAATGGAACGTTACGAGCCGCTGGGGTAGCAGATATCGCTATCAGGCCTTTTTTCCGCCGTTTCCTCCGCTCCTTGCGGCATCATCTGTGGTCGATTGCCCTTCCGGCAATTCCGGCGGAAACCCGCCGCGATCGAAAATTTCAGGTGGCAGGGAGCGGACATGAATATCGCGCTGCGGGAACGGGATTTCGATTCCGGCTTCCCTGAAGGAGCGGAATATGGCGAACCGGAGGTCCGATGCGGTCGATGCCAGATAGCCCGC
>JAJRRY010000198.1 GCA_024279095.1 Alphaproteobacteria bacterium
AGGCCTATGCGAAGATCGCCGAAAAGATCCGCGACAAGGTTCTGAAGGAAGTGGCCGCCAAGGGCATCGACGGCAAAGCCGTCATGGCTTATATCAAGGAACAGATGAAGGCCTACAAGTGATGCGCGGGACCGGGGCAAACAACCGGGCAGACAGGGTTGCTGTTGTCGGTGTATTGCCGGAGGGCAGGTTCCATGACTGACGGCAAGGCCTGTGCGATGACAACGACCCGGCGGCGTGCGGCTCCTGAGGAAATCGTATCCGTCCGGACAGCGAGAACCATCCCCGCCGGTATGGGGGCAGCAGGCCGCAAGGCCTGGTGGCGGCGTTTTCTCCATGCGGCCGGAAACGTTCCGTCACTGCTGGCGGGGATGGTACTCTTTCTCCTGATGGTCATGACGTTCCTTGATGTTCTCCTGCGCTCCACCCTCAACAATCCGATCGAATCGGCGACCGAGCTGACGCGACTTGCTCTGGCCATTATCGTCTTCTCCTCCCTGCCCGCCGTTTCCTACAAGGGAGAGCACATCGTCGTGGATCTGCTGGAGGGATACATGGGGCCCCGGCTGCGGCGCATCCTGGACCTGCTGGTCAACGTCGCATCCGGTATCGCTCTGCTGTGGCCGGCGACACGGGTGTGGCAACTTGCGGAACGGACGCGGGAATACGGCGACGTGACGGAATATCTCAACATTCCGCAGTTCTACATTGCCTGGTTCATTGCCGTGATGACCTTCGCCACGGCCCTCGCCTTCATCGCGCGTGGCATCGTTCTTTTCATTGCACCGGACGCCATCGGTCCCTATCGCTCCCCGAACAATCCGGCGTACACACCTCCCGAAGACTGATGCCGGTCGGAGACGCCCCGCTCCCATAGCCCCGTTGCCCGGAGAACCGACACATGACAGCGCCCATCATCGGTTTCATCGCCGTTCTTGCACTGGCGCTCATGCGCATGCCCATCGCCTTGGCCATGGGCATCGTGGGCGTGATCGGCTATGCGCAGGAAACGAGCTGGCGTGCGGCCATCTCCATGGCGAGCCGCCTTGTCATCGACACCGCGCAGAACTACGGCCTGTCCGTCATCCCGCTATTCATCCTCATGGGGCTGTTCGTCAACAAGGGTGGGCTGTCCCGCGAGCTGTATCAGGCATCCTACGCCCTCCTAGGCCGTTTCCGGGGCGGGCTGGCCATGGCGACGATCCTGGCCTGCGGCGGATTCTCGGCCATCTGCGGATCCTCCCTGGCCACGGCGGCCACCATGTCCAAGGTGGCCATGCCGCAGATGCGCAAGTACGGTTATTCCGACGAACTTTCCACCGCCTCCATCGCGGCAGGCGGCACACTGGGCATCCTCATTCCGCCTTCCGTCATCCTCATCATCTACGGACTGCTGACCGAAACCTCCATAGGCAAGCTGTTCATGGCGGGCATCGTGCCGGGCCTTCTGGGAATCTTCTTCTATCTGCTTGCGGTCCGCTGGACGGTGTGGCGCAATCCGGAGGCCGGACCTGCCGGCACACCAATGCCTCGCGCCGAGAAATGGAAAGCCCTGAAAGGCGTCTGGGCCGTAGTTCTACTGTTCATTGCGGTGATTGGTGGTCTCTATGGCCTGTTCGACTTTCCACCGCTCAACCTCTCCTTCTCGCCAACCGAGGCCGCCGGCATGGGCGCCACGGGTGCCTTTCTCATCGCCTTGGCCCGTCGCGGCCTGTCATGGCGCGACATCCGGGAGGTGCTGACCGAGACGGCGCACACCACCGCCCAGCTGTTCGCGGTGCTAATTGGCGCATGGATCTTCTCGAACTTCGTGAACCTCGCCGGTCTGCCCGATGCGCTCAAGGCGGCGGTGACCGGTTTCGGCCTGCCGCCCATCGGCGTGATGATGATGATCCTGCTGGTCTACATCCTGCTGGGGACGGTTTTCGAATCCCTGTCCATGCTGCTGCTTACGGTGCCGATCTTTTTTCCGCTGGTGACCTCCCTGGGCTTCGATCCGGTCTGGTTCGGCATCATCGTCGTGGTGGTGACGGAGATCTCCCTCATCACGCCACCCGTCGGCCTCAACGTCTTCGTGCTCAAGGGCGTGGTGGGCAATGTGACCACCGGCACCATCTTCCGTGGCGTGACGCCCTTCTGGGTGATGGACATCATCCGCCTGCTCCTGCTGACGCTGATCCCCTCTCTGGTACTCTTCCTGCCCGGTCACTGATACCGGCAGCCGGAGCAGACCTGCCCCCGCCCCTTCGACACTTACAGCTTTTTCGCCCGGAAGGTATCGCAGGCGCGGACGTCGCCCGTATCGAAGCCGCGCCGGAACCAACGCACACGCTGCGCCGAAGTGCCGTGCGTGAAGCTTTCCGGAACCACATAGCCCTGCGAACGACGCTGAAGCCGGTCATCGCCAATGGCTGCCGCGGCATTCAGGGCTTCTTCCAGATCTCCCTTCTCCAGCAGGCGGGCGTTGTCATGCCCCCAGATGCCGGCCAGACAGTCGGCCTGCAGTTCCATGCGAACGGACAGCGCATTGGCCTCCGCCTTGCTCAGGCGAGAGCGGGCAGCGGCGACCTTGTCCGCGATCCCCAGCAGATTCTGCACGTGATGTCCCACCTCGTGCGCAATCACGTAAGCCTGAGCGAAGTCGCCGGGTGCACCCAGCTTGCGCTTCATGTCGTCATAGAAGGAAAGGTCGATGTACACCTTGCCGTCACGCGGACAGTAGAACGGTCCCATGGCCGCTCCCGCCATTCCGCAGGCGGAGCGAACATATCCGGAGAAAAGCACAAGCGTCGGTTTGCGATAATACTTACCGAGCTGCTGGCTGAAGACGCGCTCCCACGTCCGTTCCGTCGTACCCAGAACCTTGGCGACAAAGATCTTCCCGGCATCGTTCGAGGCCTGTCGATTGCCGCTGCCGGGAATCTGTCTTGTGGACACGTCCCGTTGCTGCGTAGGGGCCAGACCACCACCGCCGTTGAGCATTTCGAGAGGATTGATTCCCAGAAAATAACTCAGTGCAAGAATCAGAATGATCCCGCCTATCCCGATGCCACCGCGCGAGCGCCCGACGGGAATGCGCACGCGACGTCCTCCACCGCGCGGAAACCCGAATCCGCCCATGCCGCCGCCTCGGCGATCCTCCACGTTTTCGCTGGGTCGTTCATCATCAAGACGCATGATATCGTGCCTCCCGGTCGCCTGTTTCATTGCCGGGCATTATAGGCATTCCACCATACGTCGGAAAAGGGATGCGTCTATTTTTCGACTTCCGGCAGGGTGAGACGCAGACAGACTTCCCGTTCGCCCGTTTCCTCGATCCGCAGCCGACAGCCGAGAACGGCAAAGACTCGTTCGGCAAGCCGTACGGCGTAATTGCTGATGAGCCCGACAAGCCCCAGTTCCGGGAGGTGGCCACCATTCACCCAGGCTTCCTTCACCTGCTGCGGCGTGTAGATGCCGGTATCGAAGCACAGGGAAAGCTCCAGCTTTCCATCTTCTGTCCGCCCCTTGTCCAGAATGACGCGCTTGCCGGGCCCACAGACCGAGACGGACAGAAGCAGCATGCGCCTCAGTGCCTTGCGAAAGAGAATCCTGTCCACGAGGACATGCGGACTTCCCGCCCGGTCCAGCAGCTCCGGATCCGCTTCGAGAACAACATCCCTGTTGTCCGCTTCCTTCTGACAGGCATCGACCACCGCCTGCACCAGGGCAGCAAGATTGTATACATCGGGTTCCGCCAGAATCTGCCCCGCTTCCACTCGCATCAGTTCGAGCATGTCATTGACGTTGCGCAGCAGGATGCGACCTGCGTCGCGGATGGTCTCCAGCGCCAGTGCCACTTCCTCCGACAACCCCGATGCCTTGAACGGATCCAGCAGCAGATCCGCATTGCCAAGGATCAGACTGATGGGCGTACGGAACTCGTGTGCCGTCTGGGACATGAAGACATGACGCGCGCGCCGCGCGGCTGCTGCTTCTTCTGCGGCCTCGCGCAAGGCTTCACGGGCCAGGGACTCGCTGGTGGCGTCCCGGAAGATATAAAGCCGGCCACCGTCGTCCAGCACCAGCACCCGCATGAACACATCGCGCCCCCAGCGCCCTTTCAGTGTGGCCGTCTCGTCACCAAAATGCGGACAGACCGCTTTCAGGTTAACGCCTCTGGAAATGGGGCATTCGTTCTTCTCGCCTCCGAGAAGGCGATCCAGCAGCTCACCGGAACGGCTGACGACCTCGTGTCGCGCATCGGTGCGCACGTGGGCGATCTGGAAATCGCGCTCCAGGACCTCCAGCAGTCGCTCCCCCGCATCCTGACCTGTCGTCACTGCAAACATTTCGTTCATAGCAGGGGATATGCTACCTGTAGTCCGTTTACGGGTGTTTAATCTACCTCTGGTTGCCGCTCCTGTTTCATGCAGGCCGGCAGCCGGATCTCGTAGCAGGCCTCCCCTCTTCCCCGTTCATGATATTCCAGTGTTCCTCCATGTCTCGTCACGATGGCCCGGGCCAGTGGCAGGGCAAAGACTCCGCCGTTCGTGCCGCCTGCATTGCCCGCATGCGCAGGAAGTGCCTCACCGGCGGCCGGCAGCAGACGGAAAAGACGAATCGTGACACCATCATCGTTGCCTGTCAGGCTTACGCGAACCTTGGCACCGGGCAGCCCGGCAACCAGCAGGCGGCACAGCACGCCCATGCCGCGAACCAGCATGTTCAGATCCCCGTGGACGGTGGTCAGGCCCTCATCGGACATTTCAAGCACGCAGCGCACGGGCGAATCCGCAGCCAGCGCCTCCACGAGCTCCCGGGCGGAGAGGCATTCGACTTCTTCTTCCGCCGGCGCTTCCATGGCATTGACCAGATCCGTAAGGTGTCCCAGCTCCTCCAGCAGAAAGGCGGAACTCTCGCGGATGTAGGCTGCCCATTCCTCGTGCTCGCGCTCTGCGGGCCGTCCCTTGCATCCGGCACGCATCAGCTCCGCGAAACCCATGATGTTGGTGAGCATAGTGCGTGTCTCATGAGCGAACCGGCGCAACAGCTCACGCCCGGCCTGCCCATCGGCACCGGGAAGCGGCACCTCTTCCATGCTGCCGCAATCGCTGTAGCATATGGGCCGCAGGATCTGCACGGTGGCGGAAAGAGGCCCCTCGTCATGCCGCGTCAGCAGCACACGATAGGTGCGCCCGTCCCTTCCGCGCACCCGAGCCGGCGGATCGGCAAGAATGGGGCATAGCTCGAAAAGACTTGCAGCATGGAGCCGCCGCCTGAGCTCCGCCGGAGGCACGTCTCCGGATAGTCCGCTGGTGGCCAGCCGCACATAAAATGAACCGTTCGCACACAGAACCCGCCCGTCCGCATCCAGTCCGGCGATGCCCGTATCGAGGTCCTCCAGCATCATCTGCAGGGCAGAGTGCCTCTGTATTTCGTTCGCCATGTCCGCTACCCGAAACGCATTGGCCCCATGCGCAGGGCCGACGCTACTCTTCCGGAACGTTGCGAAAGGTTAACGCAGGTGATTCGGGATAATGAATCCCTGCCATTTCGGCCGCTTGCGTTATCAGGGGATTAACCTCTGCAACCTCGGGGCATGACCGCACGCCGGCAACACCCGTTCCCAAGGGACGTACATGGCGAAGAACGCCCGCGCCGGGACATGGTCGCCGTTGCCTCACCATCCGGTTTCCGGCTATCACCGCGGCATGGATGAACGCATCGTCATATCATTTGCGCAGTTCAACGCGGTGGTCGGTGACATCCTGGGCAATGCCGCCCGGGTACGGGAGGCGGCGGAACGCGGCAGCCGGGAAGGTGCCGATCTGGTGGTTCTGCCGGAACTGTTCCTTGCCGGTTATCCGCCCGAGGATCTGGTGCTGCGCCCCTCCTTCGTGCGCGCCTGCATGGAAGCAGTTGAAGACATCGCGCGCCATGCCGCCGGAGGTCCCGCCATTCTCGTCGGTACGCCCTGGCGCGAAGGAGAGCGGCTGCACAATTCCGTCCTGCTGCTGGAGGGCGGGCGGATCGCCGCAATCCGGCACAAGCACGATCTGCCCAACTATGGCGTTTTCGACGAGAAACGGGTGTTCACCCCCGGCCCGCTACCGGAACCTCTGGAGTTCCGGGGCGTGCGGCTCGGCATTCCCATATGCGAGGACATCTGGACTCCGGACGTCGTGGCTCATCTGAAGGCCCGTGGCGCAGAGGCCCTGATCGTGCCCAACGGCTCGCCGTTCGAGGAGGAAAAGCATGACACGCGGCTTGAACTCGTGGAAGGACGCGTCGGCGAGACGGGGCTGCCGCTGGCCTACCTGAACCTCGTGGGCGGACAGGACGAGCTTGTCTTCGACGGTGGTTCCTTCGCCCTCAACCCTGGCACCGGAGGACGGGACGGCCTCACTTGCGCCGATCTGGCCTGGCGGCTGGAGGGCTTCGCGGAAGACTTCGCCACCGTTACGCTGGAGCACGGCGCGGACGGCTGGCGCTTCGGGGGCGGCCCCTGCCATCCGCACCCGGAAGGGCTGGACGCCATCTGGCGCGCCTGCGTGCTCGGCACGCGGGACTACGTGCGCAAGAACCGCTTTCCCGGTGTGGTTCTGGGGCTTTCCGGCGGCATCGATTCGGCACTTGTAGCGGCCATTGCCGTGGATGCACTGGGCGCAGAACGGGTGCACTGCATCATGCTGCCCTATGAATATACCTCCTCGGAAAGCCTGGAGGATGCGGAGGAGACAGCTCGGCTCCTGGGGGTGCGTTATGATGTGGTGCCCATCCACGCGCCGGTACGCGGCTTTCACGAGGCATTGGCGGAGCTGTTCGCTGGCACGGAGATGGGCGTGACGGAAGAGAATCTCCAGTCGCGCAGTCGCGGCACCATCATCATGGCCATTTCCAACAAGTTCGGCTCGCTGGTGTTGACCACCGGCAACAAGTCCGAGATGGCGGTCGGCTATGCCACGCTCTACGGTGATATGAACGGCGGCTTCAATCCCATCAAGGACGTCTACAAGACACAGGTCTACGAGCTGGCCCGCATGCGCAACAATCGGCGCCCCGACGGCTGCCTCGGTCCCGACGGTGCGGTCATGCCGGAGCGCATCATCACCAAACCGCCGTCGGCGGAACTGAAACCGGGGCAGACGGATCAGGACACCCTGCCCCCTTACGACGTTCTGGATGCCATCCTGCATGATCTGATCGAGGAGGAGCTGCCCGTGCGCGAGATCGTGGCCCGTCGCGGTTTTGCACCGGAACTCGTCACCCGTGTGCAGAACATGCTCTACATTGCCGAATACAAGCGGCGGCAGGCGGCACCCGGCGTCAAGATCACCCGCCGCAACTTCGGACGCGACCGCCGCTATCCCATCACCAACGCATTCCGGGAACATCCATGACCGTCACCGTGCGCTTCGCCCCATCGCCGACGGGTTATCTGCACATCGGCAACATCCGCACCGCCGTGCTCAACTGGCTCTTTGCCAGAAAGCATGACGGTCGCTTCATCCTGCGCCTCGACGATACCGACACGGCCCGCTCGCGCGAGGAATACGCCCGCGCCATCATCGAAGATCTGCAATGGCTGGGAATGGCGCCCGATGCCGTGGAGCGCCAGAGCGCCCGTATGTCCCTCTACGAAGAGGCCGCGGAACGACTGAAGGCGGCCGGCCTTCTCTATCCCTGCTATGAGACGGAGCAGGAACTCGCCCTGAAGCGCAAGGCGCAGATCATGACCGGGCGCCCGCCCGTCTATGACCGCTCGGGACTGGAGCTTACGGAGGCGGCGCGCAAGGCGCTGGAAGAGGCGGGACGCAAGCCGCACTGGCGCTTCCGATTGCCGGAAAACACCATTCTCTGGGAGGATGTGGTGCGCGGCCCCGTGGAAATCGAGCTTTCCACCCTGTCCGACCCCGTTCTGGTGCGCGAGGACGGTACCTTCCTCTATACCCTGCCCTCGGTGGTGGATGACATC
>JAJRRY010000199.1 GCA_024279095.1 Alphaproteobacteria bacterium
ACATGACGGAACCGCGGGTGCGGTGCGTCTGACAGCCGGTGGCAGGCCGACACGAAAGAAAATCGGGAAGAACACATGCCATCCATCATCTCGCGTCTGCGGGCCGCTTTTGCGCGCCCGCCGGAGACCCGTGCCTGCCCGCGGGCAATGTTCGAGCTGCATCCGCTGGGGGAGCCGCACTGGCATCTCCGAGTTCCGGAAACGTTTGCACGAGAGGGGTATGCGGGCAATCCGGTGGGATACCGCTGCGTTTCCATGATTGCGCAGGCGGTGGCCTCCATCCCCTGGCTGGCATACGAAGGCGTGCGGGAGGTCGAAGATCATCCCGCCCTTGCACTTCTGCACCGGCCCAATCCGGGCCAGTCCGGCAGTGAACTGGTGGAGGCGCTGATCTCGCACCTGCAGATTTCGGGTAACGGCTGGCTGCGTGTACTGCTGGCGGGACGGGAGCCGGCGGAACTGCACGTTCTGCATCCGGAGCGGGTGCGTATCGTGACCGGTGATGACGGATGGCCGGTGGCCTGGGAATATGCGGCGGGAGGATGCACGCAGCGCATCATGCAGGGAGCGGGAGATCCGGTCCCGCCGGTAATGCAGATGCGGCTCTTCTCGCCGCTGTCGGACATGCTGGGCCTTTCGCCCTTTCAGGCGGCGGCACGGGCGGTGGACATCCACAATGCCGCCAGCGGCTGGGCCAAGGCCCTGCTGGACAACGCCGCGCGTCCATCCGGGGCGCTGGTCTACCGCGGCGAGGGCGGTCTGACGGCGGACCAGTTCGAGCGCCTGAAGCGCGAGCTGGAGGAAGCGCATGCCGGCATGCACAACGCAGGGCGGCCCATGGTTCTGGAAGGCGGGCTGGAATGGACGCCCTTCTCGCTGGCGCCACGGGACATGGAGCACATCGAGATGCGACATGCCGCAGCCCGCGACATAGCCTTGGCCTTCGGTGTGCCGCCCATGCTGCTCGGCATTCCGGGCGACAATACCTATTCCAACTACGCGGAAGCCAATCGCGTGTTCTGGCGGCAGACGGTGCTGCCACTGGCCCGCAGGCTTGCGGAAAGCCTCACGGGATGGCTGGCCCCGGCCTGGGGCGGGAACCTGCGTCTGGATATCGATACCGATGCGGTAGAGGCCCTTTCCGGCGAACGGGATGCCTTGTGGAGCCGGTTGCGGGAGGCGGACTTCCTGACCGTCAACGAGAAGCGCGAGGCGGTCGGCTACTCGCCCGTGGAAGGCGGGGACGTGCTCGATTGCGCCGGCATGGAGGAGCGGTCATGAGGGGGCGCATCGACGGGAACGGCATGTTCTCCGGATACGCCTCGTTGTTCAACGTGCGGGATCAGGGGGGCGACATCGTCCTGCCCGGTGCCTTCGCACGCTCGTTGCGCCGCAAGGGGACGCGGGGAATCCGCATGCTGCACCAGCATGATCCTGCGCAGCCGGTGGGTGTGTGGCACGAAATCCGCGAGGACGACCGCGGGCTGTTTGTGCGCGGGCGACTGGCCCTGGGTACCGCACGAGGCAGGGAGTTGGCCGAGCTGGTGCGCATCGGGGCGCTGGACGGTCTCTCCATAGGCTTCCGGACAGTGGTTGCGGGGCGTGATCCGGCACGCCGGGCACGACTGCTGAAGGCGGTGGACCTGTGGGAGATATCGCTCGTCACCTTTCCGATGATGCCTAGGGCGCGGATCGGTGGCCTCCGGGACGTGGTGCACCGTGGACACCTGTCCGCGGGTGGAGAAAGGCGCGGGCGTGCGCCGGAATTTCTGACTGCAAAAGGAGACAGATGCATATGACAGACATGCCCGATTTGGAAACGAAGGTGGCGGGAACGGCGGAAGATGCCGAGGGGCTCATGGCCGAGTTGATGCATGCCTTCGAGGAGTTCCGTGCCGCCAACGAGGCGCGACTGGCGGCACTGGAGCGCCGCGGTGCCGCGGATCCGCTCCTGGAGGAGAAGATGGCAGGCATTTCCGAGGCGCTGGACGCTCAGCAGAAACGGCTCGATGCGCTTGCACTGCGCATGTCCAGGCCGGGACTGGAAACGGCGGAGACGGCCGGCGGGGATGCCGGGGCGGAGGAGCGCAAGAGTGCCTTCGAGATCTACATGCGCCGCGGCGATGCATCGCGTCTGCACAGGCTGGAGGCGAAGTCGTTGTCGGCGGGAAACGGACAGGAAGGCGGCTATCTTGCTCATGACGAACTGGAGCGTGAAGTCGGCAGGCTCCTGGCGCAAGCCTCGCCGGTGCGCTCCGTGGCCGGCAGTCGGCGTATCTCGGCCGGCGTCTATCGCAAGCCTTTCGCCACCAGCCGGGCTGCTGCCGGATGGGTGGGTGAAACGGCCCAGCGCCCGGAAACCACGCCGCCGCAACTGGCCGAGCTGACCTTCCCGGCGATGGAGCTCTATGCCATGCCTGCCGCCACGCAGACGCTGCTCGACGATGCGGCCGTGGACGTGGGCCAGTGGCTGGCGGAGGAGATCATCACCAGTTTCTCGGAGCAGGAGACCGAGGCTTTCGTCAACGGTGACGGCACGACGAAGCCACAGGGCTTCCTGACCGTGCCAACGGTGGACGAAAGCGCATGGAGCTGGGGATCGCTGGGGTTCGTGAAAACGGGGACGGATGGAGCGCTGCCGGCCTCCGGGGCATCCGACGTGTTGATCGACTTGGTACATGCCCTGAAGTCCGGTTATCGGCAGAACGCCGTATGGATGATGAACCGGCGCGTGCAGGCGGAAATCCGCAAGCTGAAGGATGCGGACGGCAACTATCTGTGGCAGCCGGCGGCTGCCGCAGGGGCGCGCCCGACCCTGATGGGTTTCCCCGTGGTCGAGGTGGAGGACATGCCGGACATGGCCGCAGGGTCGCTGTCGGTGGCCTTCGGCGACTTCCGGCGCGGTTATCTGGTGGTCGACAGGGCCGGGGTGCGGGTGCTGCGCGATCCCTATTCCGCCAAGCCCTACGTGCTGTTCTACACCACCAAGCGGGTGGGCGGCGGCGTGCAGGACTTCGATGCGATCAAGCTGCTGAAGTTCTCCGCCTGAACGTGAGTTTGGCACTTCCTCCCTTGCGTGTGCCGGAAGGGGCGGTTCTCTGCCGCAAGGTGGAGTTCCGCCCCTTTTTCTCCGGCGGAACGGGGGAGGTCACTGACGGATCAACCGGAGATCGCCCATGCCCCTGACACTCGTGACGCCGCCGTCGGTGCCGCCCGTCACTCTCGACATGGCGAAAGCCTACCTGAAGGTGGACGGAACCGACGAGGATGCCCTGATCGAAGCACTGATTGCCGCAGCAACCAGCCGCATCGAATTCGAATGCGACCTGGCACTGATTACCCAGCAGTGGGGTCTCTATCGCGACCGATGGCCGGGGTGCGGGATCCTGGAGATCCCGCTGCATCCGGTACAGGCGGTGGAGGAGATCCGAATCCTGACGCCGGAGGGACTGGTCACGGTCGATCCGGCTCTCTACGAAACCGATCTTTCCGGCAGACCGGCGCGCGTGCGGGCGCTGCCGGGCTTTCTCGAAGAGAGGGAAGGACTGAATGTGGTGGAGCTGCAAATCCGTGCTGGATTCGGAGATGCGCCGGAGAACGTGCCTGCCGATCTGCGGCAGGTGATCCTGCTTGTCGTGGCGTACTGGTTTGAGAACCGCGAGGGCGGCGACGGCCGGAACGGTGATGACCTGCCCGTCGGCGCACGGCGCATGATGGCTTCCTGGAGGAGGGTGCGGTTGTGACGATGCGGAGACCACGCATTGGCGCCATGCGCACGCGCATGACCTTGCAGGCGCCCGTGGAAACGGACGACGGGGCTGGCGGTGTCTCCACCGGATGGGAAGACGTGGCCGATGTCTGGGCCGCAGTGCGACCCCGGCGTGGAGGCGAAGGCCTGTGGGCCGATGCTCCGGCGGGCCGGCTGACCAGCAAGATCGTCATGCGCTGGCGCAACGACATCTGGCCCGGCATGCGGATGGTGGCCGGAGAACGGACATTTGACATTCGTGCCGCATACGACCCTGACGGCAGGCGGCGGCATGTTGTCTGCCTGTGCCTGGAGGTGCCGTTGTGAGCCCCCTCTCTCTCGCGGCGGCCCTCCGGGTGGCGCAGCGTGCACTCGTGCAGACGGCGGAAGCGATGCGTCCGGAACTGGCGCATCGGATCGCGGACGGGAAGGCGGAAGCTGCGGCCTGGGCGGAAGAGGCGGCGGAGGGGGCGGAGCTGCGGATTGCCGGTGACGGGCTGGAGCCGGATGTGGTTCGCCGGATTGTGGCAGAAACCTTTTCTACTTCGGGTCAGGGGAACGGAGCATGACAGGAGATGCGGCGCTGATGCTGCACCGGGCGGTGCTGGAGGCTCTGCGGGCGGATGCGGAACTGAGCGTGCTGCTGGGCGGCGCACGGGTCTATGACCGACCTCCGCGAAGGATGCTGCCGCCCTATGTCACGATCGGCGAAATCGCGACGCGGGACAGAAATACCTTTGATGCCCGCGGGGAACGGCACGCGTTGAGCCTGCATGCATGGTCGGAGCATGGCGGGCGGCGGCAGGCATACGAGATCCTCGGGCGCATGGACATGCTGCTCGACGATGCACCGCTTGCCCTTGACGGGCACCGGCTGGTGGAGTTGCGGACGGTTTTCCGCAGCGTGGTGCGGATGCGCGACGGACGGCTGTTCCATGGAATTCTGCGGCTGCAGGCCATCACGCATCCGCTCCTCTGAGGACTGCGGAAGTGTATGCATGCTGCTGAGATAGCAGAGTTTTTTCTCGCCACTCGAGAAGCAGGTTGAAGAAGTTGAATCATCACTTGTGGTGAGTGTGGCGGATACTTTGAATGATGGATCGGGGAAAAAGACATGGGAGCACAGAAAGGCAGGGATCTCCTGCTGAAGATCGATGACGGGACGGGAAACTTCGTCACGGTGGCGGGGCTGCGTTCGCACAGGCTGGCATTCTCGGCGGGGCAGGTGGACGCAACGCACCAGATGTCGCCTGGAAGGTGGCGCGAGCTGCTGGCCGGAGCGGGCATCCGCAACGCCTCCATTTCGGGCACGGGCATCTTCCGGGATGAGCCCTCGGATGCGCGCATGCGGTCACTGTTCTTCGATGGGGAAGTGGCGCGATTTCAGGTGATCGTGCCCGATTTCGGAGTTGTCGAGGGGCTGTTCCAGATCGCCTCGCTTGAATACTCCGGCGAGCATCACGGAGAGCTGACCTTCGAGATCTCGCTGGAATCGGCCGGCGAGCTGACTTTCGTGGCGCTGTGAACAGCAGGCGGGAGGATGCAGGCATGAGCTGCAATGGAAAACGCGGCGAGATCATCGCGACGCTGGGCGGTCGGGAATGGCGAATGTGTCTGACCCTTGGTGCGCTGGCGGAACTGGAGGAGACGCTGGACGAGCCGGATCTGGTGGCTCTGGCGGAACGGTTCGAGCGCGGCAGGATGAGTGCGCGGGAACTGGTGGCAATCATCGGCGCCGGCATGCGCGGTGCCGGACATGATATCGGAAACGACGAGGTGGCCGCCCTGGCGGCTGAGAAGGGCGTAAGGGATTATGTGGATACCGCCGTGCGCCTGCTGGCCGCGGCCTTTCCGCAGGACGGAGAGTAGGAATGGGTATCCCCTATCTGCAGCTGATGGGGACAGTAGCGGCGGCGTTCGGTATTCCGCCGCATGCCTTCTGGCGCATGACGCCGCGGGAGCTGAAGGCTCTGATGGATGCCCTGCATGGAACGGGGCGCGGGCAGGAGGGACGAATGCGACAGGAGGACCTCGATCGGCTGATGGAACGTTATCCGGACGGAGGGAGATATGCCCGAGACGGCAGATGAGATTGTCATTCCGGTGCGACTGGACACTGGCGTGCTGAAACGCGACATGCGCGATATGGAGAGCCTGTCGCGGGCGTTCGCGCGGACCATGGCTGACGGATTGTCCGGAGCAATCGTTTCCGGGAGGAAGTTTTCCGACGTGTTGAAGTCGCTGGCTGCTTCCTTGGCTCGGCTGACGCTGAACGCAGCCCTGCGTCCGATGTTCTCCGGCCTGAGCGGCATGCTGGGCGGGCTGCTTGCTTCCGCCGACGGCAACGTCTTTTCCACCGGGCGCGTGCGCGCCTTTGCTTCCGGCGGGGTGGTGAACGGACCGACGCTGTTTCCCATGGCGAACGGGCTTGGGCTGATGGGCGAGGCGGGGCCGGAGGCGATCATGCCGCTGGCCCGCGGGCCGGACGGAAAGCTGGGCGTGCGGGCGCAGGGCGGTGCACCGGTCACCGTCACCATGAACATCACCACGCAGGATGCGGAGAGCTTCCGGCGCAACCGCGGGCGCATAGCCGCGGAGCTGGCGCGCGCCGTGGCCGAGGGACGGAGGAACCTCTAGAACATGACGGCATTTCACGAGGTGCGCTTTCCGGTCGACATTTCCTGGCGGGCCACCTGTGCGCTGACGCGGCGCACCGAGATCGTCGTGCTGGGATCCGGCCACGAGCAGCGCAATGCCCGCTGGCGCGATGCCCGGCGGCGCTACGAGGTGGGCTACGGCTGCCGCTCCATGGAGGACCTGCATGCGGTGATCGCCTTTTTCGAGGCGCGCATGGGCAGCCTCTACGGCTTCCGCTTCCGCGACTGGAGCGACTGGAAGTCCTGCCAGCCGCTGGCCGATCCGGCGCCGGACGATCAGCCGATCGGCACCGGCGACGGATCGCGCACCGCCTGGCGGCTGGTGAAGACCTACGGCAGCGGCGCTGCGGCAACGGTGCGGGAGATCGCCAAGCCGGTGGACGGCACGGTGCGCGTCGCCGTGGATGGCGCCGAGATGACGGGGGGCTGGCGCGTGGACGTGGCGAGCGGAGAGATCGTTTTCGACGTGCCGCCGGCGGCCGGGGCGGTGATCACCGCCGGTTACGAGTTCGACGTGCCGGTGCGCTTCGAGACGGACGAGCTGCGCATCGACATGCAGGGTTTTCGCGCCGGCGTGGCGCCGGACATTTCGCTGGTGGAGATCAGGGTGTGAGCATGAGCGTTACGATCGCGGCCGGGAGGCGCGGCTGGCAGGTGAGTGAGTGGCGGGCGTCGATGCGTGTTGCCTTGGACTGCCGGGTCAAGCCCGGCAGTGAGCCAAAAGGGATGCAAGGTCGAGCTTCAAACTCCGGCTCATGCCCGGACTTGATCCGGGCATCCATGCGGAGGCGCCTCTTGTTGCGTCGGAGCGTGTCGCTCTGGACCGCCGGGACTGGGCCCGGCGGTGAGCCGAAGGGGGAAGGACATGTGCGCGGGACGGCTCGGGTCTGGTGGGAATGCGGAATGAGGGGAGGTATGCATGCGATCTCTGCCTGATGTGATGCGGGAGCGGCTGGAGGGCGGGGCGGCGACGCTCTGTCTGTGCTGGATCGTGACGCGGGCCGACGGCGTGCGGCTGGGGTTTACCGATCATGACCGCGACCTGGAGATCGAGGGGGTGACGTGCCGGGCGGCGTCGGGCTTCACGGCGTCGGAGGCGGAGACATCGCTGGGGCTGGCGGTGGCCAACTCCGAGGTGGCCGGCGCGCTGTCCTCCGCCGACCTGCGCGAGGAGGACCTGGGCGCCGGGCTCTATGACGATGCCCGCATCGCGGTGTGGCTGGTGGACTGGACGGATCCGCAGGTGCGGCATCTGCTGCGCACCGGATCCATCGGGCGCATCACCCGCGGCACGGTGCACTTCGAGGCCGAGCTGCGTGGGCTGGCACACTATCTCGACCAGCCGCGCGGACGCGTCTACGGCTACGGCTGCGACGCCGAGGTCGGGGATGCCCGCTGCGGGGTGGATCTCTCCGACGTGCGCTGGACGGGCGGCGGCACGGTGCAGGTCGTGGAGGGGGCGACGGCGTTCCTGGCGGACGGGCTGGAGGATTATGCCGCAGGCTGGTTCGTGCAGGGGCTGTTGACCTGGGTGAGCGGAGCCAATGCCGGCGACGTGGCGCGGGTGCTGGCGCACCGGGTCGATGCCGACGGCGTGCGGCTTGAGCTGGTGGCCTCGCCGCGGCGGGCCGTGGCGGCGGGCGATGCCTTCACGGTGAGCGCCGGATGCGACCGGCAGTTCGAGACCTGCCGGCTGCGCTTCGGCAACGCGGTCAACTTCCGCGGCTTCCCGCACATGCCGGGCAATGATTTCGTGATGTCCTACGCGAACACCGATGACCCGAACGACGGATCGCCGGTGGTGGGGTGAGGCATGACCGTTCCGGTCGCGGTCGGGGAGACCACGACCGGCGGG
>JAJRRY010000200.1 GCA_024279095.1 Alphaproteobacteria bacterium
CGCATTGAGCCGCTGAACAACCTTTGTCAGCCGGGCCAGACGTTCACTGAAGACCATGGACAGGATCGCTTCGGAAACGTTAGAAAAATCAACCCTGATGGATTTCCAGATCCCGGAAACGCATCCTGAGTCTCTCCACCTTTTCCCTCAGTCTGGACAGACGGACATCAAGCGCGTCCAGTTCTGCATCCAGCCGTCTTTCCTCCGGAGAAACCGCCATGGTCTTCCGGGGAAGTCCAAATTGCTTTCGGGAAACCTTGCTCATTCTCCCCGCCAAGACCACATGATCACCCGTCTGCCGAAGCGGAGCGTGAAATGACCTTCCGGAAACGGGGAAGGATCTTCTGCTGGCAATCTTTGCCATCTGTCACTCCTTCAGCAAGCCACCATTCAACCGAAAGCATGATAAATGCAGCCGACAACAACTTCAAGGAGATACTTTCGACCTGATACGACCACAACGGACCGAATTCAACCCAATCGCTCCTTGACCAGCTTGGAGGCGCGGGCCATGTCCATCTGGCCGGCGTACTTCGCCTTCAGGGCGCCCATGACGCGGCCCATGTCCTTCAGTCCCTCGGCGCCGGTTTCGGCAATCACCTCGGCGACAGCCTGCTCCACTTCCTCGTCGGAAAGCTGGCGGGGGAGAAACTCCTCGATGATGGCGATTTCCTCGCGCTCCGCAGCCGCCAGCTCAGGACGACCGCCCTTGTCATAGACTTCCGCCGATTCGCGCCGCTGCTTGATCATCTTGGCAAGAATGGCCTGCAGGTCGGCCTCGGAGAGCGAATCGGCCCGGCCTTCTCCCCGAGACTGGATGTCCCGATCCTTGAAAGCCGCCGTGATCAGCCGCAGGGTGGCCATGCGACGCTTGTCCTGCGCTTTCATGGCCGCCTTGAGTTCCTCGTTGATGCGTTCGCGCAAGCTCTCGCCCATGGGTGCCTTCCCCTTTTTCCTCCATTTCCAGCGAAAACTAGTCCCTGCGGGCTCCGCTTTCAACCGCCATGCTTGACACGCCCGCTCGCGCAGGCTTTACACACCCGGCAGGACATCGAGAGGAGATTGCCGCATGAGTGCCCCTTGGCAGCCCCGCAGAACGACCGCAATCCTGGTTCTGGCGGACGGAACCGTCATCGAGGGCATCGGACTCGGCGCCACTGGAGAGGCAGTCGGCGAGGTATGCTTCAATACCGCCATGACCGGTTATCAGGAGATCCTCACCGATCCCTCCTATGCCGACCAGATCATCACCTTCACCTTCCCCCACATCGGCAACGTGGGCACAAACCCGGAAGACGACGAGACTTCCAACCCGCAGCAGGAAACGCGGGTGCGCGGCTGCGTGCTGAAGGCGCAGGTGACCGATCCGTCCAACTGGCGGGCGACGCAGCACTTCTCCGACTGGCTGAAGGAACGCGGCATCATCGCCATCAGCGGTGTGGACACCCGCGCCCTCACCACCCTGATCCGCGAAAACGGCATGCCGAACGCCGTCATCGCACATGATCCGGAAGGGCATTTCGACATAGAAGCCCTGAAACGCAAGGCTGCGGAATGGGCCGGCATTGTCGGGGCCGATCTGGCCGCCCGCGTCACCGTCTCCGAACCCTACGAGTGGACGGCGACAACCTGGGACTGGCCGGAAGGTTACGGCAAGCTGGACGTGGAGCGCTTCCACGTGGTGGCCGTGGACTACGGCATCAAGCGCAACATCCTGCGCTGTCTTGCCGACGTGGGCTGCCGGGTGACCGTCGTGCCGGCGGATACGAAGGCGGAGGACATCCTCGCCATGGAGCCGGACGGCATCTTTCTTTCCAACGGACCGGGAGATCCCGCCGCCACTGGCGAATACGCCGGCCCGGAGATCGAGAAGCTGGTACGGTCCGGTCGGCCGGTATTCGGCATCTGTCTCGGCCACCAGATGCTGGCCATCGCCTTGGGCGCCCGCACGAAGAAGATGAAGCAGGGCCACCATGGCGCCAACCATCCGGTAAAGGACTTCACCACCCACAAGGTGGAAATCACCTCCATGAACCACGGCTTTACCGTGGATTCCGCATCCCTGCCCGAAGGCGTGGAGGAGACGCACGTCTCCCTCTTCGACGGCACCAACTGTGGATTGACCATGACGGATGCCCCGGTGTTCTCCGTGCAGCATCATCCGGAGGCCTCTCCCGGCCCGCAGGATTCCCACTATCTCTTCCGCCGCTTTGCTGAATACATGGAACGGGCCCGCGCCTGATCCCCTCGTCTGTCGAAGGCGTCACCATGTCCGCAGTGACGCGGGATGGCGGCCCGGCACATGCATGCCGGCGCACCGGAAGCCCTTCTTTCCAACATGAACAGCCGATGAATGCCGCATTCAGAAGCCGTTCCGGAATGGTGTGCGAAAAGAGGAGCATGCAATGACGCAGGACACCTCGTTCGCACAGGGAAGAAAGACGATGTTTCGCATGATCGCAATGGGAACCGCCACTTTCGCCGCCACCGCGTTCGCAGGTCTGCTGGTGGCGCTGACCATGGCCGACGCCGGAGACCCCCTGCATGCCGGCGAAATGAAGAATGTCACCATCATCTACAAGACATCCGCCCAGACCTTCCCGCAAATGAAGGCGCCGCACGAGGACACCTGCCGCCCGGGCATCTGCCAGGATATCTGACCCCCTCCCCTCCTCTTTCCTCGACTCGAACGGGTCCCGCAGCTGCCGGGACCCGCTTTCGTCCGCAGAGACATACATTCCCACCCCGGAACATCTCCTGTCGGGAGAGAGAAAATGTTCGTCACAATTCAGAGCTGCCAAAAATGAATACCGGATGAACGGGGCATTCAGTAAGCATTACGGCATCTTTCGCTATTGTCGAATCGTCAACAGGGAACGGGCCGAGACCCCGGACGGAAGGACCTTCGGATCCCACCCGCCCCCTCTCGCCCGAACGGTCCGGAAGAAAGGGAAAAGGCCCGTTCCTGCAGTCGACAAGGAAAAGGCCCGTCAGGAGGTGACGGGCCTCTTTCTCGTCCGACATCGGGCACCGCCAGCAGGCGGACACACCCTCCACCTATTTCACGATGACCTTCGCTCCGATCTTCACGCGCTTGTAGAGATCCACGACATCCTCGTTGCGCAGGCGGATACATCCCGAGGAAACGGCACGGCCGATTGTCCAGGGCTGGTTGGTCCCATGGATACGGTAAAGGGTGTCACGGCCGTTCTGATAGAGATACATGGCCCGGGCGCCGAGCGGATTGTCCGGCCCCCCCTTCATGACATCGGGCAGCCTGCGACCATACTTCTTCAGCTCACGCTCGATCATCTCCTTGGGCGGGTGCCAGTCGGGCCATTTCTGCTTGGCACCGATCTTCGCCACCCCCGACCACTGGAAACCGTACCTGCCAACGCCGATGCCGTAGCGGCGCGCCTTGTCATTGCCGAGCACGAGGTAGAGATACTTTCTCCGCGTATCTATGATGATCGTGCCCGGTTTCTCGTCGGTAATGTAATCGACGACGCGCGGAGCGTATTTCTGCTCATCGAACGTCCATTTCCGCGCGCCGAAATTCTGGATCTTCTTGGCCTGCGCCGCCTCGACGACCGCAAGATTGCCGGCCGCTGCAAAAATCAGCGCAACCAGCAGCGTTATCATGCTGCGTAACATGTGTCCCGACTCCCCGGTTTCCCTCCGATACCGGCACCATCTGCCGACAGAGGCAAAAAATAGGACGTGTCAGGATGATTCTGTCAAGCGTCCACGTTGTCACCGTCCACAGACAGGCAACCAAAGTTGCAGGTCGTCGCACGCAAGAAGAGAGGCCGAAGATCAGGTGGCAAACCGGAAGTGCATGACGTCACCATCCTGCACCACATAGTCCTTGCCTTCCAGGCGCATTTTTCCGGATTCCTTGGCGCCCGCCTCGCCGCCGCAGGCAACGTAATCGTCATAGGCGATCACCTCCGCCCGGATGAAACCCTTTTCGAAATCGGTGTGGATGACGCCCGCGGCCTGCGGTGCCTTCGTGCCGCGGCGCACGGTCCAGGCCCGGGTCTCCTTCGGCCCGCAGGTGAAATAGGTAATGAGATCAAGCAGGTCGTACCCCGCCTTGATGAGCCGGTCGAGGCCGGCCTCGTGCAACCCGAGACTTTCCAGGAACTCCGCACGCTCTTCGTCGGAAAGCTGAGCCAGCTCCTCCTCGATGGCCGCGGAGATGACGATGGCACCGGCACCCTGCTCCTCCGCCATGGCGCGCACCTTCTCCGAGAAGACGTTGCCGGTCGCCGCCGATCCCTCGTCGACATTGCAGACATAGAGAACCGGCTTGGAGGTCAGCAGGTTGAGCGCCTTCCAGTCCTTTTCCTGCTCCGGAGGAATGTCGGCAAGACGCGCCGGCTTCCCGTTTTCCAGAAGGTCGGTGGCCTTGCGCATCAGGGAGACCAGATATTTCGCTTCCTTGTCGCCGGTCTTCGCCTTCTTTTCCAGACGGTCCAGACGCTTCTCGAGGCTCTCCAGATCGGCCAGCATCAGTTCCGTCTCGATGATTTCGGCGTCCCGGACAGGATCGACACCACCTTCCACATGCGTGATATCATCATCCTCGAAACAGCGCAGCACGTGCACGATGGCATCCACCTCTCGGATGTTGGCCAGAAACTGGTTGCCCAGCCCCTCGCCCTTCGAAGCCCCGCGCACCAGCCCGGCAATGTCCACGAAAGTGATGCGGGTAGGGATGACTTCCTTCGACCCGGCAATCTCCGCCAGCTTGTCCTGTCGCGGATCGGGCACGGCCACCTCGCCGACGTTGGGCTCGATGGTGCAGAAGGGATAGTTGGCCGCCTGAGCGGCGGCCGTCTGCGTCAGGGCGTTGAAAAGCGTGGATTTGCCGACGTTGGGCAGTCCCACGATGCCGCACTTGAAACCCATCAGTCCTTGTCTCCGTCAGCTTTCGGCAGGTGCGGCGCAACGGCCAGATGCACCCGGTTCAGGAAGCCCGAGAAGTCTTCCGATACCAGCAGGTCGGCATTGTCCGCCACCGCCTCGATCAGCGGCTCCAGCCATTTCCGCTCCGCCTTCCCGAAATCGTGCAGCACGTAGCCGTGCACCAGACGCTTGTCGCCAGGATGGCCGATGCCCAGACGGACCCGGTGAAAGTCTGCACCGATGTGTGCCATGATGGACCGCAGCCCGTTGTGCCCCGCATGACCACCACCGGTCTTGATGCGCACCTTGCCGGGCGCCAGGTCCAGCTCGTCATGAAAGATGATGACGTCGGAGGGCTGCAGCCTGAAGAAACGCATGGCTTCACCCACCGAGCGACCGGATTCGTTCATGAAGGTCATGGGCTTGAGCAGAATCACCTTCTCGCCGCCCAGACGTCCTTCCGCGACCTCTCCGGAAAAGCGCCGCCGCCACGGAGAAAAACCGTGACGGCGCGCAATCTCGTCCACCGCCATGAAGCCGATGTTGTGCCGGTTGGCGGCGTACTTGCCTCCGGGATTTCCCAGCCCTGCAATCAGCTTCATGATCGGATACCGTCAGCAGCCCGCAGGCCGGATCACTCCTCGGTGGATTCGGCCTCGCCTTCCTCGGCGCCCTCGGCTTCCTCGCCCTCCTCGCCGACGGCACCGCCGGCACCTGTGATGGCGCAGAGCGTGAAGTCACGATCGGTGATGGTGGGCTCGACGCCCTCCGGCAGGGTGACGTCGGAAATGTGCACCACGTCGCCGATCTCCAGACCGGTCAGATCCACCTCGATCTTCTCGGGGATCTGGGAGGCGCGGCACCACACCTCGACCGCGTGACGGACGACGTTCAGTGCGCCACCCCGCTTCAGGCCCGGAGAAGCCTCCTCGTTGACGTACTCCACCGGCACCTCGACGGAGATGCGGGCACCCTTGCCAAGACGCAGGAAGTCCACGTGAATGGGCAGATCCTTCACCGGATCCAGCTGCACGTCGCGCGGAATGGTGCGCGTCTTCTCGCCCTCGACATCCAGCTCGACCAGTCTGGACTCGAAACGGCCCTTGATGAAGTGCTTGTAGATCTCGGGAAAGTCGATGGAAATGAGTTCGGGTTCCCTGTTGTCCCCGTAGATGACGGCGGGCACGCGCCCGGCGCGGCGTTCGGCGCGTGCGGCCCCCTTGCCGCTCCTCGCGCGCCTGACGGCCTTCAGCTGGATCATGTCAACCATTGGATCTGCTCCTGAATTCGCATGCAAAAAAGACGAACCGCCCACGCAAGGTCCCTCGCATGGCGCGTCCGTCGGCTCATCCGGCTTCCGGGGCGGGTCTTCCTCCAGGGGTGAACGCCCCCGTCCCGGGCCACCGCGCGCCATATAGCCCGAAACCGTGACGCGAGGCAAGAAGCAGTTTGCTCCCGGTTTTCCGCGAGTGTATATTCCCTCACCGCAACGACCGGGAGCAATCAGGAGGATGACGTTCATGTCCGTGACCGCAAGACTGGCGGGAGCCACCCTCGGCATTGCGCTGAGCATCAGCGCCGCACAGGCTGCCACCTGCGGCAATACCGCGACCGGCTTCGACAGGTGGCTGGCCCAGTTCAAGCGCGAAGCCGTGGCCCGGGGCATCCCGCGCCGGGTCGTGGACCGGGCCTTGGGCGGCGTACGCTATTCGACGTACGTCATCAAGCTGGACCGCAACCAGCACTCCTTCAAGCTTTCCTTCGAGAAGTTCTGGCGGCTGCGGGTCAACAACGCCATGATCCGAAAAGGCCGCAGACTGATCGTGAAACACCGCCGGCTCTTCGATCGTATCGAACAGCGTTACGGCGTGCCACCGGAGGTGCTGACCGCCATCTGGGGACTGGAAACGGGATTTGGCCGCAACTCGGGCAAGATGCCCATCTTCCGTTCTCTGGCCACCCTGGCCTACGACTGCCGGCGCTCCGATTTCTTCCGCCGTGAGCTGATGGCAGCCCTGAAAATCGTGGCGCGCGGCGACATGACCCCAGCGCAGATGCGTGGTGCCTGGGCGGGCGAGATCGGACAGACCCAGTTTCTGGCCTCGAAATATGTCGCCCTGGCGGTGGATTTCGACGGAGACGGCCGGCGCGATCTCATCCATTCCGTGCCGGACGTGCTTGCCTCCACAGCCAATTTCCTGCGCGCACATGGGTGGAAGCGCGGCGGCGGATGGGGGCCGGGCACCCACAACTACAACGTCATCAAGCAGTGGAATCGGGCCACGGTCTATCAGAAGACCATTGCCGTCATGGCCGACAAGCTGGCACGACGCTGAACACTGCGGACCTCTCGGAAGCCGGCTAGAGCGGGACGCGCATCTCTGCCCGCAGGCCACCCAGAGGCGAATCCGACAGTTCGATGTCGCCGCCATGGTTCTGCACGATGTCCAAGGCGATGGAGAGCCCCAGTCCCGTGCCGCCCGAATCCAGATTGCGCGCATCATCCAGCCTGACGAACGGACGGAAGACCCGATCCCGCTCTCCTTGCGGTATGCCGGGGCCGTCGTCGTCAATCGCGATCCGCAGATAGCAATCGTCACGCCATGCCGAGATCCGCACCCGGGAACGGGCATGACGGACGGCATTGGACGCCAGATTGGCTATCGCCCGCTGCAAGGCATCACGCTTCACCGACGCGGTCAGTCCCTCCGCGCATTCAAGCTTGACCTCGCGCCCCCCATGACGCAGGCCTTCGCGCACGCTTTCCAGCAGCTCGCAGATGTCCGACAGCCGCGTGCGCTCGCCTTCATAACCGCGTACGAAGTTGATGTAGCCCTCCAGCATGCGCTGCATCTCGTCCACGTCCTGACGCATCGCCTCCAGCTCTCCGGAATCGCAGTCGAGCATGGAAAGTTCCAGCTTGAACCGCGTCAGGATGGTGCGCAGGTCATGCGAGACGCCGGCCAGCATGGCGGTACGCTGCTCCACGTGGCGTTCGATACGGCGCTTCATGTTGAGGAAGGCCACCGATGCGGCCCGGATCTCGGCCGCGCCCCGTGGTTCGAAATCCGGTACGTCCCGCCCCTTGCCGAAAGCCTGTGCGGCCTCCGCCAGCCGCAGGATCGGCTTGATCTGCTTGTGCAGGAAGATCACCGCCACCAGCAGCAGGATCAGCGTCGCACCGGCCAGCCACAGCAGGAAGATGTAGGTGGAGGAGGCGTAGGCCCGGCTCATGGGCGGCGTAAATCGGAAGATCAGGCCCTCATCCACCTGCACGCGGATGTCCACCCGGCCGTCTTCACCGGAAGTGTCCAGCCAGAAGGGCTTCCCCGGCGCATAACGGTTCACGTACTTCGACAGGCGATAATGCAGAATGGAGAAACGCGGCTTGGGCATGGGTGGCGGAAGAGTCCCCTTCTCCGCCTTCATGTGGATTTCCAGACGGTCATTGGCCATGTCCTCCAGACGCTTCACGGCGGCCGCAGTCTTCGGCCCGGTATCGTAGAGCATGACGATGAAGCCGATTTCGCGCCCCAGAGACTTGGACAGGGTCTTCGTCACCCGTTCCCAGTGACGTTCCAGAAAGACACCGGCCATGATGGTCTGCAGCAGGATCATCGGGGCAATCACGATGATCATGGAGCGCCGGTAGAGGTCTTCCGGCAGGTGACGCTCAAGGAACCTGTTGAAGCGCCACCACAACGTCTTCCGCTGCGGTTGCGCAGGGCCTCCGGCTCCGCTGCCGGAGGACATTTTCTGCCGCCGGACGCTCATGCCGGCCTTCCCGCAGCATCCGCGGCAAGCACATAGCCCGCACCCCGGATCGTCCGGAGCAGGACGGGGTTGGAGGGATCCTTTTCGATCTTCCGGCGCAGACGGTTGATCTGCACGTCCACCGCGCGGGTGCTCTCGCCGCTGCCCGGCGGCGTCAGTTCCTCGCGCGAGACCGGCTCGCCCGGACGGGCGGCCAGAAGACGCAGAATCTCCCGCTCCCGGCCGGTGAGACGCACCAGTTCGCCTTCACAGCGCAACTCTCCGCTGCGGGTATCGAACTCGCAGGGGCCAAAGTACACCACGCCGCCACTCGCACCGTCCGTACCGCCACGGCGGCGCAGCAGCGCCCGCAGGCGCAGCAGCAGCTCCTGCGGTTCGAAAGGCTTGGCCATGTAGTCGTCACTGCCGGCGGCCAGCCCACGGATGCGGTCATCCGTTTCCGCCAGCGCCGAGAGCAGCAGGATGGGCACATCCCCACCTTCCGCCCGCAGACTCTCGGTAAGAGAGAGTCCGGATTCGCCCGGCATCATGATGTCCAGCACCACGACATCGAAGAGGAGAGACGCCATCTTCCGGCGTGCATCTGCAGCATTTGCCGCCGTACTGACACGGAAGCCGTTGCGTTGCAGGTAGTTGCCCAGAAGCTCGCGGATCCGGGTGTCATCATCCACGATCAGGACATGTGGCGCCTCATCCATTTCCGCCTCCGTCCTCCCAACCGGTGAGACGGCGGATCCGCTCGCGTTCCGCCGCATCGGTCATGTTCAGAAGCGCACGCGCAAAGGTATCGTCGGCATCGGGACCGGCCGCCTCCAGCGCCTGCGCCACCCGGGCAATCTGCGGCGCGGCCAGCCGCCGATGCAGACTGCGGCCCTTCTCCGTGAGAAACAGCAGACGCTGCCTGCGATCACGCTCCCCTGCCTTCTGGTAGACATAGCCGCGGTCGATCAGCTCGCGCAGAACACGGCCAAGACTCTGCTTGGTGATACGCAGAATGCCCAGCAGCTCCGAAACGCGAAGGCCGGGATGCCGGCCGATGAAGTGGATGATCCGGTGATGGGCACGCCCGAAACCGATCTCCTCCAGCATGGCATCCGGATCGGAAATGAAATCCCGATAGGCGAAGAAAAGCAGCTCCATGAGCGCCACGATCCGGTCCTCTCCGGACAGACTTCCGGCCTTCGGATCTCCACTTCCGACAACATTCCTCGCGCTTTCGGACATCCCGTTCCCACCCCTTGCGATACGTGGCCGCAGCCGGTTCGGATTTATGTCAGTCATATTGACATATTTTGGCGCAAATGTAATCTCGTCTGGCACTCTAGCATGAAATCGGCGTGGCACAGCTGCCACACGCGGGGAGATCCGGAACATGGCCGACAGATCCTTTGACCGTTTCGAGGGCGAGATCTGGTACGATGGCGCATTCGTGCCGTGGGAGGACGCAAAACTGCACGTGCTCAGTCACGGACTGCATTATGCATCGGCCGTGTTCGAAGGGGAGCGCTCCTACGGCGGCGAGATCTACAAGCTGGAGGAGCACACCGAACGGCTGTTCTTTTCCGCCGAGACGCTGGACATGAAGATCCCCTTCACCCGCGAGGAGATCAACAATGCCTGCCGCGAGGCTCTGAAACGCAACAGTCTGATGGACGCCTACGTGCGGCCCATCGCTTGGCGCGGCTCCGAGATGATGGCCGTCTCGGCCCAGGAGACGACTATCCATGTAGCCATCGCGGTCTGGCAATGGCCTTCCTACTTCGATCCAGAGATCAAGCTGAAAGGCATCCGGCTCGACATGTCGGAGTGGCGCCGCCCGGATCCGCGCACCATCCCGGCCAAGGCCAAGGCGGCCGGTCTCTACATGATCTGCACGCTCTCCAAGCATGCCGCCGAGCGCAAGGGCTATCAGGACGCCCTGATGCTGGACTGGCGGGGACAGGTGGCGGAGGCGACGGGCGCCAATATCTTCTTCGTGAAGGAAGGCGTGCTGCATACCCCGACACCGGACTGCTTCCTCGACGGCATCACCCGCCGCACGGTCATGGATCTGGCCCGCAAGCGCGGTATCGAGATCGTCGAGCGGGCCATCATGCCGGAGGAGATGGAAGGTTTCGAGCAGTGCTTCCTCACCGGCACCGCTGCCGAAGTGACGCCCGTTTCGGAAATCGGACCCTACCGCTTCGAGGTCGGCGAGATCACAAAGACCCTCATGAACGACTACATGGAAGAAGTCCGGCCGAAATGAGCTTGCGGAAGTCGGCCGGAACGCTCACGCGTCCCTGCCACATACGACCATTTTCCTGTTCATCATGACATGAGCGCGCGGAGTTCGTGATTGCACCTCACGAGTCCGTGTGCTAGCGTTTTATCCCAAGAGAGGGGGCTTGTTCCGGTCCGCCCCCCTTACCGGCGGACCACAGGGAGGGCAAGCCCATGACGGGGATTTCTTCCGAAGCCGCTGTATTCGGCAGGCTTGCGGGAAAGGTATTTCGTGTACCTTTCCGTCACGCATGCCGATCCGGTTTCAATTCGATACTTTTCTTCCTTCTTCCGACCATGTTTGCGCTGCTGGCCATGATGGCGGCATTTGCGCCACGTGCCATGGCACAGGACGCCACGGGCATCGTGAACCCGGGAGATGCCGTCGTCACCGGCTTCTCCGGTACGATGGACGGGACCGGTGGCAAGGTGATCAATCCGGACGGTCCGTCAGTGCGGATATTCGATCTGGCAGGCAAGGGTGCAGCGCAGGCTCAGGTTGTTGATGCACCGGTGAAATTCGAGGCCATGGCCCGTGATATCGGTCAGGTCTTCGGCGTGGCCCTGGATAATGCCGTACCGCCGAACATCTATCTCACGGCCTCGGCGGCCTACGGTCTGCACATCGTCGCGCCAGGATCCGACGGCAATCCCGTACCGGTTGCTGCCGGGCAACCGGGAGCCACCTACATGGACGGCCAATGGGGACCCGGAGGGAATGCCGGAACAGTCTGGAAGATCGACGGCAGAACCGGGAAGATTTCCATCTTCGCCATTCTGAAGGCCGATGGCTCCGACAATGGAGGCGCCGGGCTGGGCAACATCGTTTTCGATCCCTCCCATTACCAGCTTTTCGTCTCCGATCTGGACAGCGGTCTGATCTTCCGCCTCGACATGAACGGAAACGTGCTCGGCACGTTCGATCATGGTCTCAACGGTCGCCCGGCGGAAGGACTGGATCCGGTCGAGGATGACGGCTCCAGGGCCGACATCACAAGCCCGGATTTCAGCACCGACAATTCCGACACCTGGGGCCTGACGGACATTCGTCGGCGGGTCTGGGGCCTCGGCTTCTTCCGCAACCGGCTTTATTATGCCGTCGGAGAAGGCCCGCAGATCTGGTCCGTGGGCTTCAATGACGATGGCAGCTTTGCCGGTGACGCCCAGGTGGAGATCGCTCAGGTGCCCGGCGGCATGCCCGTCACCGACATCCTGTGCACGCCGCGCGGTCGCATGATTCTGGCACAGCGTGGCGGCATGCTGGGCAGCATGACCTTCGAACAGTTTCACACAGCGGGCATGAACACGGTTCTGCGCTACAGCCGGGATGCGAACGGCAAGTGGGTGCAGGATCCCGAGGAATATGCCATCGGCTTCCGCCCCGACCACCGCAATGCTTCCGGTGGTGTCGGACTGTCCTGCGAAGGCGTCCTGTGGAGCACGGGCGATGCCCTGCGGGACGCCCCCGCCTTCGCAGCTTCCGGACAAACCATCGTCCATGGTCTGCAGGGCAACGATGCCCCACTCGTGCGGCCTCGCAATGTTCCGCCATGGGCATCGTGGTTCGTGGACTATGACGGCCGGTTCGGTGACGGTGCCAGTGCCGGTCACGTGGGCGACGTGGAAATCGCTCGCAACTGCAAGGGTACCGAAACCGTCGACTGGGGAGAGGAAGGCGTCATCATCGAGGACAGCTGGCCCGGCTGGATACCGCCAGGGCCCGGCTGGACACCGCCTCCCGGCTGGCTGCCGCCGCCCTGGTGGCCGCGTACGCCCGATCTGGAGATCGCCAAGGACGACACCCAGTGCACGCCCGATCCGGCAGTGCCCGGCACCCAGGTGTGCGCTCACACGATCACGGTGAGCAATGTCGGAGCCGCCACGTTCACCGGCTTCCTGAACGTCGTGGACACGCCGCCTGCCAATGCCTCCTACGTGCCGCCGGCCGGTGGGTCGATCGGCTGGAACTGCTCGCAGCTCGGCGGTTCGGGCACACCGATCAGCTGTACGTCGGCCACGGTGCAGACACTGCCACCGGGCACGGCGGAAACGCTTGTTCTGACGCTTCGCATACCGGGCATTCCCACGGGGGCAAGCGTGCTGAACTGCGCTCGTGTGGACCAGCCCGGAGATCCGCTGGGCAACAACACCGACTGTGGCGATGCCTACGCTCCGGGGCCGAACCTGCAGATGCTCAAGACCCTGAATTTCTGCACACCGGCCTTTGGCGGATCCATCTGCAACTACTGGCTGGATGTCACCAATACGGGTACCGCTACCTACAGCGGCTGGCTGCATGTGACTGACACCCTGCCGGCCGGCTCCGTCTATCTCGGCGTGGCCAGCTCCAGCGATCCCGGCTGGGCATGCCTGGCCGGAGGCGGAACCGTGGACTGTTATCTGTGGACACCGGCCCTGCCCGCCTGGAGCACCGAATGGGTGGAGATCTCCGTGTTCATCCCGCCCGGATCACCGCCCGGACTGCAGAATTGTGCCGATCTGGGCATGCCGGAACATGCGGGAGACCCGAACGTGAACGGAGACAACTCCGATTGCGCCCCGGTCGTCTCGCCAGCCATGGGCCCGGTCCTGCCGCTGATGGCCAACGTCAACCTGTGTCCGAAGGGCTGGAGCCCGCAGGTGAAGGGCTGGAATCCCCCGAAGGGCTGGCAGAAGAAGGTCATCACGAAGAATGGCCAGACCATCGTCTGCGGACGCAAGGGGCCACGTCAGACCCTCTTCTGTCCGCGTGGCTGGACGCGCTATCCTTCCGCGGCCTCAGTGCCGAAGGGTTGGCAGATCCGTCGCGTCGGAACAGGTACGGGTGCCATCACGTGCGCCAAGCCGCAGGTGGCGACACCACCACCTCCGCCACCGGTGGTGCCACCGGTCGTGGTTCCTGGTCCGGAATGCCGCCCCGACGAGGATGTCTTCACCCGGCGTGCTCAGGTGCCGCGCGGCTGGAAGGTGCGACGTGTGACCCGCGGCGGACGGACCATCTGGTGCGCCAAGCCTCGCAAGGCCCGGCCACCGAAATGCCTGCCACACGAACAGCGCTTCCTGGATCCCGCACAGATCCCTGCGGACTGGAGGGTCCGGCGCGTGACCCGCGGCGGACGAAGCATCTGGTGCGCCTATCCGGTGGCACGGCCCTGCCCGCCCGGCACGCATCGGGTCGGCAACGTCTGCCGTCCGGATGTCGTGAAATGCCCGCCGGGCACCTATCGCTCGGGTAACGTCTGCATTCCATACGTGAAGCCATGCCCGCGCGGCATGGTGCGGATCGAAGGCCGCTGCGTGCCGAAGGTCAGACCGTGTCCGGAAGGCATGATCCGCAAAGGCAACAGGTGCGTGCCCCGCGTCGTACACTGCCCGCCCGGTACGCGGCGTGTCGGCAGGACCTGCAAGCCCGTAGCAAAGGCCTGCCCGAAAGGCATGGTGCGCCGGGACGGCAAGTGCGTTCCCAAGGTGCGCCCGTGCCCGAAAGGCACCATTCGCAAGGGACGTCATTGCGTTCCGGCAAAGTGTCCTCCGGGTACCGTCCGGGTACGCAACAGATGCCTGCCGCCACATGGTGGGGGCGGCATCATCCCCCAAAACGACTGACAGTCGCACGCAAGCAAACGGAAAACGGGGCTGCGGCCCCGTTTTTCATGCCTGCCCATGCCTCCGGGCACAACGGTTGGTACGCTATTCCGCCAGTCTGTCCGGTCGCAGGCGGTGACGGCAATCCGTGAGCCGTGCGATGCTGGCGAAGACGGCGGCCAGTACACCAAGGCCGACGACGCCGCCGATCAGGAACATGATCATGAGCTGATACTTGACCGCCTCCACCGGCGGCACTCCGGAAAGGATCTGACCGGTCATCATGCCGGGAAGGGATATGACTCCGGAAGCGGCCATCGCATTCATGATCGGGGTCATGCCGGTGCGCAGGGCACGGGCTGCAAAGGGCCGGAGCGCCTCCCAGCGTGTCATCCCCAGCAGCAGGCGGGCCTCGATGGCCGCCTTTTCCCGTACGATGGCCCGCGTGATCTCGTTGAGCCCCAGCGAGACGCCGTTCATGGAATTGCCGAGAATCATGCCGAACAGCGGCAGCGCATAGCGCGGCGAGAACCATGGATCCGGCTGCAGAAGCAGCGTCAGGGCATAAATCAGGGCAATGGCGCCGGTGAGGATCATCGCCGAGGGGCCGAGCCCGAACCGCCACCAGCCGGCAAGCTGCCGCTCCTGCCGGTTCAACACTTCGCGGGCGGCGAAAGTCATCATGACCGTGGCCGCCGCCAGCGTGACCCAGCCATTGGTGGCGGAGAATATGAACTTCAGGACGAAGCCGATGGCCAGCAGCTGCGCCACCATGCGTGCCGCCGTGATGGCCAGCGAGCGCGCCATGCCCAGCTTCAGAACCACCGTGAGTACACCGGCAACGAAGAGGAACAGCGCGGAGGCCGCCACGTCCCAGTAGCTGAGTGCAATATAGCTGGCCTGAGCAGTCATGACACAGCCTCCACACGGCCCTTCTCAATCCGCCAGAAGAGGTCTCCCAACCGCTCCGCCTGTCCCGGATCATGGGTGATGACCAGCAGGGTCATGCCCTCTTCGCGCTTGCGCAGCAGCAGGGCCTCCACGCTCTCCTTTGTTGCCTCGTCCAGAGCAGAGGTGGGTTCGTCGAGGATCAGCACTTCCGGCCGCCGCGCCAGGGCACGGGCCAGCGCCAGCCTTTGGCGCTCGCCGCTGGAAAGCCGCGACACGGGCCATTCCAGGGCATCCGCAGGCATCGCCACCGCCTCCAGCAGCGCCGGGACGTCCCCTCCGCCGCCATCGAAATGCTCGCCGACCCGGTCGGCCCACCAGCCGCTCTCCGCCGGAACGTAGCCCACCATCCGGCGCCACTCCGGGGCGGAAACGGCGCTGCGACGGACGTCCTTCCACCATACCTCGCCCTCGTTGGGATCGAGATCCACGATGGCGCGGGCCAGCAGCGTCTTGCCGGAGCCGGAACGGCCCATGACGACCCCGATGCGCCCTTCGGGTAGACGTATGCTGACCGGCTCAAGCCATGGCCGGGAAAGGTTTTCGGTTCTGAGCATTCCCTGTGCCGCGTCCGCGCGCCGTATCCGGCGATCAGTAGAACAGCGACGAAACCGATTCCTCGCGCGCCGTGCGCGCCACGGCCTCGCCCAGAAGGCTGGCGACGGAGATCACGCGGATGTTGCGCGCCACCCGCACCGCCTCGGTGGGCTGGATGGAATCGGTGATGACCAGTTCCTTCAGAGGGGATGCGGCAATGCGTGCCACGGCCCCGCCGGAAAGCACGCCGTGCGTGATGTAGGCGGAAACCTCCTTCGCGCCACGCTCCAGAAGGGCTTCGGCCGCGTTGCACAGGGTGCCACCGGAATCGACGATGTCATCGACAAGGATGCAGGACTGGCCTTCCACATTACCGATGATATTCATGACTTCGGATTCGCCGGGACGCTCACGCCGCTTGTCGACGATGGCCAGGGGCGCGCCGATGCGCTTGGCCAGACCGCGGGCACGCACCACGCCGCCCACGTCCGGAGAAACCACCATGACCTTGGAGGTGTCGTAGTTCTCCTTGATGTCCGTGACCATGACCGGCGCGGCATAAAGATTGTCAGTTGGAATGTCGAAGAATCCCTGGATCTGCCCGGCGTGAAGGTCGATGGTCAGCACGCGGTCGGCACCGGCCCGCTCGATGAGGTTGGCCACCAGCTTGGCGGAGATCGGCGTGCGCGGCCCCGGCTTGCGGTCCTGCCGGGCATAACCGAAATAGGGCATCACCGCCGTGATCCGGCGCGCCGAGGCCCGGCGCAGCGCGTCGATCAGGATCAGCAGCTCCATCAGATGATCATTGGTGGGAAAGGAGGTCGGCTGGATGATGAAGACATCCGCGCCGCGCACGTTCTCCTGCACCTCCACGAAGATCTCCATGTCGGCAAAACGTCGCACGAGGCATTTCGTGAGAGGCATGTTGAGATAGGCCGCGATGGCCTCCGCCAGCGGACGGTTGGCGTTTCCCGAGACAAGTTTCATGACGGTCCATTCCACCCCGCATGTGCCGCCGGGCACCCGAGCCGCCCCGGCTGACCGGCCAGAACCGGACGTGCGCCACCCCTGCGCGTCCCGTCCAGCCTTTCACGCCTCCTTAAACCAGCGAAAGCCGACAAAATCAACCATGGAAATCCATACATGCCGCAAAACCTTTCCGTGGAGTTATCGCAGCTTCCTGACCAGCTGGAAAATCCCGTCCGCCGCCGCTTCAGCTACCACTCCCGCAGCGGGGCCGAAACCGGTGTCCAGGGATCCCGATTCCACCGTATTTTCCTGCCGGATCACGCCCAGCACACGACCGGACGGACTCTTGACGGTCCATGCAATGCGTACACGCTGACCGTTCTTGCGCTTCGGTCCCATTTCCACCTTCCCCGCTATGGACATGGAATCCCGCCTCGGCTTGCGGTAGACGGGCCAGCCCGCCTTCTTCAACACATTCCGCAATGCCTCCGCCAGTTCCCGGTTGCCCTGTCCCGGAGCTCCCGTCACACCCGTGACGGCCACCGTGGAGATACGTACATCTCCCTTCTTCCCACCGGCCTTCTTCCGCCCCTTCCGTTCCGCTTCCGCAGCTGGAGGCCGTGAAGCATCCACCGCTTCCGCCCCAGAAGCCATTCTTTCCCGGCCACCCGCAGCTTTCCTGGCCGCAGACGCCATGGCGTTTGCAGGCGGAACGGCCCCCGGCACCATCGCCCCGGAAGGAGCACCGGGGACAGGCAACCCGGCCAGCAGGTCCGGATCCAGTTCCCTGTCGGCATCCGGACCGGCCTCCACGAGAGTGTCGGGCGGCGGCGGCAGACCGGCACCCTGCGTGCCATAGCCCAACGCGGCCAGGCGAGCGGACAGCCCTTCCGCCACGGTTTCGGCAATCCGCGTCATGGCCACATGATCTATCTCCGCCCAGGGATCGGGTGACTTTTCCTTCAATGGCTCCGATCCGCTCACATCCTCAACGGGTGTTCCATCCGGCTTCGCCAGACGGAAGACGTAGGCCAGTCGCCGCCGTCCGCCCTCATCCCGGAAAGGCTCGAAACGCCCCGTCAGGAGCCAACCATCACCGTGGCCGAGCCGCAGGCCACGCCGCCGCAGGGATGCCGCCAGCACCTCGCGCAGCTTCGCGGCGCGGGCCGCAGGCACCTCGTCGGACAGGGACAGGATAATGAGAGGGGCCGGCGGACGGTTCTGGATCAGTGCCGGATTGTCGGACTTCGCAAATGGCTGCTCCAGCGACCCACAGGCGGCGGGCAGAAATCCAGCCAGCAGCACGAACAGAAACCGAAACATCCGGATCATCGGATCTGCCGCCGCCATGCCCGTCATATTCCGATTTCCCAGCCTGTCACGGTTCATCATGTCGGAAATGACACGGCATCATGGCGTTAGCATGATGGCCGAGAGCTGCCGCCCGTAGTCCGGTTCGCCCCGGTGGGTGGCCCGCCGGTAGGAGAAGAAGCGCTCCGCATCCGCATAGGTGCACAGCCCGAGATTCTCCACACTGGCCACACCTGCACACTCCAGACGCATGCGCACGAAGCCGGGGAGGTCGAACATGAAATGCCCTTCCCTCCCGGACGGCCTGAAGAACCAAGCATGTTCCGCATTTTCCGAGACGAAACGTTCGTGGAATTCCGGCCCCACCTCGTAATTCTCCTGCGAGATCACCGGACCGATAGCGCAGACGATCCTGGCGGGATCGGCGCCCAGCCCGGCCATGGCCTCCACCGTGGCTTCCAGCACGCCGCCCAGCGCGCCTTTCCATCCGGCATGGGCCGCCGCCACCACGCCCGCATCCGGATCGGCGAACAGCACCGGAGTGCAATCCGCAGTGTTCACGGCCACCGCCAGCCCGGGCCGCCGCGTGGCCACGGCATCGGCGCGCACCGGAGCATCCACCGGCCAAGGCTCTTCGACCACCGCACAAATGTCCGAGTGCACTTGCAGAGGAGTCACCAGTTCCCCGCCACCGAGCACCGTCAACGCACGCCGGCGGTTCTCCAGCGCATTCTCCCGCGCATCCCGCGATCCCAGCCCGGTATTGAGCGAAGCGTAAATGCCTTCCGAGACGCCGCCGCGCCGGGTGAAAAACCCGTGTCGCACACCCGCCAGAGCCTTCAGAGATCCCGCTTCGAGACATTCCGCCATCAGCTCTCCCCCGTCTGCGGTTCGAAGGGCGCAGGCGCAGGCAGACCGGGCGAAACGCCGGCCAGCACCTTGAACAGCCGGCCCATCTGCGCATCCCCGGCAATGCGCTCCACACCGCGCTTCAGGATGATCTTCTGACGTGCCGAGGCCTTCCGTCGCAACATCTCGTGGCGGGCGGCAAGGCCCATGGCTCGCAGGAACGGCCCCTGCTCCACCGGCCCCCAGCACGTCATGCCCGCCCGTTCCGCCGCCACCGCCAGGGCATGGAAATCCACGTGCGCCGTCAGATCGACCTCACCTGGACGATGGAACACGGACACCTTCTCATGCCGCGCCACGGCCTGCAGCGTCTCGCCTGCCCCCGGCACGGCATGACCGTAGTCGAAAACGAGGAAAGCTCCACCATCTTCAGCCAGTCGAGCCGCAAGTCCTTCCATGAAGACGGTGCGCTCCGGCGACAACTCGATGATACTGCCCACTTCCAGCGTCTCCGCCCATTCCGGCAGATGCTCCGGCGCATTGCCGACAGCAGCAAAGCAGAACGATCCCTCTCCATCGATCATCACCAGTCGCTCGCGCCAGCCGTCAGCCAGACGCTCGTAGTGACGCACCGGCAAGGCGTCGAAGAATTCGTTGGCTACGACGATGGCCGGTCCACGCGGCACATCCGCCAGATTCACATGCCAGGAAACATCCGTCCCGCAATCGGCCAGCATCTCTTCCTGCACCTTGCGCAAGGCGGGTGAGATCTCCACCAGATGCACATGCACCGCATCCATGAAGCCGGGCATCACGCGCACCGCTCGCAGAATGTCCCGCATCAGCGTGCCCCGCCCCGGTCCAAGCTCGATGAGATCGATCCGCTTCGGCGCACCTATTGCCTGCCAGCCGGCGGCGATCCAGACACCGACCAGCTCACCAAAGATCTGCGAGGCTTCCGGCGCAGTGATGAAGTCGCCTTCGCGGCCGAGAGGCTGCCGGCTCATGTAGTAGCCGAGCTCCGGATGACCGAGACACAAATCCATGTATTCGGCAACGGTGATGCCGCCGGTCTGCGCAATTCGTTCCCGGATGATCCGCTCCAGAGGGGTCATGCCGTCCGCGCCCTCTTCACCAGCCAGCCACCGACTGCGATCAGCGGCAGCGACAGCAGCATGCCCATGGTCATCCAGCCGCCCGCGAGATAGCCAATCTGCGCATCGGGCTCGCGGAAGAACTCCACGATGATGCGCGAGACCCCGTAACCGATGCAGAACACGCCTGCGACGAGGCCTGGACGCGCCAGCGCGCCTCTGCGGATCAGCACATGCAGCAGCACGAACAGCAGCAGCCCCTCCAGTGCCGCTTCGTAAAGCTGGCTGGGATGACGCGGCTGAGGTCCGGCACCGGGAAAAACGAAGGCCCAGGGGACATCCGTCGGCCGTCCCCACAACTCGCCATTGACGAAGTTGGCGATGCGGCCGAGAAACAGGGCGATAGGCACGGAGGCCGCGGCAAGGTCGAGCAGCCGGTCGAGACGCACCCCGCGTCGGCGGCAGAACAGCCAGGAGGCCACGATCACGCCGAGAAAGCCACCGTGGAAAGACATTCCCCCCTTCCAGACCGTGAGAATCTGCGCAGGATGAGAGAGGTAGTAGGGCGCATTGTAGAACAGCACGTAGCCCAGCCTACCGCCGAGCACCACGCCCAACAGCGCCCAGATCATGAAATCGTCGAGCTGCTCCGGGGTCATGGACGGCCGTCCCGGCTTCCAGAACTCCTCCTTGCGCACCAACCACTTGGCATAGGCAATGGCGAGCAGGAGCCCGACCACGTAGGCCAGTGCGTACCATCGGATCTGGAACGGCCCGATGGAAATGGCCACCGGGTCGATCATCGGAAAGGGAATCGCAAACAGCGTCGGCATGACGGAAGTCATGGCCCCGCCTGCTCCGTCCGTCAAGCGGCGGTTGAAAAGCGCCGGCAACCGGAATAGGTTCGAAAGACCAAAACAGGTGCCCATCAATCTTTTTCGGAAACAGCCAGCCATGAACAATCCGACCACCCGCTTCTTCGATGAACTGGCCAAGGTCTTCTCCGGTGCCGCAGGCGCTGCCCAAGGGCTGCGCAACGAGCTGGACGCGCTGGTCAAGGCCCAGGTGGACCGGCTGGTCGCGGATCTGGAACTCGTCCGCCGCGAAGAATTCGACGTGGTGAAGGAGATGGCCGGCAAGGCACGCCAGGAATGCCAGGCCCTGAAGGTCAGGGTTGCCGAACTGGAAGCGGAAATCGAAAGGCTGAAGAAGAATTCCGGGAAGTCCTAGGTTCAGGACCCATAAAGAGGCATGGCAGATGCGTCATTTGCGCAAAATATCAATGTTCTTTCGTTCGCAGGGAATACCTGAAGATATTTCCAAGGGCGAAAGGACATTGAGATGCAGTGCATATGGCGCAGATGCAGTGCAAATATATGGGTCCTGAGCCTAGATCCCGGTTCATCAGCCTTTTGTCAGAGGGGCACAGGCCCGCTCCAGCCATGCCAGGGCCTCTACATCTCCTTCCAGAAGGGGAGAAAGCGCTTCCCGCACATGCCGATGATAGCCATCCAGCCAGGCACGCTCGCCCGGATCCAGCAACGTCGGGTCAATCAGCCGCCGATCGACGGGGCACAGGGTGAGAGTCTCGAAGGACATCATCTCCCGCTCGCCTTCCGCCCGCCGCACCGGCTCCCGGCACAGGATCAGGTTCTCGATGCGGATGCCATAGCGCCCTTCGAGATAGAATCCGGGCTCGTTGGACGTGATCATCCCCGGACGGAATTCCGCGTGGCCGATGCGTGAAATGCTCTGCGGTCCCTCGTGCACCGACAGGAATGCGCCCACACCATGGCCCGTGCCGTGATCATAGTCCAGCCCCGTCTCCCACAGGAACTGTCGCGCCAGCACGTCCAGATTGGCACCCGTCGTGCCTTTCGGAAAGCGCACCCGTGAAAGTGCGATCATGCCCTTCAGCACCAGCGTGTAGTGCCGCCGCATTTCCGCATCTGGCTGCATGCCGGGCGGCCCGATGAAGACCGTCCGCGTGACATCCGTGGTGCCGTCACGATACTGGCCTCCGGAATCCACCAGATAGAGCTCTCCAGGCTTCAGGGGACGGTTGCTCCGCGTCGTTACCCGGTAGTGCACGATTGCGCCATGCGGACCTGCTGCCGAGATGGTATCGAAGGACAGATCGAAGAGCGGCTCGCCCGCCCGCTCCGCGGTATCCACGCGGAATTCCTCCAGCCTGATCGCTGCCGCGATCTCGTCCACGCTTCCATCGGCCGCCGCCGTCTCCAGCCAGCACAGGAAACGCGCCAGGGCCGCTCCGTCACGTACATGTGCAGCCCGCGCTCCGGCGCGTTCGGCTTCCGTCTTGCAGGCTTTCGGCAGCACGCAGGGGTCGCGGCCCGGGACCGGCATGGCCCCAGCATCCTCCAGGAGGCGGAGCAACTCTTCCGCAGCATGCTCTTCGTCCACCAGCACCCGCGCACCTTGCTCCCCCAGCTCGCGCAAGCGCGCATCCAGTGCCTGCAGGGGGCGGATGAACGCCACTTCCGCAAGGGCATCGGAGACTTCTTCCGACACCTTGTCGGGCTCCACGAAGAGTTCCGCCATGCCCTCCACGGGAACCAGCGTCCAGCCGAGCACCACCGGCGTATGCGGAATGTCATGGCCACGGATGTTGAACAGCCAGCTTGTCGATTCCGTTCCGGTGATCAGCACGTGATCGGCATCGGCCTCCACAACGCGCGCCCGGATCAGTTCCAGCTTCTCCGCCACCGTCATCCCGGCGAACCGTACGGGGTGAAGAAAGATTTCTCCTTCCGGAGGCGGCGGTCTGTCCTCCCACACGGTGTCCACCGGATCGGGCAGGACGGGCACGAAATGCGCGCCCTTCCTCTCCAGCTTGCTTCGCCAGCGACGCACCTCCGCGCGGGACATCAGCCACGGATCGAAACCGGCCCGTTCGCCATCGCCCAGCCGTTGCGCCAGCCAGTCGGCCGGCCGGTGGTCGGCCACGGGAAGAACCGTGATCACCGCCGTGTCCACCTGTTCCGCAGCCTGCAGAGTGTAGCGGCCATCCACGAAGAGCGCGGCCTGATCCTCAAGCACGATCAGCAGCCCCGCAGAACCGGTAAAGCCCGTCAGCCACGCAAGTCGCTCGTCACAGGCGCGCAGGTATTCGTTCTTCCACGCGTCGGTGCGCGGCAGAACCCATGCGGCCAGTCCTTCCGCAGCCATGATCCGTCGCAGAGCGGCGATCCGCTCACATGCTTTCTCCGGCTGCGAACCGTCATCGAAACTCTGAAATCTGCTGCTCTCCATGCCCAAGCCCTACTCCCTCCCGCATCCGGCAGCAACCACCCTTTCATTGCACGGAGAGCCAGGCCGTGCGCAAGCCCATTCCCGTGGCCACTGTGAACCGTCCCGAAAACCACCGATAATTCATGAAAAATGCGTAAGGGGAAAATCTGGAAACAGAACAAATAATCAATGAAGTCATGTACTTACCTTGAATACAGAGCTATGCATTCAATGCATATCTGGCTTTCCGTATTTGCTATTGTCCGCAGCGCTGCCCGGGGTCATATAGGAGACACGAAACGGGGCACACGCCCCAACACGAATTCCTCTGGACCTTGAAGGAGGTCGGACCAATGTCGATCCTTACCCATGCACACGATCATCACCATGTGTCCCTGACCGAGATCGTGATGAATGCCGTGCGCTCCGCCTTTCACGCCGTCACGGACTGGCACCGCAAGCGCCGGGCGGAAGCCGAGCTGATGGAAATGGACGACCGCATGCTGGCCGACCTCGGCATCACGCGCGGCGAGATCCACGAAAAGGTCTGGGGCTGACGAGTTTCCCTCCCTCTGACGAAATAAGCCAGGAACAGAAGTTTCTTCCCTCCCTCTTCTTCTTTCCTCCCTGGCTTCACACTGGACCCGGCTCTGTCGAGCCGGGTCTTTTTTGCGGGAATCATGGCAGACGGCAGAAACACCTGTGCTTCAGCCCCCTGTCACAGGTGGAAAGAAGGCCACTTCGCGGGCCTTCGTGATATCCGTGTCAAGATCGGCATGCGCCTGATCCACTGCAATGCGCAGAGCCGTCTCGTCGGCAAGGGCGTCCGCGTGCGCATCATCCCGTCCGCGCAGCCAGTGCAGCAGATCGCCTGCCGTGCGCACATCCTCTGGCGGAGTGACCTCTTCGGAGGCCCTGCCGATCTTCTGACGCACCCAGGCAAAATAGAGGACCTTCATGGCTCTTGCTCCCATCATGCTGTGCACGGCTACTTTCCGCCGTCACCGTCGATCAGATGATGAATGCCGGCGCGGAAGTAATCATAGCCGGTATAAAGAGTCAGTGCGGCGGCGATCCACAGGCCGGCCAGACCGATATCCGTGGTCCAGGGCAGGATCCTGTCGCCCGCCGGTCCGGCAATCAGGAATCCGATGGCGACAAGCTGGATGGCCGTCTTCCATTTGGCCAGCCAGGTCACCGGCACCGAGACCTGAAGCTGTCCGAGGAACTCCCGCAATCCGGACACCAGCACCTCGCGGGACAGAATGATAATGGCGGCCCACAGATGCGGTCCGTGGATGGTGTGATCGGCTGCCAGCATGAGCAGGACGCCGGCGACCAGAAGCTTGTCGGCAATGGGATCCAGCATGGTGCCGAGCGCCGATTGCTGCTCCCAGGCGCGGGCCAGATAACCGTCGAAGAAATCCGTGATGGCGGCAGCGACGAATATGGCAAGCGCCGTCCACCGCAGCAGGTCAGAGCCCCACAGCAGGCAGGCGGCCACGGTCGGCACTGCGGCGATGCGTCCATAGGTAAGCAGGTTCGGAACCTGCATGGCCACATGCAGACCGGACCGGCTTCTGTTCTGATTGCTGTCCGTCATGGCGCGGTTCGCACGTTCCTGCCCGTCATCTGAAATGATCGTGAATGAGCTGAGCCAGCTTCAGGGAGATGCCCTCCACGGCGGCCAACTCGGAAACCTCGGCCCGGGCCACGGCCCGTGCCGAACCGAAGGCGGCAAGAAGCGCCCGCTTGCGCGCCGCTCCGATGCCCGGGATGGCATCGAGCGGATTGCCCCGCGCCTCCCTGCTGCGGCGGGCACGGTGCGAGCCTATGGCGAACCGGTGGGCTTCATCCCTGAGTCTCTGCAGATAGTAGAGCACCGGGCTGCGTCTGTCCAAGTGCAAAGTGCGCCCGTCCGTCAGATGGAAGATTTCGTTGCCGGCATTGCGTTCAGGTCCCTTGGACACGCCAATAAAGGCAACGCCACGCACGCCGAGATCCCGTACCGTTTCCAGCACCGCGTTGAGCTGCCCCCGTCCGCCGTCCACCAGCACCAGATCCGGCCACGACGGAAAGCCCTCCTCCGGCACACCTTCCCCCTCCGGCCCTTCCGGACTTTCCTTCACCAGACGGGAGAAACGCCGCCGCATCACCTCGCGCATCATGCCGAAATCATCCCCTGGAACGAGATCGGCATCGCGGATGTTGAACTTGCGGTAATGCGTCTTCATGAACCCTTCCGGCCCGGCGACGATCATCGCCCCGACGGCATTGGTGCCCTGAATGTGCGAGTTGTCGTAGACCTCGATCCGACGTGGTGCGCGCGACAGCCCGAAGGTCTTCGCCACCACCTCCAGCAATGCCTTCTGCGCCTTCGAGGACGCCAGCCTCTGGCCCAGGGCCTCGCGGGCATTGTCCAGCGCCGTTTCGACGAACTGGCGCTTCTCGCCGCGCTTAGGCACATGGATGCGCACCCGGCACCCGGCCCTTTCCGACAATGCCTCCTCCAGCAGTTCGCGATCCTCTATTTCGTGCGACAGCAGGATGAGCGGTGGAGCCGGACGGGCATCATAGAACTGGGCAAGGAAGGCGGACAGAATCTCCGCCTCGTCACGATCCTCCGCCGCACGCGGAAAATAGGCCCGGTTGCCCCAGTTCTGCCAGGCGCGAAAGAAAAAGGCCTGAATGCACGTCTGCCCACCCTCCTGCGCCAAGGCGAAAACGTCTGCATTCTCGAAGGTGCGCGGATTGACGCCCTGCCCAGCGGCAATGTGGGCCATTGCCGACAGTCGGTCGCGCAGCACTGCGGCCGTTTTTTTCAGGCTGCCGTCCGGGTCTTTGTCACGCAGTACACCCAGCAATGAAATTTGATAAATGGGCCGTAATTTTTTTGCGTAACCTTGTATTTCGGGATA
>JAJRRY010000201.1 GCA_024279095.1 Alphaproteobacteria bacterium
AGGTTGCGACTTTTCGCACGCCGCTTGGGATCGGTTTCCATCCCTTCGGTGTCCGCAGGCTCCCTTGCGGGATCCGTATCCTCTTTTTTTCTGGAGCGCATGATCTGCCGTCATTCCCCATGATGGATGTCACGCCAGCCTTATACCCCTGCCGCCCCCTCCTGCACCAGTGCGAATCGTCGCGCACGCCCAACGAACCGCTTGCCTCGCCCATGCGGCTCCTGTATAGGTTCCTGCCTGAACTTTCACGCTTCCATCCGTCCGCGGCTTTCTGGGAAACCGGCGGGCGTGATGGTGTTTTTGCGTGTTCTGACGGAAGAATCGCACCAGCGCAGCAGAAGAAGAGTTTCGCCATGAAGGAAGGCATTCATCCCGATTACCACATGATCAAGGTGGTGATGACCGACGGCACCGAATACTGGACCCGCTCCACATGGGGCAAGGAGGGCGATACCCTCCATCTGGAGATCGATCCGAAGTCGCATTCCGCCTGGACCGGCGGCACCCAGCATCTCGTGGATCGCGGCGGCCGCGTCTCTCGCTTCAACGAGAAGTTCGGCTTTCTCGCCGCCGGCTCCAAGAAGTGATGACCGGGCGGGCGCATCCCGCTTGAAACGACAGATATTCCGAAGAAGCCCCGTTTCCCCTTGCGGAGCGGGGCTTTTCCGCGTCTGCGGCATGCCGCGAACCGGTGCAACGCTTTTTTCAGAAATCATGGCTAACGTTTCCTTGACGCAGGAAAGCCGCCGGACCGTTGCCGGCACAACGTCTGTCAAGGAGTCGAGCGCGACATGCCCCATGTTTCTGCGGAACCCGAGGCCGCATTCATCGGCCGCTCGGATGTCATGCGTGAAGTCTTCGCCCGGCTGGAACGGGCAGCCGCCTCCGCCGCACCGGTCTTCATCACCGGAGAATCCGGCTCCGGCAAGGAACTGTGCGCCCGCGCCCTGCACGAGAAGGGACCGCGTGCATCGGGCCCCTTTGTTGCCGTGAACTGCGCCGCCATTCCTTCCGAGCTGGCGGAATCGGAATTCTTCGGCCATGTCCGGGGGGCTTTTACCGGCGCCTCGGAAGCTCGCAGAGGCCATGCGGAAATGGCTCACGGCGGCACCCTCTTTCTGGACGAGATCTGCGAAATGGACCCGGCCCTGCAGGGCAAGCTGCTGCGCTTCCTGGAGACGGGCATGATCCGTCCCGTCGGTGGCACTTCCGAGCGCCGTGTGGATGTGCGCATCATCTGCGCCACCAACCGCGACCCGCAACGCGAAGTCCGTGAAGGACGTTTCCGCGCCGACCTTTTCTGGCGGCTCCACGTGCTGCCGATCAGCCTGCCACCGTTGCGGGACCGGGAAGAGGACATTCTCCTGCTGGCCCGTCATTTCCTCGCCCGGTTCGCAGACGAGGAAGGGCGGTGCCCGATGCGCATAGGCGCCGATGCCGAACGACTGATGCTGTCCCATTCCTGGCCCGGCAACGTCCGCCAGCTGCAGAACGTGTTGCGCCAGATCGTGGTGTTTCACGAGGCTCGGGAACTGACCGCGGAGATGCTGGCACCGCTCCTGCCACCGGAACACGGAACGGCCGATCCGCATTTGCAGGCCGGCCCGCCCCGGCTGCGGGTGCTAGAGCGGAAGGCCATCGAGGATGCCATCACGTCCTGCGGTGGTTCGGTGCCACGAGCCGCCCGGCTTCTGGGAGTGGCACCCTCCACCATCTATCGCAAGAGACAGGCCTGGCAGGCCACCGGAAGCTGAAGCCTCCATCCGCAAGTCGTTCGCACATGGTTTGAGTTTACAAGCCCTTCCGGCGGGGGCATAAACGGCCTGTCCGCACAACGCGCAGACAGGAGACCGCACGCCATGAGCAGGCGCAAACCGCTGGTGATCGTGACCCGCAAGCTGCCCGACATCGTCGAGACACGCATGCGGGAACTGTTTGACGCCCGCCTCAACGAGACGGACGAACCCTTCAGTCGCGAACGGCTGGCCGAAGCCATGGCCGAGGCCGACGTGCTGGTGCCCACGGTGACCGACACCATCGATGCCGATCTCCTCGCCGGGGCCGGAGAGCGACTGAAACTGATCGCCAACTACGGCACCGGCGTCGACAACATCGACGTCGCCGCCGCGGTGAAGCGCGGCATCACCGTGACCAACACGCCGGGCGTACTCACCGAGGACACGGCCGACATGACCATGGCGCTGATCCTCGCCGTCTCTCGCCGCCTCATCGAGGGCGTGGAGGTGCTCAAGCGCGAAAACGAGACCTGGCCGGGCTGGTCGCCCACATGGATGCTGGGCCACCGGATCTGGGGCAAGCGGCTGGGCATCGTCGGCATGGGACGCATCGGACAGGCGGTGGCCCGACGTGCCCGCGCCTTCGGCATGCAGGTGCACTATCACAACCGCAACCGCCTGCATCCCGACATCGAGGATGAGCTGGAGGCCACCTGGTGGGAGAGCCTCGACCAGATGCTGGCGCGCATGGACGTCATCTCCGTGAACTGTCCCCACACGCCGGCCACCTACCATCTGCTTTCCGCCCGGCGGCTGAAGCTGCTGCAACCTCACGCCATCATCGTCAACACAGCGCGCGGCGAGATCATCGACGAGGACGCCATGGTCAAGATGCTGCTGGCCGGCGAGATCGGCGGCGTCGGGCTGGACGTGTTCGAACACGAGCCGGCGGTCAATCCGAAACTGCTGGAATGCCCGAACGCCGTCCTGCTGCCCCACATGGGCTCGGCCACCATCGAGGGCCGCATCGAGATGGGCGAGAAGGTGATCATCAACATCCGCACCTTCATCGACGGCCACAATCCACCCGACCGGGTGCTTCCGGACATGCTCTGAGTATCGCGGTAGCGGCGTGCAAGCTTGCCCCGTCCGGACGCAGGAAGTCTCCTGCCGCCTGCGCTCTCAGCGGGTCGGCACCGGCTCTTCGCCGCGGTAGTCATAGAAGCCGCGTCCCGTCTTGCGGCCCAGCCAGCCGGCCTCCACGTACTTCACCAGCAGCGGGCAGGGGCGGTATTTCGAATCGGCCAGTCCCTCGTAGAGCACCTGCATGACCGACAGGCAGGTGTCCAGGCCGATGAAGTCGGCCAGCTCCAGCGGCCCCATGGGATGATGGGCGCCCAGCTTCATGGCGGTATCGATGGCCTCCACGTTACCCACGCCCTCGTAGAGGGTGTAGATGGCCTCGTTGATCATCGGCATCAGGATGCGGTTGACGATGAAGGCGGGGAAATCCTCCGCCACGGAAGGCACCTTGCCCAGCGACTCCACGAACCGGCGGATGGTCTGGAAGGTGTCGTCGTCTGTGGCGATGCCCCGGATCAGTTCCACCAGCTCCATCAGCGGCACCGGGTTCATGAAGTGCACGCCCATGAACTTCTCCGGGCGATCGGTGGCCGCCGCCAGACGGGTGATGGACAGCGAAGAGGTATTGGTGCCGATCAGCGCCTCCGGCTTCAGGTGCGGACACAGCTCGGCGAAGATGGCGCGCTTGACGTCCTCGTCCTCGGTCGCCGCCTCGATCACCAGATCGCACGCGCCGAATTCCGCCATGTCACCGATCGGCGCGATTCGTTCCAGTGCCGCCTTGCGCTCGTCCTCGGTAATGATTCCCTTGTTCACCTGACGGGCCATGTTGCCGTTGATGGTGGCCAGTGCCTTCTCCAGGCTCTCCGGCGAGATGTCGTAGAGCAGTACGTCATAGCCGGCCAGCGCGCAGACGTGGGCGATCCCGCTGCCCATCTGACCCGCTCCGATGATGCCTACCTTGCGAATGTCCATGGTCTTTCCGTCCTGATGTGATCCCTCGTGCCGCATGGCGCAAGGGTAATGCTCCCCGCCGCGCGCGACAAGGGCGACCTTCCGCGAAAGGCGGATGCGCTCATGCCTCGTCCAGAAGCCGTTCCAGTTCCGGCAGCGCCTTGAACAGGTCGGCCACCAGCCCGTAGTCGGCAACCTGGAAGATGGGCGCCTCCTCGTCCTTGTTGATGGCCACAATGACCCGCGAATCCTTCATGCCGGCCAGATGCTGGATGGCCCCGGAAATGCCCACGGCGATGTAGAGCTCCGGCGCCACGACCTTGCCGGTCTGGCCTACCTGCCAGTCGTTGGGTGCATATCCGGCATCCACTGCGGCGCGCGAGGCGCCCACCGCAGCACCCAGCTTCTCCGCCAGCCGCTCCAGCATGGCGAATCCCTCCTTCGAGCCCATGCCGCGCCCGCCGGAAATGACGACCCGCGCCGAGGCCAGTTCCGGCCGGTCAGATACCGTCAGCTCTTCCGATACGAACTCCGAAAGCCCCGGATCATCCGGCGGATCTATACGTTCCACAGGCGCTGCCGTCTCCGTCCGTTCCGTTGCCGGAAAGGCCGTGGTGCGCACCGTGATCACCTTCTTCGGATCCCGCGAACGCACCGTCTCGATGGCGTTGCCCGCATAGATGGGCCGGCGGAAGGTCTCCGCATCCACCACCTCGATGATGTCGGAGAGCTGCATCACGTCCAGAAGCGCCGCCACGCGGGGGGTGAAATCGCGCCCGGTGGTGGTGGAGGGCACGATCAGCGCCTCGTAGTCCTTCATCAGAGGCACCACAAGCGCCGCCATGGGCTCGGCCAGCTGCCGGGCCAGTACCTCCCCCTCGGCCAGCAGCACCCGGCGCACGCCGGAAAGGGATGCCGCCTCCGCGGCCGCCCCGGCACAGTCGGCACCGGCCACCAGGACATCTACTTCCGGGGAAATCTCCAGAGCAGCGGACAGCGCCCTCGCGGTGACGTCCTTCAGCACCCCGTTCTCGTGTTCGGCAACCAGCAGCACGGTCATCACAGCACCCCCGCCTCGTCCTTCAGTCTGCGTACCAGCTCCTCCACCGACTCGACGATGACACCCGCCTTGCGTGCCGGCGGCTCCTCCACCTTCAGGATCTCCAGATGCGGCGTCATGTCCACGCCCAGCTCTTCCGGCGTCAGGGTGTCCAGGGGCTTGCGTTTCGCCTTCATGATGTTCGGCAGCGAGGCATAGCGCGGCTCGTTGAGTCGCAGGTCCGTAGTCACCACCGCCGGCAGCCGCAGCCGCACGGTGCGCAGGCCGCCGTCCACCTCGCGGGTGACCAGCGCATGGTCGCCGTCGATTTCCAGCCGCGAGGCGAAGGTGCCCTGCGCCCAGCCCAGCAGGGCGGCCAGCATCTGGCCGGTCTGGCCGCAGTCGTCGTCGATGGCCTGCTTGCCCATGATCACCAGACCGGGCTCCTCGCGTTCCACGATGCTGCGCAGCAGCTTCGCCACGGTCAGTGGCTCGGCCCGCACATCGCTCTGCACCAGGATCGCCCGATCGGCACCCATGGCCAGGGCGGTACGCAGTGTCTGTTCCGTCTCCTTCGGGCCGATGCTCACCGCAACGATTTCTCCGGCCGTGCCGGCTTCCTTCAGACGCACCGCCTCCTCCACGGCGATCTCGTCGAAGGGATTCATGGACATCTTGACGTTGACCAGATCGACACCGCTGCCGTCCGCTTTCACACGGATGCGCACGTTGTAATCGACGACCCGCTTCACGGGCACAAGTACTTTCATGGCGCGCCTTTCCGGATTTTCTATCAGATTTCTTCGGGATTGCCGCGAGATTGCGAGAACAAGAGGTAAAAGTCAATGACCACAGGCTTGCCCTTTCGTTCCATTCCTGCCCCTTGCGTCAACATGCCCCTTACGCAAGATGCCGCGTACCGGCGGCAAGTCTGCGCAGCAGCAGCGGCCGCAACAACAGCGTGAGAACGAGGCCGGCTGCAAAGCCGCCGACATGCGCCCACCACGCCACCCCGCTCTTCCCCGGCGTGGCGGCCAGCGCCGAAATCACCTGAAAGACGAACCAGCCGGCAAGTACCCACAACGCGGAAAGCCTGAGAGGGATACGCATGAACAGCAGCACCAGGATGCGCGATTGCGGGAACAGCAGCATGTAGGCCGCCAGCACGCCGGCCACCGCCCCGGAAGCCCCGATCAGCGGCACTTGAGATGTTGCACTCATGGCGACATGCGTCAGGGCCGCCGCCACCCCGCAGGCCAGATAGAACAGGACGAAGCCGACATGGCCGAAGCCGTCTGCCACATTGTCGGCAAAAACCCACATGAAGGCCATGTTGCCGATGAGATGCAGCCAGCCCCCATGCAGAAACATGTAGGTGATCACCGTCAGTTGTTCCGGAATCACCTGCAAGGTCGCTCCCAGCTGCGCCCGGTCCGTCAGCACGGCAGGTATGGCGCCGAAGGACAGAGGGATCCGTGCTGCCTCCACCGGCGAGGTACCATAGCGAACCACAAGAAAGATCAGCACGTTGGCCAGAATGATCAGCCCGGTGACGAGCTGGAAGCGGATCACCCGCAGCGGTGCCGAATCGTGCAGGGGCAGGAACATAGGCCGTTTGTCCTCCTACCTCTTCCGCCCCTCGCCCGGTGTC
>JAJRRY010000202.1 GCA_024279095.1 Alphaproteobacteria bacterium
CGGAAGACATTGGGCTTCTGGCGCTCCACGTCCACCTCGCCCATGTAGACCACGCACTTCAGCCCGAAGCGTGCGCAGGCAGTAGCAGTGGCCACGCCATGCTGCCCGGCACCGGTCTCGGCGATGATGCGGGTCTTGCCCATGCGGCGGGCCAACAGGATCTGGCCGAGCACGTTGTTGATCTTGTGGGCGCCGGTATGGTTGAGCTCGTCACGCTTGAGGTAGACCTTCGCACCACCGAGATGTTCCGTCAGGCGTTCGGCGAAATAGAGCGGACTCGGCCGACCTACGTAGTGCTTGAGAAAGTCGTCGAGCTCGGCCCGAAAGGCCGGATCCGCCTTCGCCTCGCGATAGGCCTCTTCCAGCTCCAGGATGAGCGGCATCAGCGTCTCGGCGACGAAACGCCCGCCATGAATGCCGAAACGGCCGTTCTCGTCCGGCCCGGCCATGTAGGAATTGGGTTTCTGTCCGGTCATGAAATGGCCCGCCACATATGCAGGTACGTCCACTGATCTGGCGTCTTTATAGCCGATTGTCGGCCCCGCGCCAGAGTCTTTCGCGCCCGGCACACTTGGCCGCACCCTTGCGCGCCTCTTCCATCCGCCCCACCACCACCGATGGACGCTTCGACGTCTGCTTCGGAACCGTGAAGGTGGCAACCATCGACCTCGGCAGCAAGCAACAGAAACCGGAGGACAAGGACAGCAAAACTGTCAACCATGTCTCCGAACAGGTGTAAACCATGTCCCCGGGCTGTACAACAAGCCCGGGCATGAGCCAGTGTGCGGGGCACGGCCTTACCCTCTCTCCGGCTCACCTCCGGACGTCATTCCGGCGGTCCAGTACGGCGCGCTCCGGCGGAGCAGGTGGCACCTCGGACTGGATGCCCGGGACGAAGCCCGGGCATGAGCCAGTGTGTGAGGCACGGCCTTACCCTCTCTCCGGCTCACCGCCGGGCAAAGTCCCGGCGGTCCATCAAAGCCGGATTCTCAGTTGTTGAGATGCCCATACAAATCACGCCAAGCAGGGTTCAGAGCTTCGATGAGATTGATCTTCCATCGACGCGGGTAGTGCTTGATGTTCTTTTCCCGCTGAATGGCAGCATACCAAGTCTCATGTCCTTCATACCAGACAAGCAGCTTCACGTCATAACGGCTGGTGAATCCGCCAATTCTTCCTGTCCGGTGTTCATGAATTCTTCTGTGCAGGTTTCTGGTGACACCAACATACAGTGTACCATTTCTGCCGCTTGCCATGATATATACCCACGCCATGCTCATGCATGGGACAGTCATTATTTATTGACGCTGCGTCAATATATAGAGATTGCCATATGATCCGGCAACAAAGGAGGCACCTCTGCGTGGATGCCCGGGACAAGTGTACAGCCCGGGCATGAGCCGGCGCATGGGGCTTTGAGCCTCTTCCCGTCGCGATTGACAGATCTCAGGCCAGTTTTCCGTGGCAGCGCTTGTACTTCTTGCCGGAGCCGCAGGGGCAGGGCTCGTTGCGTCCCACCTTGCCCCATGTGGAGGGATCCTCCGGATCGCGCATCTCGGGGGCCACCCGTGCGTTGGAGGCCATGACGGGTGCATCGCCGAAAGCGGCCTCGATGACCTCGTCGTCCAGCTCATCGGAACCGGAGAACGGGTCAAAGTGGTGGGCCTGCATCTCGGGCAGCTCGTCGGCGGTGGGCAAACCCTGCTCGTAGCCCTCGGGCAGGATCTCCACCCGCATCAACTGGCTGGTCACCAGCTCCTGAAGGTCGGTGATCATGCGCTCGAAGAGAGTGAAGGCTTCCGTCTTGTATTCCTGCAGCGGATCGCGCTGGCCGTAACCGCGCATGGCGACGGCCTGCCGCAGGTGCTCGAGCATCAGCAGATGTTCGCGCCACAGCTGGTCGATGGAGCGCAGCAGAATTTCCTTCTCCACCAGCTCCATGATCTCGTCGCCGTAGGTTTCGCGTTTCGCCGCATAGTGCTCATCGGCGGCCTTCTGGATGCGCTCGCGGATCTCCTCGTCGGCGATGCCTTCTTCCGCCGCCCATTCCTCGATGGGCAGATCGAGGGCCAGCACTTCCTTCACCTTCTCGTGCAGCCCCTTCACGTCCCACTTGTCGGCATATTCGCCGGGCGGAATGTGGGTGGTGACCAGCCGGTCGATCACCTCGTGGCGCATGTCCTCGACGGTCTCCGCAACCTCCTCGCCGCGCATGATGGACTTGCGCTGGTCGAAGATGACCTTGCGCTGGTCGTTCATCACGTCGTCGAACTTCAGCAGGTTCTTGCGAGCGTCGAAGTTGCGTGCCTCGACCTTCTGCTGCGCCTTCTCCAGGGCCTTGTTGATCCACGGATGGGTGATCGCCTCGCCTTCCTGAAGGCCCAGCTTCTGCAGCATGGAATCCATGCGCTCGGAGCCGAAAATGCGCATCAGGTCGTCCTGCAGGGACAGGTAGAACTTGGAACGCCCCGGGTCGCCCTGACGGCCGGAACGGCCGCGCAGCTGGTTGTCGATGCGCCGCGACTCGTGGCGCTCGGTGCCGATGATGTAGAGACCGCCGGCCTCCAGAACCTTCTTGCGGTCCTCCTCGACCTCGGCGCGGATCTCGGCCTCACGGCGGGCACGTTCCTCGGGATCGGTGACGTCGGCCAGCTCCTCCCTGATCCGCATGTCGGCATTGCCGCCGAGCTGGATGTCCGTGCCGCGTCCGGCCATGTTGGTGGCGATGGTGATGGCTCCCGGCCGCCCCGCCTGGGCGACGATGTAGGCTTCCTGCTCGTGGTAGCGGGCATTCAGAACATTGTGTGGAACGCCCCGTTGCTTGAGCAGCTCGGAGAGTCTTTCCGACTTCTCGATGGAAGTGGTGCCGACCAGCACCGGCTGGCCGCGTTTCCGGCAGTCCTCGATCTGCTCGATGATGGCGGCATTCTTCTCCGCTTCCGTCCGGTAGACCTCGTCGTCCTCGTCGACGCGCGCCACCGGCAGGTTGGTAGGGATTTCCACCACGTCGAGCTTGTAGATGTCCATGAACTCCTCCGCCTCGGTGGCGGCGGTGCCGGTCATGCCGGCCAGCTTCTCGTAGAGGCGGAAATAGTTCTGGAAGGTGATGGAGGCCAGCGTCTGGTTCTCCGGCTGGATGGGCACGCCTTCCTTGGCTTCCAGAGCCTGGTGCTGCCCCTCGGAATAGCGGCGGCCGGGCATCATGCGGCCGGTGAACTCGTCGATGATCACCACCTCGCCGTCCTTGACGATATAGTCACGGTCACGCTGGAACAGCTTGTGAGCGCGCAGGGCCTGGTTGACGTGGTGCACCAAGGTCACGTTCTCCGGGTCATAGAGCGAACCTTCCTTCAGCAGCCCCGCCTCGCGCAGCAGCTCCTCCATGTGCTCGTTGCCGGCCTCGGTGAGCACGGCGGTGCGCATCTTCTCGTCAACCTCGACATCTTCCGGACGCAGCCTGGGGATGAGCTTGTCCACGGAAATGTAGAGATCGGACTTGTCCTCCAGCGGACCGGAGATGATGAGCGGCGTGCGGGCCTCGTCGATGAGAATGGAATCCACCTCGTCGACGATGGCGTAGTAGTGATCGCGCTGTACCATCTCCTCGAGATGATACTTCATGTTGTCGCGCAGGTAGTCGAAGCCCAGCTCGTTGTTGGTGGCGTAGGTGACGTCGCAGGCATAGGCGGCACGACGTTCGTCGTCATCCAGGCCATGGACGATGACACCGGTGGTCAGACCGAGAAACCCGTAGATCTGGCCCATCCACTCCGCGTCGCGCTTCGCCAGATAGTCGTTGACCGTGACCACGTGGACGCCGCGGCCCGGCAGGGCGTTGAGATAGACCGCCAGGGTGGCGACCAGCGTCTTGCCCTCGCCGGTCTTCATCTCGGCGATCTTGCCCTCGTGCAGCACCATGCCGCCGATCAGCTGAACGTCGTAGTGCCTCTGGCCGAGGGTGCGCTTGGCGGCTTCGCGCACGGTGGCGAACGCCTCCGGCAGCAGGGAATCGAGCGATTCGCCTTCCTCCAGATGGCGCTTGCGGAATTCGTCCGTCTTGGCGCGCAACTCCTCGTCGGAGAGCTTCTCGAATTCGGGTTCCAGGGCGTTGATCTTCTCCACCAGTTTCCGGTAGGGGCGCAGCTTGCGCTCGTTGGAGGTTCCGAAGATCTTGCCTGCGAGAGAACGGATACCGAGCATGTTTCCCAATTTCGTCTTTCCTGACCCCACCTCGCGGCCGGGTGTTGCGCCCTTTTCATGCGTGACGCGCGTCTTGCGTGCGGGGCTGTCTGATCGGCCGATGACACCAGGTGATCTGCCGTTGCGGGTTGCGCCTCGTTCTACTGGAAAGTCTCTGGCGGAGCAAACGCTCCGTCATGTGACCGGAAGGGCACAGAGTGCAAATAATAGCTGTGCCTTCCCGATTCAATCATTTTCATGCGGATGTTTGTCCTGTAAAAGCCCCTCTGGTATAGCTGTAGCACGCTTCCTGGCCGCCGTGCCGGCTTGCGGACAGACCATGACGACCGGGATTCGGGCACTCCTCATATTGCTGCCCCAATTCGACGGCACCACCCGGTTTCACCGTCTGCGTCTGCTGTTCGCCCGCAAGGTGGCCGGTATGGCGTGTTCGTCAGCCCAGTAGCGATTTTCGGAATCAGGCAAATGAAAACAAGACATCCGATCCCTCTGCTTGCCTCTCTGCTTGCCGCATCCATTCTGGCCGCGCATCCCGCGGCGGCGCAGCAGGCGAAGACCAAGGCAGGCAAGGACACGGTCATCGTGCGGGTCAACGGTCACAACATCACCCGGTCGGAAGTCCAGCTGGCCATGGACGACATCGCCGTGCAGCTGCGCGATGTGCCGCCCAAACTGCGCTATCCGCTGATCGTGCAGTATCTGGTGGAGCGCCATCTGCTCGCGCAGAAGGCCATCAAGGACGGACTCACGAATTCCGAGGAATACAAGAAGCGTGTGCGCTTCTATCAGTACAAGGCGCTGCGCGACGCCTATTTCCAGACCCGCATCAAGCCGCAGGTCACCGACAACGAGGTCCGCAAGGCCTACGAAAAGGAAGCCAGCAAGGTGAAGCCGGTGGAGCGGGTGCGCGCCAGGCACATTCTCGTCTCCACGAAGGAAGAGGCCGAGAAGGTTCTGAAAGAGCTGAAGGCCGGCGCCAAGTTCGAGGACCTGGCCCGCAAGTATTCCAAGGACGGGTCCAAGGAATTCGGCGGCGATCTGGGCTATTTCACCTACGAGGAGATGGTTCCGGAATTCTCCAAGGCGGTTTTCGCCCTGAAGAAGGGGCAGGTGTCCCAGCCGGTGAAGACCGATTACGGCTGGCACATCATCAAGCTGGTGGATCGCAAGAAGGTCGGCGCGCGGCCTTTCGAGGAGGTCGCGCCGGGCATCCGCTCACTGCTGCTGCGCCAGAAGGTTCAGCAGGAGGTGGCAAAGCTGGCCAAGCAGGCGAAGATCGAGATCTTCGACCCCGAGCTGAAGAAGATGGACGAGGAGAACCGCAAGCGCCTCGAGCAGATGAAGAACAAGACCGGCAAGAAGTGATCTCCGATCCGGGAGCCGGCCCGTCATGGCGGTCATCGAACACATCTCTCCTCTGGCCCCCGAGGCCTTTCCTGACATGCCGGATGTGGCCGGTGTGCGTCTGGCTGTTGCCGAATCCGGTGTGAAATACTCTGGCCGGACGGATCTTCTTCTGGCGCTGCTCGACCCCGGCACGACCGTTGCCGGCGTGCTGACGACATCGCGAACGGCCTCTGCGCCGGTCCTCTGGTGTCGGGAGAACCTGAAATCCGGCCGCGGGCGGGCCATCGTGGTCAATGCCGGCAACGCCAACGCCTTCACCGGGGCCGCAGGCATGGAGACCGTGCGGCGTACGGCAAATGCGGCGGCAGAACGGGCTTCCTGCACTCCCGAGGAGGTCCTGATCGCTTCCACGGGCGTCATCGGAGAACCGTTCGATGCCGGGCTGCTGATCCGTCATTTCGACGCCCTCTTTGCCACTGCGGGATCCGCCGGGTGGCAGGAGGCGGCACGCGCCATCATGACCACGGACACCTATCCCAAGGGTGCCGCTGCCACGACCCGAATCGGAAACCGGGAGGTGACGGTCTGCGGCATCGCCAAGGGATCCGGCATGATCATGCCGAACATGGCCACGATGTTGTCCTTCGTCTTCACCGATGCTGCAATCCCTGCGCCAGTGCTTCAGGCGCTTCTGAAACGAATCACGGATCGCACCTTCAACTGCATCACCGTCGATTCCGACACCTCTACGTCCGACACGCTGCTACTTGCCGCCACCGGCCGGGCAGGCAACGCCGCCGATTTCGCCGATGCGGACGATCCGGCGCTGGCCGGCTTTGCGGAAGCCCTGGAACAGGTCTGTGGCGATCTGGCGCGACAGATCGTGCGTGACGGCGAGGGCGCCAGCAAGTTCGTCACGGTGCGGGTGGATGGCGCCCGGGACGACCGCGAGGCCCACATGATTGCCATGAGCATTGCCAACTCTCCGCTGGTCAAGACGGCCATCGCCGGAGAGGACCCCAACTGGGGCCGCATCGTCATGGCGGTGGGCAAATCCGGGGCCGATGTCGATCAGAATGATATCGTCATCCGCATGGGCGGCATTCTCGTGGCGCGGGACGGTGCCGTGGTGCCGGGTTATGACGAGACGCCCGTAGCCGAGCACATGAAGGGCAGCGAGGTGGACATCGCCGTTTCCGTCGGCGGCGGGTCCGGTGCGGCCACAGTCTGGACCTGCGACCTTACGCACAAGTATATCGAGATCAACGCCGACTACCGTTCCTGATCCCGCCTGACATCTCGATACGCCGCACAAATGTGGCGGGATGACCTGTGCATTGTCGCACCCTTTCCGGAATTCCGCCTTTTTCCGGTTGCATGCAGATGGTGTGGAAAGGTTCCGTCAACCATGTCCGCAAGTGGCCGGAGGCGGTGAATCCCGCATTAAGGCATTCCGGACAATCTTCCGGGCATGACAAAGCGGACGGACATCCTTCTCGTCGTGGCCTGCGCCTTGGTGGACGCGGACGGGCGTGTGCTGCTTGCCAGACGTCCAGAGGGCAAGGCCATGGCCGGCCTTTGGGAGTTTCCCGGTGGCAAGATCGCCGAGGGGGAAACACCCGAGGAGGCGCTCGTGCGGGAGTTGCGCGAGGAGCTGGGGATACGGGTATCGCCGCCGTGTCTGGCGCCCTTGACGTTTGCCAGTCATGCCTATGAGGCCTTTCACCTGCTCATGCCCCTGTACATCTGCCGGAAGTGGGAAGGGTTCATCCATCCGCAGGAGGGGCAGGAGATTCGCTGGGTGCGCAAGCACCAGCTGCGGGAATATCCGATGCCGCCAGCGGACGAGCCGCTTGTGGCGCACCTTTTGGACGTCCTTCCCTGAAGGGCGGCCCGTGTGTCGGTAGATTGCGTGGAGAGTACGGTCATGGATACCGGAGAAACCGATCGGAAGGAGCAGGAAACCACTCCTCACGCCCTTCTGATCATCGCCTTGATTCTGGTAACCGCAGTGGTCATGCTGATGGGCAACATCCGTGATGCGCTGGCTCTGGCGGGCTGGATGTGATTTTCCCCGGATGGGTGCTTGAACCTGCGGCGGCTTTCGGCTATTGGCAGTCAGCATGCCGGAGAAAATGCCGGCAACGCCGTGGCGGATCTGCCACGTGCAACGACATGGAGAGGTGGCCGAGTGGTCGAAGGCGCACGCCTGGAACGCGTGTAGGCGGGTAACCGTCTCGAGGGTTCGAATCCCTCCCTCTCCGCCATTTACGCAATTCCGCGAAACCCTTTGCTGTAACTCTCAGAAACCGACGAGAGCCTTATCGGTTGGTCATCCAATCTGTTGATTCTTGGCAAAGAGTCGCTTGCCGTCCGGAAAATGCCTGGTCTGTTTCCTGCGTAGTTACGAATGCCGGCTGTGGCAGATACTGCTGACTTGTAACCGTCGCCGGCAGGCTGACAGTACCAAGGCCATGCTGGCCCATCAACAAGTTGAGAATGGCCAGATCGGGGGCTGAACCCGACTGGAAGCAACTCAATCAATCAGGGAACTTACGGAATCCATTGGCAGGAATAATTTTAGCGGTTGGCTGGGCAAGGGGATGAATCCGAACTGTTGAGAAAATTCGGCCGCCCGGTCATTCAACGCATCGACGACCACGGCATAGACCACCATCACCTGACTGGCCTGAGCCACGCGTTGCAGGGCGTCGGCGAGCAGGATGGAACCAAGTCCCTTGCCTTGCTGGAATTTGACAACAGCCAACCTTCTTAACCGGACCACCGGCACCGGATACCTGGGCAGTCTCCGTTGGAGCGTTTCTGGCAAGTCAGTGGCATCCAGACTTCCGGCACTGAGGCTGTAGTAGCCGATCACCTGCTGCGGTACATCAGGAGGTGAGGCGACAAATACCCGGTTGACCCGCCGCTTTGTGTCCTGGTTGGCGTAGCGGCGTAAGTATTGATTCAGAGAGGGTTCGCCGCAGTCGAAGGATTTCCTGTCGTGCTGCTTTCCGAGCGGCGTGATGATGAGGTCCAAACAGATGGTTCCTTACCGCTGGACGCGTTTTTTGTGTTCAGCAAACGCCTGTTTGAGTCTGGGGCTGGACTGGGGAGGATTCTCCAAGGCATCCAGGAACACCTCCCAATCGGTCTGCTTCAGGGTGAGGGTTTCGTGTTTGTGGATGACTTCGTCGGCCGCGGTCAGGGCATGGTTGAGCACGAACTCCGACAGACTCTTGTGGGCATAAGTGGCCGCCCGTTCCAGCTTCTGCTTAGACAGGGCATCAAGGCGGATGTGCATGCGCTCTTGTTTGACGGGTTCTGTGTTGGCCATGGGAATATCTCCAATCAACGCTCAAAATGTACGCCAAAGGTGCGCACAGAGCAAGGAGCTGGCTGGCAAAGTCAAATCTCTGTATGGATTGAGCATATCAGAACGCCAGATGCTGATAACGCTGGCTGCGAAAATTCGCATGTCAACGGTGATTGCTGTTGTCGGCAATCGCGTACCAGCAGTCGGAATCAACCGGGTTGGCGTTGCCCATGGTCAGCACCATTTGGTGTTAAAGGTTTCCACACCGCCATCAACGGAACGTACTCCTTTTTTCTTCACCCCGAGCCTCATCTCCGTGCATCGAGCAGCAGAAGGAAACGTCTTGCGGTCTCGGCAACCAGCGAAGCCGGGGAGAGGCTCGCACCGCCTTCCTCCTCCAGGACCGCGGTTCCGGGATTCTCTCCTCCTTCCGCACCGACGGACCGCCTCATGTTGACGGTGGCGCATGCGACCACGCAGCCTGCGTCAGCAGATGCACTACCTCCGGCCAAGGCGTGGCGCACCCGGGCAATATCTCCTCCATTGACACGTATGCGGCCCGGCGCGGCCGTCAGGATTTCCACCTGCGGCGGCAAGAGCGCGATCAGGGCATCCCGCAAGGCATGAAGCATGAGTTCCGCAGCCAGTTCCGCTTCCGCCTCCGGGTGATCCGGCTCCAGGATCAGCGCCATCTCCAGACACTCCCCTCCATCGCACCACAACATGTCTCCGGCTTCCAGAGTGCCATATGCAGCCGCCTCGCAGGCCTCCCGGAAGACATCCGTTCCGGGAAGGGCCATATGGAAAGAGAAAAGCGGCGGCCAGTCCACATTTTCGCCGTTCGGACCGGTGGACGCCATGGCTCCCGGCCGGCCGGGCATGCTTCCGGAATGTTCCTCGCTCATGCGTCCTCGACGACCATCTGCTCCGCCACCATCTGCACGAGATCCTCGATGCCGCAATCCCAGCCGAAATGTTTCGCACTGCTGTCGAACGTGTAGTGGCAGAAGGCGCAGGCCATGATGACACCTTCGGCCCCGGTGTCTTCCACCTGCCGCATCTTGATCCGGAAAGCCTCGAGCTGCACCTCTCTTGCGCTTTCCAGAAGCACGACGCCCCCGCCGCCGCTGCAGCACCAGTTCAGAATGCCGGAAGGATGCATCTCGCGGAAGTCGCTGACCAGATCCCGCATCAGTTCGCGCGGCTCCTCGACGACACCGCCCCTGCGTCCCACCTTGCACGGATCGTGATAGGTCAGGCTGCGCTCCTTGCGACGCAGTTTCAGACGCCCCTCCCTGTGCAGGCGGGCCAGAAACTCGCTGATGTGCAGGATCTCGAACGGCGGCTCGAAGCCCAGAAGCTCCGCCGCCTCCCAGCGGATGGAGCCATAGCCGTGGCCGCACTCCGGCGCCAGAACGATGCTCGCACCCACCTCCTCCGCCGCTTCGACGATACGCGCCACCATGGCGCGGGCCACGTCCACGTCACCGGTGAACAGGCCCAGATTGCTCGCCTCGTAGCCGCGCGTGGAAAACGTCCAGTTCAGCCCCAGCCGGTTGAGGATCTTCGCCATGGCCGCGAGCGTCGGCCGATAGACGTTGAAATCCAGGGAGGAATCCAGGAGCAGTATGTCCGCCCGGTCCTTGTCCAGAGGCAGCTCCACGTCGTATTCGCGGCTCACCTCGTCCAGGATCTCGCGCAGCTTCTGCGGATCGATGCCCATGGGGCTGCCCGCCTTCTTCGCCCGGCGCGCCATCTGCTCAAGGACAGGAGGCGCCAGTCCTGCCGCTGCCATGCCCTCGCGGACGATCCAGACCATCTGCGCGGTGTCGATGCCCATCGGACAGGCCAGCGTGCAGCGACCGCACATGGAGCAGGTATCGTAGATCAGCTCCCGCAGTTCCTTCAGTTCTTCCGGATCGGGATCCCGTCCCCGTCCCAGCAGACGCCACAGCGGGGCGAAGGGATCCCTGTGCCGCCTGTAGATGCGATCGAGGATCTGGAATTTCATCACCGGCGCATGACGGGGATCTCCGGAAGCCTGATGGTAGTGGCAGGCATCGGCACACAGGCCGCAGCGCACGCAGGCATCAAGGTACGAAGCAATGCGCGCACCCGTTTCGGAGACGAATCTTTCATGTGCTTCGTGCATGCTCATAGGCCCACTCCCCGTCTGCCATAGGTCGCCCCCGTGAACCCGCGGCTGAACAGGAAGGTGAAGGTGTGCATCAGCGGGCTGAACGGGAACCAGAACAGCCAGGCATCCACCAGTGTCATGTGCAGCGCACGCAGGGAGACATGCGCCTCCTCCAGTGCCAGGCAGCCGCTGAGCATCACGAGAAAGGTCAGCCACGTGGCGGCATGATCGGCCGGGCGCGAGACCAGTTTCTGGATCGGCTCACTGATGCGCATCGCCCACAGGATGATGAGACCGGCAAAGGCGAATTCCGCCGCCACGATGAAACCCCATTGTGGCAGCGTCGGCCAGCTGACGCCGAGCAGGCGCTCTCCGAAGAACGCCACATGCGGAGCGGCAAACCCCAGCAGGATGAAAAGCCCGAGGTGGAATGCATATCCGGCAAGCACGTGCAATCCGGCTCCGGGCAGGAAGACGCGACGCGGTACGAAATGACGCAGGATGGTGTAGACGGCGCCACCGGCCGGTGAGCCGCGCGGGGTCGGTTGCGCACGGGGGCCACCCAGCAGGAGCAGGCCTGTGAGCTTCCAGGCAACTCCCAGCCCGAACACGGAGAGCGAGAGCCAGAACAGCGGTCCTTCGGCAAGCCACAGCCAGGTATTCATGACGCTGCCTCCTCCGCAGCTTCTCGCGCCGCCGGAACATCTCCCCCGTCAGGATCCACAGCACGTGGACAGCCACGCGCCGTCTTTTCGCCTTTCGCTTCCAGCTCCTCGAGCCACAGCGGATGATGCTGACGTGCCCAGTTCTCGTCCACGCAACCCGTCGTCATGCCCTCGAGCACGCCCTCCACGCCGGCCGAACCGAGATAGGCGTGACCAATGGCGAAAGTGATCAGGACCACCGCCGCCACCGCATGGAGAATGTGCGAGAACTGAAGGTAGACGAGAGCCGGCGCAATGGCCGGAAAATCGAGAAAGATTCCGCTGCCGGCGATGATCAGCCCGAACACTGTCAGAAGCCAGTACCACAGTTTCTCTCCGCCGTTGAACTTGCCTGACGGCGGCTCCCGGCGGGAGAGGAAACCGCCTCGCGCCAGCCATGCGAGATCCTGCCAGAAGGGGCGGTTGTGCCTGAAAAAGGCGGGCAACAGGAGCAGCAGGGCAACGATGAACACCGGCCCGAAGAGATTGTGCCCCTGCTTGGCGGCGCTGGCCACCGCAGCGAAGGCGCTCTTGCCGATGATCGGGATGAGGATGGTTCTGCCGAAAAGCAGGATCAGCCCGGAGATCGCCAGCAGGATGAATACCGATGCGGTGAACCAGTGCACGGCTCTCTGATAGCGCGTGAAGCGGGACACCGGGCGACCGGATCGCCCACCCTCGATGGGCACCCGCCGGACGAACAGGGCAAACAGGATGATCCCGCCGAACGCGAAAAGCAGTACGCCGCCACCGATGGGACGGATCCATTCGTTCCGGACCTTGCGCCACTCTTCGCCTTCGATCTGGATGGCCTGCACCGGCGGGGTGAAGGGGCGGGTTTCACGGGCCGGCTTTCCGCGCCGCAGATCCCGCCAGATCCCGGCCGGCCCCGTTTTCTGGTCCAGCGTGTTGGGAGGCGTATCGAGCTGCTGGGCATGTGCCTGCTCTGCCGGTACGAATACCGCCTGCAGGATCAGGAAGACCCCTGCCAGCAGCAGCAACCCGAGTCTTCCGTGCAGCTCCCCGTTCGGCCAGTTCATGGACTTCCGACCTCCTGCGCATACCGGAATGGCGAAGCCCGGCAGGGCGCCGCACCCGTGAGGCGCCACTACCAGATCATCGTTCAGCGTCCGGGAGTGCCCGGATAGGCCCGAGCCCAGCCCCATGCCCCGGCTCCGAAGCCGCGCATGATGATCCGTTCGCGGTAGATGTTGGCGACGACTTCGCCATCACCGGCAAGAAGGGCCTTCGTGGCGCACATCTCCGCACAGATCGGCAGCTTGCCCTCGGCGATACGGTTTCTGCCGTACTTGGTGAACTCGGCCTCCGAACCGTCCGGCTCCGGACCGCCAGCGCAGAAGGTGCACTTGTCCATCTTGCCGCGCGTGCCGAAGGCACCGTTCTGCGGAAACTGCGGCGCACCGAATGGACAGGCGTAGAAGCAGTATCCGCAGCCGATGCACATGTCCTTGTTGTGCAGGACGATGCCTTCCGCCGTCTGATAGAAGCAGTCGACCGGGCACACCGCCATACAGGGGGCATCGGAACAGTGCATGCAGGCGATGGAGATGGACCGTTCACCGGGTTTGCCATCATTGATCGTGATGACGCGCCGGCGGTTCACGCCCCAGGGAACCTCGTTCTCGTTCTTGCAGGCGACGACGCAACCGTTGCACTCGATGCAGCGTTCGGCGTCACACAGGAATTTCATGCGTGCCATTTGCGTGTCCTCCCTAGGCTCTCGTCACCCTGCACAGGGTGGCTTTCGTCTCCTGCATCTGGGTGACGGAGTCGTATCCGTAGGTCATGGCCGTGTTGGCCGCTTCGCCCAGGGCATACGGCACGGTGCCTTCCGGATACTTGTCCTTCAGCACCTTGCCCTCGAACCAGCCGCCGAAATGGAACGGCATGAACACCACGCCGCGGCCGACCCGTTCGGTGATCATGGCCTTCACCTTCACACGGCCCTTTTCCGGGCTCTCGACCCAGACCATTTCCCCGTCACGGATACCCAGGTCATTGGCGTCGCGGATGTTGATCTCCACGTACATGTCCTGCTGCAATTCCGCGAGCCACGGGTTGGAACGGCTCTCCGCACCGCCACCCTCGTATTCCACGAAACGCCCGGAAGTGAGCACCAACGGGTAGTCCTTCGAATGGTCCACCTTCTGGATCGAGGCATATTTCGTGGGCAGGCGATAGGCCCGCTTGTCGTCATAGGTGGCGTATTTCGGCAGCAGATCACGGCGCGGCGTATACAGCGGCTCGCGATGGATCGGCACTGGATCGGGGAAGTTCCACACCACGGTGCGGGCCTTGGCATTGCCGAACGGTGCGCAGCCGTGCTTGATGGCAACCCGCTGAATTCCGCCGGAAAGATCCGTTTTCCAGTTGGTCTTGTCGCCGGCTATCGCCTCGATGGTCTTGCGTTCCTCCTCGGTGAGATCCTTGTCCCAGCCAAGTTTCTTCAGCATGGCCATGGTGAATTCGGGATAGCCGTCCTTGATCTCGGATCCTACGGGCCAGGAGCCTTCGGCCAGCAGGTTTCCACCGCCCCATTCGTCCGGCGCCTTCACGCCGAAGCGGGCCCGGAAACACAGTCCACCCTTGGCCACCGGCTTGGAAGGATCGTAGAGATTCGGCGTGCCGGGATGCTTCATTTCCGGCGTACCCCAGCAGGGCCACGGCAGGCCGTAATATTCGCCATCCAGCGGCCCGCCCTTCGCCTGAAGCGTGGTCTTGTCGAAGGTGTGCTGATATTTCATGTGAGCCTTCAGGCGCTCCGGCGATTGCCCGGTATAACCGATGGTCCACATGCCGCGATTGAATTCCCGCGTGATGTCTTCGACAAGCGGTTCGTCGCCATTGATCTTGATGTTCTTGAACATCTGATCGGCAAAACCCAGCTTCTTCGCGAACCTGTACATGATCACGTGATCCGGCAGGCTTTCGAAGACCGGATCGATCACCTTCTCCCGCCACTGGATGGAGCGGTTGGAGGCCGTCACCGAACCGTACGTCTCGTACTGGGTCGCCGCAGGCAGCAGGTAGACGCCGTCCTTGCGCTCATGCATCACCGCCGAGACGGTGGGATAGGGATCCACGACCACCAGAAGGTCCAGCTTCTCCATGGCCTTTTTCATCTCCGGGCCGCGCGTCTGCGAGTTCGGCGCATGTCCCCAGAAGATCATGGCGCGCACGTTGTCCGGCTGGTCGATGTTTTCCTTCTTCTCCAGCACGCCGTCAATCCAGCGAGAAACCGGGATACCCTTCGACTGCATGAGTTTCTCGGAGGCGAAGCGTCCCTTCATCCACTCGTAGTCCACGCCCCAGACGCGGCACCAGTGCTGCCAGCAGCCTTTCTTCAGGCCGTAGTATCCGGGCAGCGAATGCGAGAGCACGCCCATGTCCGTGGCGCCCTGCACGTTGTCATGCCCGCGGAAGATGTTGGCGCCACCGCCGGAACGGCCGATGTTGCCCAGTGCCAGCTGAAGAATGCAGTAGGCGCGCGTGTTGTTGTTGCCCTGATGATGCTGCGTGCCGCCCATGCACCACACGAGAGTGCCGGGCCTGTTGGCGGCAAGCGTGCGCGCCACCCGTTCCAGCTGCGATCCGGGAACGCCAGTGACGCGCTCCACCTCCTCCGGGGGCCACTTCATGACCTCCTTCTTCACGAAATCGAGGCCCCAGACCCGCTGGCTGATAGACTTGCGATCCTCCCAGCCGTTCTTGAAGATGTGCCAGAGGA
>JAJRRY010000203.1 GCA_024279095.1 Alphaproteobacteria bacterium
CTGGGCAACACCGTCATCGTCGTGGAGCATGACGAGGACGCCATCCGCACCGCCGACCACGTGCTGGACATTGGCCCCGGTGCCGGCATCCACGGCGGCGAGATCGTGGCGCAGGGCACGCCCGAGGAGATCATGGCCAATCCCGCCTCGCTCACCGGGCAGTATCTCACCGGAGCGCTCTCCATTCCCGTTCCGCCGAAGCGTCGCAAGCCGGAGAAGGGCCGCTTTCTCCGTCTCGTCGGTGCCCGCGGCAACAATCTGAAGGGCGTGACGGTGGAGTTTCCCCTCGGCGTCTTCACATGCGTCACGGGCGTTTCCGGTTCCGGCAAGTCCACCCTGACCATCGACACCCTCTACGCCGCTGCGGCGCGCCGGCTGATGAAGGCCCGCGCCAACCCGGCCCTGCACGAACGGCTGGAGGGACTGGAGCAGCTCGACAAGATCATCGACATCGACCAGAGTCCCATCGGCCGCACGCCGCGCTCCAACCCGGCCACCTACACCGGGGCCTTCACCCCCATCCGCGAATGGTTCGCCGGCCTGCCGGAAGCGAAGGCGCGCGGCTATGGACCGGGCCGCTTCTCGTTCAACGTCAAGGGCGGCCGCTGCGAGGCCTGCAAGGGCGATGGCGTCATCAAGATCGAGATGCACTTCCTGCCCGATGTCTACGTGACATGCGAGGAATGCGGTGGTTCCCGCTACAATCGCGAGACGCTGCAGATCACCTGGAAGGGAAAGACCATCGCCGACGTGCTGAACATGACGGTTTCCGAGGCCGCGGAATTCTTCTCCGCCGTGCCGAGCGTGCGTGACAAGCTGCGCATGCTGGAGCGTGTCGGTCTGGGCTACGTCAAGGTCGGCCAGCCGGCCACCACCCTGTCTGGCGGCGAGGCGCAGCGCGTCAAGCTGGCCAAGGAACTGAGCAAGCGCGCCACGGGCCGCACGCTCTACATCCTCGATGAGCCCACTACGGGCCTGCATTTCCACGACGTGGCCAAACTGCTGGACGTGCTGCACGAGCTGGTGGAACAGGGCAACACGGTCATCGTCATCGAGCACAATCTCGATGTCATCAAGACTGCCGACTGGATCATCGACCTCGGCCCCGAGGGCGGCGACGGCGGCGGCAATATCGTCATCGCCGGCACCCCGGAAGAGGTGGCCGCCTGCGAACAGAGCTGGACGGGCCGATATCTGAAGCGCCTTCTGGAACCTGAGTCGAAGGACAGATCCGCGGCGGAGTGAGCTCCGTCTCATTCCGCGCGGGAGTTCCAACCCCGAGCGGAACGTTCCATGCGTTTCGGACAAGCTGTTGATGCAAAATATTCGGGAAGAAGTTGCAAACCTTGCGCCGCAACAAATTTCATCCCTTAACCGCAGGCTCTTTTGCGCCCTGTCATCATGGTGATCTGATCATTGGTCGGAGAGGTGGTCTTATCCGACGTCTTGTTCGATACATCTTTGCTGGACAACGGGCATGATTGTCTTGACCATCTCTTGCGCTCTACCTTAAGCTGTTCAACAGAGACGGGGGCAGCGGTCCGGGGCTGCACAGGAGTGGTGTGAGTTATCTTGCACCATGCATACAAGATTTATTCCTGAGTGGCGACCCGGCAAGCCGTTATTCGACCATTCGGGGAGCCCCTTCTCATGCGCTATCGTCATGTGCTCTTTGCCCTGCTGGTTGCCGGTTGCACCTCCGGAGAGATGCCGACTCTGGAATCCAACACCCCGCCGGCAGTGCCCACCGCGTCATGCGAGGGCAAATCGGCAAAACAATGCAAATTCATCAACAGTCCGGTCAAACTGAGCTCCAAGCCGCTGCGTCTGCCCGACAGTCCTTATCCCTTCTTCAAGACCCGCAATACACTGGAATTCGTCAATGCCGAGGGCAAGGTCTGGATTGCACCGGCCGGCATTCTGACGGATGGTGCTTCCATTCCGATGATGTTCGTCGCCTTCATCGGCAATCCGCGCAGCAAGGAGTTCCTCAATGCCGCCACGGTGCATGATTCCTATTGCGCGGAGAGCAACAAGGATACTCCATACTACCACACTGCGCGCTGGCAGGACGTGCATCGCATGTTCTACGACGCCTTGCGCGTCTCGGGCACGCCTGCCATCAAGGCCAAGATCATGTATGCCGCTGTCTATCTGGGAGGTCCTCGCTGGAAGGAGGTGAGAAAACCGGGGCGCAGCCAGAAGGCCGAGCTGAATCTCGCTACGGCTCGCATGCGCTTCGCTGATGCGGCAGCATCGGGCAACCGGATCACGCTTGAAAGCGGCGTGACCATAACGGCAGCAGCAAGTTCCAGCCTGCGGGACATGCAATCCGACACGCCTCTTCCGCAGCTCTATCCCGAAGCGCAGCTGATCGAAGCGTTCAAGAAGGCACAGGAACACATCAAGGCCATCAATCCGCCCATTCATGTTGTCGAGACCTATCTGACCCAACTTGAGCTCAACCTTTCCGGCGGCAATGCCGCACCCGGGAAGATGCGTCACAATTTCAAGCCGAGACAGCGCACGCCCGAGGATTATCTCGATGACATGCGGGGGGAGGCTGACGGCACTGGGGCCGGCGATGCTGGTGACAATGGTGGAAACGATCCTTCGTCGCCTTAAGCGGCTAATCGCTGTTTGCACTTGCCGGAATATCGAACATGACATGCCGCCGGGACGGAATTGCGCACCCGGCGGTTTTCTCCGGTTTTCCGGCCTACGGCAGCGATGCCCAGACTATTTCGGATAGACTTGGTGCCATGGGCCGGGTTTGCCGTCACATTGATCTTTTTTGCGCTGCTCCACCAGCTGAAAACGCAAACCGTCCCATTGCCATCTGTATTGCACACCACAATCACCAAGCCCCCGGCCCCGATTGAATGACATGACTATTCTTGTCATGGCATCGAAACTGGGGGAAACAATCTCCTCCATCCGTATCAGCTTTCCGTTTTCCTGCATCGGGAAGCTCAACTGTCTGATCAGTGTGCCGTTGTCCGTATCCACCAGATATGCATGCGTGACGATGTTGTAGGCACCCATGAAACAGGGCAGCGCACAAATCGCCCGGCCATCACCCAGAATCCAGGTCTGAATCACTTCCGGATCATCCGGAGCATCCGGACATTGCATTTTGTGTCTTGCTCGCACGGACATATCCGGTGAGCGGCAGGAAAAATGCCTTTCACTTTCTGCGGCGTCTCCTGATCGCTCTGCTTCCACGTCTCCCATGGCTCGCAGCCAGCGTTTCAGAAGTTGCCTGATCCGTGTCCGGTAGACTTTTTCCAGGCAGACGGGATCTGCACCACAGGCGGCGCGACGGCGCAGGAAGGCGCGGGCTTCATTACGCAATTGCGCCTGGAGACCCATGGCATTGTCGAAATTCATCGTGTAATGCCGCAAGCGCCTGTACAGATCTGCCTGCACATCGTCCAGCTCGCCAAGAAGCGTATTGCTGCACACGGCCACCTCGTCCGGTGTAACCGCCTTGCGGCAATCGTAGCTCTGGGCCGTGGCCACGGACGTGAACGCCAGCAGCAGCACGGATGCCATCAGAAAGGTTCTCTTCATCCCGCTTCTCCCGGATTCCCTGTCTGGAAGAGCCCTCGCTGCCAGCAGGTGACCGGGGCGGCTTCCACCCCGGATCTACCTGCTGCAGACCGGGATCAATCGTCCTTCATGGGTTTTCCATAACATTCATCCTTCGCGGCGCAGTAGGTTTCCAGACCACTGACCACGCAACAGACCTCACCGGATGCACAATCCGAATTGCTCCGGCACTCCACGGTCGAAGCCATTCTGTATCTCTTCAGCACCTTCAAGGGGCCGCGATACAGCATCTCCAGTCCGCCGGCGCCGTGCGTATCCGCATGCACGGGCCGCTGGACGAGCAAATGTCCGGCCGATCCGGCCATGGCATCCGCAGCGACAAGTGACAGGACGGCGGAGGCAACGGAAACGACGACAAGGTGCTTTCCCTTCGTAACGGTCATGGATTCTCTCCCGAATTTTCCTGCATTCAGGCTCCGTTTCCCCTCTTTCCGTCAAATCCCGGCCATGCGCCGGAAGGCCATCATGCCCATGGTACGCACTTTCTGCCATATCCCTGCTGAATGGAAACTGAACGGGCTTGCCGGTGCCTCACGCAGCGCCTATCTCTGCATGTCATGACTGATCCCTTGCACATCATCGGCGGCGGACTGGCCGGATCGGAAGCCGCGTGGCAGGCGGCACAGCTCGGTGTGCCCGTCATCCTGCACGAGATGCGTCCGCTGCAGGCCACGAACGCCCATCGGACAGAGCACCTCGGTGAACTCGTGTGTTCCAACTCACTGCGTTCCGATGATGCGGACAACAACGCCGTCGGGCTGTTGCATGCGGAAATGCGCCTGGCGGATTCCCTGATCATGCAGGCGGCAGATGCCAATCGCATTCC
>JAJRRY010000204.1 GCA_024279095.1 Alphaproteobacteria bacterium
TCCGTCTTCACACCGGCCTCCTCCAGCCCGATGTCCTCGATGTTGGCCACCACGCCGACGGCAGAGAGCACCCGCTCCACGGTGAGGGTCTCGCTCTTGCCTTCGCCCGTCTCGATAGTGGCGGTGACCGTCTCCCGGCCCTTGTCCAGTTTCACCACCTTCGCGCCCGTCAGGATACGGATGCCGGATTTCTCCAGCTGCTTGCGGGCTATCTGCGCAATTTCCGCATCTTCTGCCGGCAGGATACGGTCCATGATCTCCACGACCGTGACATCCACGCCCAGCGCATTGTAGAAAGAGGCAAACTCCATGCCTATGGCACCGGATCCCACCACCAGCAGCGACTTTGGCAGCCGATCCGGGTTCAGGGCCTCGAAATAGCTCCACACCAGCTTTCCGTCGCGCTCCAGCCCCGGCAGATCGCGCGGTCGCGCACCTGTGGCGATGATGATGTGTTGTGCTGCATATTCGCCTTCCGCCTTGCCGCTCACCACCAGCCGTCCGCCGCCCAGCAGCCTGCCGCGCCCTTCCAGAACCGTTACGCCGTTCTTCTTCAGCAGATGCCCGACGCCCCGGTTCAGCCGCCGCGAGACGGCCCGCGAACGCTTGATGATGGCCTGAAAATCGAAGGACACCGCATCGGCTTTCAGCCCGTAGTCCCCGGCATGCTGCATCAGCTCCAGCACCTCCGCCGAACGCAGCAGCGCCTTGGTAGGAATGCAGCCCCAGTTGAGGCAGATGCCGCCCAGATGCTTCTCCTCGACGACCGCCGTCTTCATGCCCAGCTGCGCCGCCCGAATGGCCGCAACGTATCCGCCGGGCCCGGCACCGAGAACGATCACGTCGAAGGTCTTGTCAGTCATCGATCTTCCCACTCTCCGCAGGCTGTTCCGCCCCGCACGGGCCGGCTGCCATTGTCATCCTTCAGGCCAGCATCAGGGCCGGTTCCTCGATCAGCTCCCGGAAGGCCGCGAGCGCCTGCGCGCCGAGGGCGCCATCCACCGCCCGGTGATCCACAGAAAGCGTCACCGTCATGACGGTGCGCACCTTCACCTCGCCGCCCTCTGCCACCGGGCGCGGTTAGCCCTGCCCCACCGCAAGAATGGTCGCATGGGGCGGATTGATGACGGCCGCAAACTCCTTTACGCCGTACATGCCGAGATTGGAGATGGAGGTTGCCCCGCCCTGATATTCCTCCGGCATCAGCTTGCGTCCGCGCGCTCGTGCCGCCAGATTGCGCATCTCGCGGGAGATGACGCTCAGCGACTTCTCCTCCGCCCGCCGGATCACCGGCGTGATCAGGCCGCCCTCGATGGCCACGGCCACCGCCACGTCCACATGATGATGCAGCATGATCCCGGCATTCGACCAGGTCGCGTTGGCTGCCGGCACGCGCTTCAGCGCCATCGCCCATGCCTTGATGATGAAGTCGTTGACGGAAAGCTTCCATTCCGGTCTGCCGTCGGCATCCTTCGGAGCGGTCGCATTGATGCGCGCCCGCGCCTCCAGCAACCGGTCGATGATGCAGTCCACGGTGAGATAGAAATGCGGAACGGTCTGCTTGGATAGCGTGAGACGTTCCGCGATCGTCCTGCGCATGGAATCGAGCGGCATCAGATCGTAGGAGCCCTCCTCGTAGAGCGCGAACACCTGATCGTCGCTCAGCCCCGCCGGAACGGCGCCTGCCGTGACTACCGGTGCCGCAGGCTTCTTCACACCTTCCGCGATGGCCTTCTCCACGTCCTGCTTCACAATGCGACCGCGTGGTCCGGAACCCTTCACGAGGGACAGGTCGATGCCCGCCTCCTTCGCCATCCTGCGCGCCAGCGGGGAGGCGAAGATGCGGCCGCTCTTCCCGCCATCACCCGTTGCTGCCGGTGCCGAGGTGGGCTTCGGCGCGGCAGATGCTGCGGCCTTCTCCGCCGGCGCCACCTTTGCTGTCGACGCCGCAGCTTCCGCAGCCCCGGCCGGCGGACCGGCTTCACCGCCAGCCGATGCCGCCGCACCTGCTCCCGCCTCGGGAACCTCGACGGAGGCCGGATCCTCGCCCTCTTCCGCCAGAACGGCGATCACGGCCTTCACCGGCACGTTGTCCGTGCCCTCAGGCACCACGATGCGGGCCACGGTGCCCTCGTCCGTGGCCTCCACCTCCATGGTGGCCTTGTCCGTCTCGATCTCGGCGATGACGTCGCCGGGAGAGACTGTATCCCCCTCCTTCACCAGCCATTTCGCCAGCCGTCCGTGTTCCATGGTGGGCGACAGCGCCGGCATCAGTATCGGTATGGCCATGGCCCGCCTCCTATCTGTAA
>JAJRRY010000205.1 GCA_024279095.1 Alphaproteobacteria bacterium
CCGCTGTGCAAATCGCCCTGACGCAAGCACTTGGCGGAGAGATTCCCGTCTACGCCCATCATTCCCTGCTGGTGGACCGCGACGGCGGCGGCCTGTCCAAGCGGCTGGGGAGTCTCGGCGTGCGGGACCTGCGCGAGCGGGGGCTGGAACCGGAAACCATCGTGAGCTACTGCGCCACCATCGCCTCATCGGAGCCGGTGCACGTCTGCTCCGACATGAAGAAACTCGCAGAATCCTTTGAACTGTCGAATCTTTCCCGCTCTCCTGCGAGATTCGACGAAGCGGAGCTCGAGGCCCTCAACGCCCGACTTCTGCACGACATGTCGGCGGAAATCGCCCTGCCCCGTCTAAAAGCGCTGGGCATCGAGATGGATGCGAGGCTGTGGGAGGCCATCCGCGGCAACATTGGCCACCTGCGGGAAGCCGCCGACTGGCTTGCCGTCGTGCATGGCGACATCGCGCCTGTCATTGCCGAGGAAGATCGCGACTTCCTGAGGCAGGCTGCGGAACTCCTTCCTCCGGAACCATGGGGCGCGGATACGTGGAAAGCGTGGACGCAGGCCGTGAAGGCGGAAACGGGCCGCAAGGGCAAGGCCCTCTTCATGCCTCTGCGCCTGGCTTTGACCGGCAGATCTCACGGCCCCGAAATGTCGCGCCTTCTGCCCCTCATGGGTCGAGACAAGGTGCTGGAGCGTCTCACCGGCTGACATTCCGGTTCGGGCGAAACCGTCTTCAGCCGCGGATTTCAACAGCCAGGAGCGGTGCGGCTTCTGCAGAAGCGGAAACCCCGTGACCAGCGGTCACATACAGGGTCTGGCCAGGCTCCATCGCCAGCAGTGCCCCGCCCTCCGTGCGCCAGCGGGAGGGGCCGGAGAGCAGAAAGAACAGCCTGTCGGATTTGGTGGAGGGCATCCGGATCGCGGCACCGGGCATCGTCAGCAGCAGCGAAACACGCATGTGCTCCGATTTCAGGGGGGCATTTCCGCCCAGCACATCCGCAAGGGCGGCTTCCGGACCATCCTCCCGCCAGCCCAGATGCTCACTGGCAGCGGCGAGAGCCGAGGCGGTCTCCTGTGCCACCGGCAGGGCAGCCGTGACAGCCTCCGGCAGATGTGTGCAGACCGCGACGGTTCGGGGTGATGCGGCACGCAGACTGGCTCTGGAGAAGTCGCAGGCCGAGAGACGGGACAGCATGTCGATGACACCGGGATTGCGCCCGCGCGCCATCAGGTCGCGCGCCAGTGCCCCCACGAGCCATGTCATGTCGGCATGCAGGCCTGAATCGTCATGCAGGGCGAGATTCACCTTTTCATCTCCTCCGTGATCCGGCAGGTCTTGAAGATCGCTATAACATGCCGGCAACAATGTGACCGTCACCGGATCGCAACATGGTTACCGGCACGACCCGGAAAACCCGGTACACGGAATAAATTGGTGTTGTCACCTGACCGGTGGAGGGCTAAAAAGCGCCGAAGGCACGGGCGGATCCGTGATCGGGGAGATCCGCGACAACAAGGCCTCGCCGCGACATCCGTCGTGGAGCGAAATGCAAGGGGAGGGGAAATGGAATATTTCCTTCAACAGCTCATCAACGGGCTGACGCTCGGCTCCATCTATGGCCTGATCGCCATCGGCTACACCATGGTGTATGGCATCATCGGCATGATCAACTTTGCCCATGGCGACATCTTCATGATCGGCGCCTTCATTTCGCTGATCGCATTTCTCATCCTCATGAGCCTGGGGCTTACCTTCATCCCGCTGGCCCTGCTCATCGTACTGATCGTCGCCATGATCGTGACATCAGCCTACGGATGGACCGTGGAGCGGCTGGCCTACCGTCCATTGCGCGAGTCCTTCCGTCTGGCACCGCTGATCACAGCCATCGGCATGTCCATCTTTCTGCAGAACTACGTGCAGATCGCCCAAGGGGCGCGGGTGAAACCGCTGCAGCCCGTCATCACCGGTGGTTACACGATCATGGAGAAGAACGGCTTTACCGTTCAGATCTCCAACATCCAGATCCTCATCATGGTGCTGACCGTGGCGCTCATGGCGATCTTCTCGTGGGTCATCGCCAAGACGCCGCTGGGGCGCGCCCAGAGAGCCTGCGAGCAGGACCGCGTGATGGCCTCGCTGCTCGGCGTAAACGTGGACCGCACAATCTCGCTGACCTTTGTCATCGGTGCGGCGCTGGCCGCCGTGGCGGGCCTGATGTTTCTGCTCTATTACGGCGTGATCGATTTCTACATAGGCTTCATTGCCGGCATCAAGGCCTTCACCGCCGCGGTGCTGGGCGGCATCGGCTCGCTGCCGGGCGCCATGCTGGGTGGTCTCATCATCGGCCTGATCGAGACCTTCTGGTCCGCCTACTTCACCATCGAATACAAGGACGTGGCGGCTTTCTCCATGCTCGCCATCGTGCTGATCTTCCTGCCCTCCGGCCTGCTGGGCAAGCCGGAAGTGGAAAAGGTGTGACGCCATGACAGACGCAACCCGGGAATCCGCGCCCGCAGGCGGTGGCAAGCTGGCGGAAGCCGTGAAGGAATCCGCCATGGCCGCCCTGCTGGCCTTCGTGCTGACCTCGCTGATGCTCGGCGTCCGTACCGTGGATGCACCGGGCGGACTGGGGCTCCAGTATCGCTGGCACCTGGTCATCGGTGCCATGGTCATCGTCTTTGTCGGACGGCTGCTGCTCAAACTGTTCTGGTGGAAGGAGGATGGCGGCGCGCCGGCCGCAGTGGGGGCGGCTTCCGGCCGTTTCGCGACGCTGACCGAGCCGCTGCGGAAGTTCGCAGCCCCGGCGCTGGTGATCTTCGCTTTCGTGCTGCCCTTCCTGCCCATCGCCGACCGGCAGATCATTGACATCGGCATCCTCGTGCTCACCTATGTGCTACTGGGCTGGGGCCTGAACGTCGTGGTCGGCCTGGCCGGCCTGCTGGATCTGGGCTATGTGGCTTTCTATGCCGTGGGTGCCTATTCCTACGCCCTGCTGGCCACGCATTTCGGTCTGTCGTTCTGGACGGTGCTGCCGCTGGCCGGGATTCTGGCGGCCATGTGGGGAATGATCCTCGGCTTTCCCGTGCTGCGACTGCGGGGCGACTATCTGGCGATCGTCACCTTGGCCTTCGGCGAGATCATCCGCGTCATCCTGCTGAACTGGGTGGAGGTCACCAAGGGTCCGGACGGCATCTCCGGCATCCCGCGCCCCAGTTTCTTCGGGCTGGAATTCAAGCGGTTCGGGGAGAACACCTTCCACAATTTCTTCGGCATCGAATACTCTTCGATGCACCGCATCATCTTCCTCTATTATATCATCCTCGTGCTGGCGATGATCACGAACTACGTGACCATGCGCCTGCGCCGCCTGCCGGTGGGCCGTGCCTGGGAGGCCATGCGCGAGGACGAGATCGCCTGCCGTGCACTGGGCATCAACACCACCAACACCAAGCTCACGGCCTTCGCCATCGGTGCCTTCTTCGGTGGCTTGGGCGGTTCGTTTTTCGCCACGCGGCAGGGTTTCATCTCGCCGGAATCCTTCACCTTCATCGAATCCGCCATCATCCTGGCAATCGTGGTGCTCGGCGGCATGGGCAGCCAGTTCGGCGTGGCGGTGGCGGCCATCGCCATGATCGGCGGCTTCGAGCTGCTGCGCAACATGGACTGGGTGAAGGGCTTCGTCGAATCCACCTTCGGCATCGAGAACTTCGATCCCAACGAATACCGCATGCTGATCTTCGGTCTGCTCATGGTGGTGATCATGGTCTGGAAGCCGCGCGGCTTCGTCGGCACCCGCATGCCTACCATCTTCCTGGGCAAGGAGCGCAAGGCGATCTCCGGCGATCTCGTGAAGGAGGGCGAGGGATGAGCGACGCAATCCTCAAGGTCGAGCACATGACCATGCGCTTCGGTGGACTGGTGGCCATCGACGACTTGTCCTTCGAGGCCCGCCGCGGCGAGATCACCGCCATCATCGGCCCCAATGGCGCCGGCAAGACAACGGTCTTCAATTGCATCACCGGCTTCTACAAGCCCACCACGGGCATGCTGACGCTGACTCATGAGAACGGTGACACCTTCCTGCTGGAACGCATGGACGATTTCCGCATCGCCCGGCATGCGAAGGTCTCCCGCACCTTCCAGAACATCCGCCTGTTTTCCGGCATGACCGTTCTGGAAAACCTGCTGGTGGCCCAACACAACCATCTGATGCGCGAGTCGGGTTTCAGCTTCATGGCCGTCCTGTGGCCGCGCGGCTACCGGGCGCATGAAGAGGAGGCCGTGGAGAAGGCGCGCTACTGGCTGGAAAAGACGGACCTGATCCATCGCGCCGACGATCCGGCCGCCGATCTGCCCTACGGCGAGCAGCGCAAGCTGGAGATCGCCCGGGCCATGTGCGCCGATCCTGTGCTGCTGTGTCTCGACGAGCCGGCGGCCGGTCTGAACCCGAAGGAATCCGACGAGCTGAACCGGCTGCTGCTGTCCATCCGCGAGGAGGAAGGGCTGTCGATCCTGCTCATCGAGCACGACATGAGCGTGGTCATGAATATCTCCGACCACATCGTGGTGCTCGACTACGGCAAGAAGATCTCCGACGGTGATCCGGAGTTCATCCGCAACGATCCGAAGGTGATCGCCGCCTATCTGGGCGTGGAGGACGAAGAGGTGGAGGAGCTGGCCCCATGAGCGCGCAAGCCGAACGCCCCCTGCTGGAAATCTGCGGCGTCTCCGCCTTCTACGGCAAGATCCAGGCGCTGCGCGACGTGGACATGACCGTCAACCGCGGCGAGATCGTCACCATGATCGGTGCCAACGGTGCCGGCAAGTCCACCCTCATGATGACCATCTTCGGCCGCCCCCGCGCCCGCAGCGGACGCATCATCTTCGACGGGACGGACATCACCGGCATGCCGGCTCACGAGATCGCCCGTATGGGGCTGGCCCAGTCCCCGGAAGGACGGCGCATCTTTCCGCGCATGACCGTCATGGAGAATCTCCAGATGGGCGCGGCGCTGGCCGATCCCGAATATTTCGAGGCCGATCTGAGGCGCGTGTTCGAGCTGTTTCCGGTTCTCGAAAAACGTCAGAATCAGCGTGGCGGCACATTGTCCGGCGGCGAGCAGCAGATGCTGGCCATTGCCCGCGCGTTGATGGCCCGCCCGCGGTTTCTGCTGCTGGACGAACCGTCTCTCGGTCTTGCCCCGCTGCTGGTGAAGCAGATCTTCGACGTCATCCGCGAGCTCAATGAAAAGGAAGGGCTGACCGTCTTCCTCGTCGAGCAGAACGCGTTCCATGCCCTGAAGCTGGCGCATCGCGGCTACGTGCTGGTCAACGGCCGCGTGACCATGTCCGGCAGCGGTGAAGAGCTGCTGGCGAAGGAGGAAGTCCGGGCCGCATATCTGGAGGGAGGCGTGTGATGTTCTCGCTGTTCACCGAAAGCTCCCCGTCCGTGTTCATTGGACTGACCGTCATCATCGGCGGCGGTGCGGCGTTTCTCGCCGGCCGCGCTCTGGCACTGAAATGGCGGCCGACGTGGCAGCTGATCATCTACATGCTTCTGCTGGCAGCAGCGGTGCGCTTTCTGCATTTTGCCCTCTTCGACGAAACCCTGCTGTCCTTGCGCTCCTACATCTCCGATGCGGTGGTTCTGATCGCGGCGGCCTTTGCCGGTTTCCGCCTCACCCGCGTGAAGCAGATGACCACCCAGTATTTCTGGCTCTACGAGAAGGCCAGCCCGTTCGCATGGCGGGAGCGACGCGAGGTCTCCGAGTCCTGAAAACGGCTCTTGGCCGCGGCATTCGCCTTGTGTCAGCATGACGACAGTCATGCATGGATGCTGCGGAAAAAGGCATGCACGAGATCGCATCTGAAAATCCCGTGTTGCGCATCGGCACGTCCGGCTGGGCCGGCAACGGCTGGCGGCGCCTGTTCTATCCTCCGGATCTTCCGGAACGGGACTGGCTGACCCATTATGCGCGGCATTTTTCGACTGTGGAACTGACGGCCACCTGCTACCGCCTGCCCGAAGAGGACATGTTCCTGCGCTGGCGCGACATGGTTCCTGACGATTTCGTGTTCACGGTACGTGCTCCCCATCGCATCTGCCGGCGCAAGCGCCTCAGAAACTGCGATGCCGATCTGACCGCCTTTCTGAGACGCATTGCCCTTCTGGATGACCGCTTGGGGCCCGTTATCTGGCAGCTGCCACCGACCTTCCGGCGCGATGTGGATACTCTTGCCGATTTCCTTCCCCGCCTGCCCCGGGAGATGGTGCATGTCTTCGAATTCCGCCATGCAGGCTGGCATGCCTCGGAAGTGCACGACCTGCTGGCCCGCCACGGCGTTGCCATGGCCTTTCACGATCATGGGGGACGGGGCACGCCATGGTGGATCACGGGACCCGTCGTCTTCTTCCGACTCAACGGCATGCAGGCCCGGAAACGCTGTTACGGCTTTGCCGGTCTGGAGCCGTTCGTGGACGACATGGAACGCGCTCTGGAAGAGGAAGGCCGGCCCGTCTTCGTCAGTTTCGGAGATGATGCGGAAGGATGCGCGGTGCGTGATGCCTCCATATTGCAGCACCTCATGGGACGGAAACCGGCGCTGCCGGTCATGATCGCAGAAGCCGAAAGAGAACGTGTTCCGGTGCCGATCGTCATGGGCGGTGAAGACAGGTGAGCATGCCATCCGTTCGATGGGCGGAAAACCCCGTGCAGCCTGCCTTGCTTTGGCCGTGTTGCCTCGGACAGGATCCGGCATCTTGAGTTTCACTCACATTCAGGAGGATGCACACGCATGTCCCGCCGGACGGATCACCCCTTTGCCCGGTTCATTGCCATTCTCGGACGCGGCAGAACGAAGCAGCGACACCTGACCTTTAAGGAAGCACGCGAGGCCATGAGCATGATTCTCCGACGGGAGACGGAGCCGGAACAGACCGGCGCCTTCCTCATGCTGCTGCGGCTGAAGGAAGAAAGCGCCGACGAGATTGCAGGCTTTGCGCAGGCGGTACGCGATGTCATTGCAGACCGGCTTCCGGCAGCAGCGCCGAAACCGGAATTCGACATTCCTTCCTATGCGGGAAAACGCAGGCAGCTCCCTTGGTATCTGCTGTCCGCACTGGCGCTTGCCGCAACGGGCAGACGCATTTTCATGCACGGAGCAGAGGGGCATACGGAAGGCCGTCTCTACATCGGCGAGGTCCTCGCTGCCCTAGGGTACCCGGTGCCGGACAACTGGGCTGCTGCCTTCGACCTTCTGGAAAAGGTGAATTTCGCATATTTGCCCCTTTCCGCCTGGCAGCCACGACTGGAGGAGCTGATGCGCCTGAAACCGATTCTGGGCCTGCGCTCTCCAGTGAACACCTTTCCGCGACTGGTCAATCCGCTGGGCGCACCCGTGATGATCAACGGCATTTTTCATCGTGGCTTTCTGGAAACGCACATGGGAGCCGCGCAGCGCCTGGGCCAGAAGCGCTTTGCCGTTTTTCGCGGAGAAGGAGGCGAACCGGAACGGCGGGTCGGCAAGACCTGCGAGGTGGCACGTCTCGCCGACGATCACGAATACCGCGATTTCTGGCCGGCAATGCTGGAAGAACCCCGCGTCCCTGCGGAAGCGGAGCTCGATCCGCGAATCCTGTCGGAGGTATGGAGTGGAACGCGCTCCCATGCATATGGCGAAGCCACTGTCGTGGGCACGCTGGCCGTATGGTTGCATGCGGCCGGCGATGCGCGGGAACCGGAGGAAGCCGAAAGAATGGCGCGTGACGTGTGGTGTCGGCGCCCTGCGCACCTGCCGACTGCCGCCTGAGATTTCACAAGGTCTCCCGGTCATGGATGGGAGGATGATTTCTTGAAGCTGGCAGGATTTACCATGCGTTCATTCCCTCTTGCCAGCGCGTGTTCTGCAAACTAGTGTATTTCGCAGCTTGCGCCCGGATGGGCCGCAAGTGTTTTCTCCTGCTCTGCGCGGGGGCTCGCGTTCACAGATGTTATCAATCGACATTCCGGAACCGAGACAACAACTCTAGAGGGAGGCTTGATATGAAAAAGCTGCTGTTGGCGGCTGCTGTGGCAGCCGTCGGCTTCATGGGTACCGCCCATGCCGAATCCGTGAAGATCGGCACGGCAGGGCCGATGACCGGTCAGTATGCCAGCTTCGGCAAGCAGATGAAGGACGGTGCCGAGATGGCCGTGAAGGACATCAATGCGGCCGGTGGCGTGCTTGGCAAGAAGCTCGAGCTGAAGGTCTATGACGATGCCTGCGACCCGAAGCAGGCCGTGGCCGTGGCCAACAAGGCCGTGGGTGACGGCATCGTGTTCATGGCCGGTCACTTCTGCTCCGGTTCCTCGATCCCTGCTTCCAAGGTCTACGAGGAAGAAGGCATTGTGCAGATCTCTCCGGCTTCCACCAATCCGAAGCTGACCGACGAGGGCGGTCCGAACGTGTTCCGCGTCTGCGGCCGTGACGACCAACAGGGCAAGACGGCGGCGGAGTTCATCGCCAAGGAGTTCCCGAACGCCCGCGTCGCGATCTATCACGACAAGACTGCCTATGGTAAGGGCCTGGCCGACGAGATGCGCAAGCGCTATCACGAACTGGGCAAGAAGGAAGTCCTCTACGGTGCCTACACCGCTGGTGAGAAGGACTACTCCGCGCTGGTTTCCAAGCTGAAGCAGAACAAGATCGACCTGCTGTATCTGGGCGGCTACCACACCGAAGCCGGCCTGATCGTGCGTCAGATGCGTGACCAGGGCATGAAGACCCGCCTGATGTCCGGTGACGCGCTGGTGACCGACGAGTACTGGAAGATCACCGGCCCGGCTGGTGAAGGCACTCTGATGACCTTCTCCCCGGATCCGCGCAAGAATCCCGAGGCCGCCGACGTCGTGAAGCGCTTCGAGGCCGCAGGCATCAATCCGGAGGGCTATGTGCTCTATACCTATGCCGCCATTCAGGCCTGGAAGCAGGCGGCCGAGCAGGCCAAGTCCACCGATCCGGCCAAGGTGACCGAGGCTCTGCACAAAGGCAAGTTCAAGACCGTGCTGGGCGAGCTCTCCTTCGACAAGAAGGGTGACGTGACCCTGCCGGGCTACGTGGTTTACGTCTGGCACAACGGCAAGTACGACTACTACAAGAAGTAAGTCGTCCCGCCTTTCAGGACATGGAACCCGCCGGAGCCCTCTCCGGCGGGTTTCTTCATCTCCATCATGAAAAAAGCGCTCATGTGGCGCGACTTGCCCTTGACGCGCCAGACCGTCCGTCCAATCATGCCTTTCATGAACGAGCAGCCGGACATCAAAGAAGCCGTGGCCACTCCGCCTGCGCTGATCGACCCGTTCGGGCGGGCAATCACCTATCTGCGCGTGTCGGTGACGGACCGGTGCGACTTCCGCTGCCTGTACTGCATGCCGGAGAATCAGACCTTCTTGCCCAAGAAGGACATTCTCACGCTCGAGGAACTGGACCGCGTCTGCTCCGCCTTCGTGGAAAAGGGTGTACGCAAGATCCGGCTGACCGGTGGCGAGCCGCTGGTGCGGCGCGGCATCATGTGGCTGGTGGAGCGGCTTTCACGCCATTTCGAAACAGGCCGACTCGGCGAACTGACGCTGACCACGAACGGTTCGCAACTGTCCAGATACGCTGCCGATCTCGCAGCCCATGGCGTGCGGCGGATCAACGTGTCGCTGGACACGCTGAATGCGGACAGATTTGCGCGCATCACCCGGCGGGGAGATCTGGGCAAGGTGATGGAAGGCCTGAAAGCGGCACGCAAGGCCGGCCTGTTCGTGAAGATCAATACCGTTGCCGTGCGTGGTTTCAACGATACCGAAATCCCGGAGCTCGTGGCATGGGCTCACGGAGAGGGATTCGACATCACGCTGATCGAAACCATGCCGCTTGGGCAGATTGGAGGCGACAGGGCCGAGCAGTATCTGCCTCTCACGGAAGTGCGCGAAAATCTGGAACACCGTTTTACGCTGCTGCCGGACGATCACTCCACCGGCGGCCCCTCCCGTTACGTGCGGGTGAAGGAGACCGGGCGCCGCATCGGTTTCATCACGCCGCTTTCAGCCCATTTCTGCGACACCTGCAACCGTGTCCGCCTGACCGCCACCGGCACCCTCTTCATGTGTCTGGGGCAGGACGATGCCGTGGATCTGCGCACACCGCTGCGTCTTTCCCGCAATGACACCCTGTTGCACAAGGCCATTGAGGAGGCCATCGCCCGCAAGCCAAAGGGCCATGAATTCGTCATCGAGGAAGGCAACACGCAAGGCGTCCTCTTGCGCAACATGAACGTCACCGGCGGCTGACTTGTCCCGCTGGCCCCTGCCCTGCTGACAAACTGTCTCCATACCAATTGTCACTTGCTTACCCGTCCGCGCCGCTCCAAGCAGGCTTCATGACGGTGAAATCGCATACGCGCGTTCTGGGTCCCGCGCTCATGGTCCTGACCATGGCGCTGTACGTGGCCAACGACACGCTCGTGAAACTTCTGGGACAGGACATGCCGCTGGGAGCGATCATCTCCCTGCGCGGTTTCCTGATCCTGTTTCTCATGATTGTCATGCTGTTCCTGCTGCCCGGGCACGGCTGGCAATCCCTGAAATGGCTGCGGGAACCTTCCATCCTGGTGCGGTCGTCATGGGACACGGCAGTGACGTTTCTCTATCTCTTTGCCCTTCTGCACATGCCCATCGCCAACATCCTGGCCATCATGAATCTTTCGCCACTGGTCATCATGCCGCTTGCCGCATGGAAACTGGGCGAACATGTCGGACCGCGCCGCATGTTGGCGGTGGCCGCAGGCTTTGCCGGGGCGCTGCTGGTGGTACGTCCCGGCCCGGACGGCTTCGACGGCTGGGCCGTGCTGGCATTTCTCGCCATGGCCGGCGTTGCTGCGCGTGACATCTCCACCCGCAGCATCCCCGCAGGCGCGCCATCCCTGGTGGTGGCCCTCGCCAATGTGCTGTTCGTGCAGGTGGCCGGGCTTGGCCTGTGGGCCATGACCCCCTCCCCTCTGCCAGATGCGGGACAATGGCTCATGCTGGCCGGATGCGCCCTGTTCCTGGGCTCCGCCTACGTGCTGATCGTGGTGGCGGTGCGCATCGCACCGGTCAGTTCCACTACCGCGTGGCGCTATTCCATCATCTTCTGGGGCGTGCTGGCCGGATGGCTGGCTTTCGGAGAGCTGCCGGACGGCCTGACCCTCACGGGCATCACCATCATCCTGGCCAGCTCACTCTATGCTTCCCTGCGGCAGGCAAAAAGAGACCCCGCGTCCTGATGGCAGCGGGGCTGGTCCGACGATCTCGCCGCGACCGGGGGCAGTGGCCGCAGGAGACGCAGACCGAAGTGTTCAGTTCCCGCCCCCCGATGGCGGAAGCCGAGCTGGCGTGCTGCCATCCCGGCCATGCCGAGTCATGGTCTCCGACAATTTCAGCACGGGAACGGTGATCTCCACCGGCGAAGCGTTCTCGAAGATCAGGCGCAATCCGAACCTGTCTCCCGGACGCAGGGGGTGGCGCACACCGATCAGCATCACATGCAGGCCTCCCGGCTCAAGCCTGGCCTCCCCCTCTGCCGGAACGGGAATGTCTGCCACCGGGCGCATCCGCAAGACCACCCGGCCACCATGGCTTTCCATGACATGTGTATGCAGCTCCACCCGGTTGGCCACGTCACCCTCGGCGCGCAGCAGGCGATCCGGCATGGCGGAAGTATTCCTGATGGTCATCCAGACGATGGAATTGTGGGCGGCACCGAGAGATGGGCGGGCGCGAATATCCGTGACGGTCATCTCCGCAAGCGCGGGGGTTGCCTGCATGATGAACGCGGCCAGAAGGCCGTAAAGAGAAAAACATTCCCGTCTTCCAAACCGCATGAACGCCCCTTTTTCTCTGCCGGTTGTGAACCTTGTCCTGTTTTTATGATTTGCATCATGGAACCTTCACCTTGACAAACATCAAGATCACAAAATCGTGAATGGTTCACCTTCGTGGAAATTCTTGCTCTTCCCCGTAACGGGAAACACATTCAAACTTTCAACTTCAACTTTCGCAGAAAGAAAATTCATGTCCGGGAAAAAAGCTCACTCTGCCCCCACAGGCCGGGCACGTCTGCGCCGTGCCCATCACAAGGCAGCCTACGATTTCGAAACCATCGCCGCGATACTTGACGCCCAACCGCTTGCCCATCTGGGCGTCCTGCTGGACGGCTGGCCCGCGGTCTTTCCGACCATGCACTGGCGGGAAGGTCGGCATGTCTACATCCACGGATCCCGTGCCGGGCGGAAGATGAAAGCGGCAGCCGGACATCCCTGCTGTCTGACCATCTCCATACTCGATGCCTGGAAGCTGGCGCGTTCCGCCTTCCATCACTCGGTGAATTTTCGCTCCGTCATGCTCCATGCCTGCCCCCGGCTGGTTCCCGATGAGGAGAAGGAAGCCAGACTCAACGCCATGATCGAGACCTATTTTCCGGGCCGCACCAAACTCCTGCGCCCGATGACGGAAAAGGAACTGGCCATCACCACGGTTCTGGAATTCTCTCTGGACAAGGCCTCCGCGAAAATCGGTTCCGGCCCGGTTTCTGACAATACGGAAGATCTCTCTCTTCCGATCTGGGCAGGTATCGTTCCCGTCCATACCATTGCCGGGAACCCGGAGTCTGACATGCACAACCTGCCGGAAACGGCCATTCCCGATCACATCATTCCGACATACTTGCGCCATCGTATGGAGGCGGGCTAGTCTCGCCCCATGGCGAACGACAGCGACAGGCGTCCTCCCGACAACGGAAACGGGAAGGACGGAGAGGATTTCTACGACATCTTCATCCGTGTTACCGGCTGGCTCTATCTGGCGACCGGCGCAGGCATGCTCGGCTTCTTTCTCTGGTGGCTGAAAAATCAGTAGGAAGGTCACCTTGCGCCGTAACTGCCTGCCGCACTGGACCGCCGGTGAGCCGGAGAGGGTTGCAAGGCCGTGCCCACATTCGGCCCATGCCCGGACTTGATCCGGGCATCCAGTCTGAGGTGCCGTTCGCTCCACCGGAGCATGCCGCACTGGACTGCCGGGACTGGGCCCGGCAGTGAGCCGAAGGGGGTGAGGCCGGGCCACAGGGCTTCCCTCCCCCTTGTGGGGAGGGATACAGGGAGGGGGGTACAAACCAGAGAGAATGCGCCCTTCAGGGCGCATGCATTGCTTCTTTTGCCCCCCATCCCGGCCTTCCCCCACAAGGGGGGAAGGGGTAGTGCCGTGCCCCCACACACCGGCTCATGCCCGGACTTGATCCGGGCATCCAATCGGAGGTGCCATTTGCTCCGCCAGTGCCTGCTGCACTGGACCGCCGGGTCAAGCCCGGTGGTGAGCCCAAGGGGGGAACAAGGTCGTACTCCAAACTCCGGCTCATACCCGGGCTTTGTCCCGGGTATCCAGCCAGAGGTGCCGCATGCCGCTGCATTTCCGCATCTTGACCCCGCACATGCCCGCTGGCATGATCCCGCCCGGAGCTGCAAACTCCACCGTGGGCGGCACCGCCCCCGTCAGATGGCGGCTTTTTCTTGCCTGAAGAACGTCGATCTGTTCCGGGGGCAGTGTGCGCATGTCCAAGGCGCAAGCCTAAAGGCACACTGGCTCGACCTACGGCGAGTTTGCACCCCCGGGGCACCAGACGCTGCAAACGTCCGCTGCTCCGGTAACCACGCTGCCGTAGGAGCAACGACTTTGACCGGAAATATCGATCACAGGCGGCATGCATGCCCGCCGTTCCCTTGCGATTTGCAACAATCGTGAAATCTCGGAGAACGCGATTGACGCTCTCGACGATGCCTTGAACCGGCTGAGAGCCTATTGTGATGTGCTGGACTGGATGCTCGTCCATCCGCCGAAGGAGCCGGAACTGATGTGCATGACGGTGGACGAGATCCGCCGCACGCTCGGCACCGCGCTTTCCGCGCGGGACACCCTGCTACGCACCCGATACGCCGGGCAGTGAGCCGGAGGGAATGCAAGGGCGCGCTTCACACACTGGCTCATGCCTAGGCTGTACACTTGTCCCGGGTATCCAGTCTGCGGTGCCATCCGTTGCGCCTGCGCCTGCCGCACTGGACTGCCGGAACAACGTCCGGCAGTGAGCCGGAGAAAGTGAGGCCGTGCTTCACACATCGGCTCATGCCCGAGCTTGATCCGGGCATCCAGTCGGAGGTGCCGTCCGCTCCGCCGGTGCGTGCCGCTCTGGACTGCCGGGACTGTGGTCCGGCAGTAAGCGGAGGGACGCAATATCAGGCCGGATCATGCACCATTCCCGATGGCCTTGATGATACGGGCCCAACTGCGGATGCCCTTGTGAAAGCTGCGCACGTCGTATTTCTCGTTCGGCGAGTGGATGGCGTCATCCGGAAGGCCGAAGCCGACGAGCAGGCTGTCCATGTCGAGAATGTCCTTGAACAATCGCACCACGGGAATGGAACCGCCACACCCCATCATCACCGGTTCCCGGCCCCATTCTTCGGCCAGGCAGCGTGCGGCAGCCCGGACGGCAGGCAGATCCTCCGGCACATGCACGGCGGGAGAGGCACCTCCTTCCTCCGCGAAGCGCACCTGCATGCCTGCGGGCAGATTCTCGCGCACATAGCTGCGGAATGCCTCCCGTATGGCATAAGGATCCTGTTCGTCCACCAGCCGACAGGAAATCTTGAAGAAGGCTTCGCGTGGAATGACCGTCTTGGCGCCGGGACCGGTGTATCCACCCGAGATGCCGTTCACTTCCAGCGTCGGACGCGCCCAGATCTTTTCCAAAGCCGTAAACCCTTCCTCACCTGCCGCCGGCGGTACGAGCCCCACTTCGGCCAGCAGGGTTTCGTCATCCAGTCCCAAGGCCGCCCAGGCCCGACGCGTATCCTCGGGAAGGTCGTGAACGCCATCATAGAAGCCGTCCAGCGTCACCCTGCCCTGTGCATCCCACAAGCCTGCGACCAATCGGGCAACAACGTGATTCGGGTTGTGCACCGGACCGCCGTAGAGGCCGGAATGCAGATCCACGCGCGGCCCCGTCACGATCGCCTCGTCATGCACCATGCCACGCAGCCGCGTGGTGATGGCCGGTGTCTCCGCATCCCATTGATTGGTGTCGCAGATCAGGGCGATGTCGGCCCGCAGTTCATCGGCGTTCTCCTTCAGGAAGGGATCGAGCGAGGGACTGCCGCTTTCTTCCTCCCCCTCCAGCAGTACGGTGAGATTCAGGGGCTGTCCACCCGTTGTCTCCAGATGGGCACGCAGGGCCTCGACGAATGTCATGAGCTGCCCCTTGTCGTCACAGGCACCACGGGCGAACACCCGCTCGCGGCCGTCTTCGCCGGTGATCAGCGCCGGTTCGAAGGGGGCGGTGCGCCATTCCTCCAGCGGATCGACGGGCTGCACGTCGTAATGCCCGTAGAAGAGCACCCGGGGCGCATCCGGCCCAGCCCCGTTCATGTGGGCAACCACCATGGGATGACCGGGCGTGTCGCGCACCGAAGCATCCAGTCCCATGCCGGAAAGCAGATCCGCCATGTACTCCGCTGCCCGCCTGCAATCGGCTGCATGCGCGGGATCCGCCGAGATAGAAGGAATGCGCAACAGCTCGCACCACCGTTGCATGCTCGCATCACGGGTGCGGTCAATGGCCTCCAGAATGGCATCCAGTCTCGACATGTGGGAAACTCCGGGCTAAAGGTATCCGAAAATTTGAATGTATTCATGGGATGCGGATCCCGGGAGGCCGGGCCAGGCGAATCTGCCCGGCCCTTCCCGACTCTCCGCACAAGGACGAAGCATCACACTTTGCCTCGCCACGGGCAAGGGGGAGTTTCATGGCGCAGACGGACGCAGGAAGACCACACTTCGAACTGGCCCGCGACAGCCTGCAGGCACCGGAACCCGATTACATTTCGCATTTGCGAAGGCGCGGCTACCAGCGATGGCTTCTTTTCCGGCAGGCCGTCAATCTTCATTATTTCATCGAGAAGCGCTGGTTCTTCATCGCCATCATCCTGGGCGCGATCCTGCTCATGCTGCCCACGCCGGAAGGACTGACGCGCGAAGGGCACATCGTGCTGGTCATGTCCGTGGTGGCCACCATCCTCTTCATCACCGAGCCGGTACCGCTGCCGACGGTGGCGCTGATGATCGTGGTGGCGCAAGTGGTGCTTCTGGGGCTGGCATCGACACAGGTGGCCAAGAGCCTGATGACAGATTCGGTGCTGTTCATCATGGGCTCGCTGATGCTCGCGGTGGCCGTCGTGAAGCAGAAGCTGGATACCCGCATCGCTTGGGCCATCGTGAAGGTGACAGGCACAAAAACCCTCAACATCGCCTTCGGCATCTCGGTGGTCTCCGGCCTGCTGGCCTCGTTCATCGGCGAGCACACGGTGGCCGCCATGATGCTGCCGGTGGGCATCACGCTGATCACGCTGACTTCCAAGGATCCGAAGAAGGTGCGCAATCTGGCGGCGGTGCTGCTGTTCTCGATCTCCTACGGCTGCTCCATCGCCGGTATCGGCACGCCTTCGGGTGGTGCGCGCAACGCCATCATGATCGGCTACTGGAAGGAATTCTTCTATGATCCGAACAATCCGGAGACCTACAAGTATCTGATCGACTACGCGAAGTGGATGGCCTACGCCTATCCCATCTTCCTGCTTCAACTGCCCTTCGTGACGCTGATCCTGTTCACCGCCTTCCGTCCGGAATACAAGCGTCTTGACCGCGCCGTGGCGCGTCTGCGTGGCAAGGTGCTGGCACAGGGCCCCCTGAAGCCTGGAGACTGGGTGGCCATCATCCTGTTCTTCAGCGTGCTGTACGGCTGGATCATGCTCTCGTCCGAATACGGCATGGGTACCATAGCCGTGGCTGGCGCAGCAGCCTTCCTGATCGCCGGGCTGGTGCGCTGGGAGGATGTCAACTCCGGTGTCAACTGGGGGGTGGTGCTGCTTTATGCCGCCGCCATCTCGCTGGGCGTGCAAATGAAGGATACCGGTGCAGCGGCCTGGGTGGCAAACAACTTCCTTGCCATGCTGAAACCGCTGGGCATGGGCCAGGGCATCGGCCTGTGGGCCGCCGTTTCGGCGCTGACGACGGGCGTCACCAACACAATGAGCAACGGAGCAGCGGTGGCCGTGCTGGGCCCCATCGTCCTGAACCTGGCGCAGGCGGCCGGCGAGAGCCCGATCATCATCGGCTTCATCACTGCAGTGTCCTCGGCCTTCGCCTATCTCACCGTGGTGGGCACCCCGGCCTGCACGATCGTCTATGCCTCGGGTTATCTGAAGACCACCGACTTCTTGAAAGTGGGCTGGCGAATGGTCATCATGTCCACGATCATCATGCTGGCCGCGGCAGCGTTCTACTGGCCACTGTTGGGAGCGTAAGCCATGGGCATTCTGGACTTTTTCAAGAAATCGCCCCTGCAGGAGCGGCACGAAGAAGCGGTGCGTCAGCAGATCGAGAAGCAGCGCGCAGAGCGACGCAAGCGCTTCCGCGTTCTCGTCTCGCTGAAGGACGAGGAGACGCTCTATGTGGTCCGCCTTGCGGCACGGCTGGCGAATTGCGAAACCTGCGACATCATCCTGTTGTACGTGCGCCCCATTGATCGCTCCGGAAGCATCCAGATCAACATTGCCCGGCGCAACATGCTGGAGGCAGGGGTCGAGCTGCCCGGCCTTCGCCTGCTGAAGAAGGGACTGGAGGTCCTGAAGGAGGAGCTGGGACTGCCTCTCGACCGCTGCGAGACCAAAACCAGCCATACCGATGCCTGGGGCGACCCGGCCGGCGACAACAAGGTTTCCTTCCGCTGTCCTCAAGGACGCGAGATCGTCCTCAAGCTCAAGGTTGCTCCCGACATCACCACGGGCATACTCGATCAGTACGAGCTCGGCCCCTACAATCTCATCATCATGGGCGAACCGACCCGGTGGAAGAGGTCGGGACTATGGGTGCTGTTCCACCACGTGGTGGCGGAGCGCGTCATGGCCCTGGCTCCCTGCTCCGTCCTGATTGCTCGCGATTCTCTTGACCGGAAAGGTTTCTTTATCTGCACGGACGGTTCAGCGCGTTCCATGAACGCGGTGCGACGCTCGGCAGTGCTCGCCTACGAGGCCGGGCAGGACATAACGCTGTTTTCCGTCGCTCCCACCCAGGCTGAGCACGAGAAAGCCCGCAAGGCAGTGGACGATGCGGCAGCCCTGCTGGACAAGCTCGACATTCCGGTGAAAGAGACCATCGTCGCCATTGGCGATCCGGTGGAAAAGATTGTCGAATATGGTGAGAAATACATGGTCACCGTGGTGTCCGACGAGGGCCGCTCACGCCTGAACAGGATTCTGTTCGGCTCCACCGCAACGGAAGTGGCCCGCAAGGCTCGGACTTCCGTGCTGGACGTCCGCTGAAAACCACCCCGGACTACCATGGCGCATGAACAGGAGTTTCGGGCAGTCCTCCTGGCGGCACCTGCACGCTTGGGCTCCGAATACGCGTCATCGCTCTCCGGAAGCGGGAGAAAAGGTCATTTCTCCGCTTCCAGAGCGTCAAGATATTCGTCCAGGTGCTCGCGGTTCTCGAAACGCAACCAGCCCTCGTCCATCTCCGCTTCGATAGTGCCGTCCGACAGAATACGGGCCGAACGGCCACGGATGACACGCTGTTCCACGACATAGAGCAGGTCTTCTCCCGCAAGCTCGCCACCTGCTTCCATGCCGGCAGTCTCTCCGGCGGGCTCCACCACGTCCTTCAGGGCCTTTCCCAGCGGCGCTTCCCCGTCATCCTCGGAGGCCGCTGCAGCGCCTGTCGCTGCAGCCGTCTTCTTGTCCGCGAAAACGCTTTCCTTTTTCAGGGCTTCCAGGCGGGCGGCAATCTTCTCTGCGGCGGACTGCCCCTTGCCGGCCACATCGCGCACTGTGGATGTAGCTGCCCCTGTAAGCCGCTCCACGGCCGACTGCGTATCCGCATCCC
>JAJRRY010000006.1 GCA_024279095.1 Alphaproteobacteria bacterium
AGCCGTCCCGTCCTTCATCCCATGGACGGGAGGCCTTTTCCGGGGTTTCGTTGTAGCTTGTGGACAGGGCCTTGCAGGCCAGAAAACCGGCAATGCCGATGGGACAGATGGCCGTCTCGCAGCCGCCGGCGACCATGATGTCCGCATCCCCCAGAGCCACGAGACGAGCCGCGTCGCCGATGGCGTGCGCTCCTGTGGAGCATGCCGTGACAACCGCGGAGTTGGGCCCCTTGAGACCGAACTTGATGGAGATGAGACCGCTGGCCAGATTGATGAGAGAGCCGGGTATGAAAAACGGCGAGACACGGCGCGGTCCCTTCTCCTTCAGAAGGATGGAAGTCTCCTGAATCTTGTGAAGGCCGCCGATGCCAGATCCGACGAGCACACCGGTGCGGCACTGCTCTTCGTAACTCTCCGGCTTCCAGCCCGCGTCTTCCAGCGCTTGGGTGGCGGCAGCCAGCGCCATGATGATGAAATCGTCATAGCGCCGCTGCTCTTTGGGCTCCATCCACAAGTCAGGGTTATAGGTTCCCTCGGAACCATCACCACGCTTCACCTCTCCGGCAATGCGGCAGGCCATTCCGGAAGCGTCGAAATGGGTGATGGGGCCGATACCCGAACGGCCTGCGATCAGGTTGCTCCACGTGTCCTCGACATTGCCCCCGAGGGGAGAAACCATGCCGATGCCGGTCACCACTACTCTGCGCATGAACAGCCTCTTGTCTGGAGATTCACAGGCCGGACGGCCCTGCCTTCATGAAGACAGCGCGGCGATGGGGCTGGCTGACCAGCCTCACCCCCGCGCTGTGCAGGTGCATTCTACAAGGCGAGCGGCCCGGGAGTCGAGTCAGGCCGCGTTCTTTTCGATGTACTTGATGGCATCGCCGACCGTCTGGATAGTCTCGGCGGCATCATCGGGGATCTCGATCCCGAATTCTTCCTCGAAGGCCATGACCAGCTCGACGTTGTCCAGGGAATCGGCACCCAGATCGTCGATGAAGCTGGCATCCTCCTTGACCTTGTCGCTGTCCACCCCGAGGTGCTCCACGACGATTTTCTTCACGCGTTCGGCGATATCGCTCATTTTCTGTCTTCCTCGATTGATCTTGCGATGAACTGCCAGCAGCCTCTTCAAATCCCCTCCCCGGTCATGCGACACCTGCCGGATGATCGCAACCGTCGAAGATTCGAAAACGCCTCTTGCCGGATTCCGGCCTTCCCTAACATATCGCCCTGCATTTGACAAAGGGGTTGTAAGCCCCGTGACACCGGCGCAGGAACAATTCCATGCCGTACAAGGATCTCCCCCTTGTCGGCGGCAGCTGCGGTCCGCCTCCCGGCAGGCTCTCAACACATGGCCATGCCACCGTTGACGGACAGGGTTTGCCCGGTGACATAGGCAGCCGCATCCGAAGCCAGGTAGAGCACCGCTGCCGCGACATCCTCCGCAGACCCCAGCCTGCCGGCAGGGATCTGGGCCAGAATAGCCTCCCGCTGCTTATCATTGAGCGCATCCGTCATGGGCGTCTCGATGAAACCCGGTGCAACGCAGTTGACCGTGATGCCGCGGGCCGCCACCTCTCGGGCCAGCGATTTGCTCATGCCGATCATGCCCGCCTTGGCGGCCGCATAGTTGGCCTGCCCCGGATTGCCCGTGAGCGCCACCACGGAGGTGATGTTGACGATGCGCCCCCAGCGGGCCTTCATCATGCCTTTCAGTACGGCTTGGGACAGGCGGAACGCGGCCGTCAGGTTGACATCGAGAACCTGCTGCCACTGCTCGGGCTTCATGCGCATGGCCAGCGTGTCCCGGGTGATGCCCGCGTTGTTGACCAGAATGTCCACACCACGTCCGAGGGCCTGTTCGGCAGCCGGGACGAGTGCGGCAACGGACTCCGGATCCGACAGATTGGCGGGAACGGCGTAAACCCGTTCACCTCCCAGCTGTTCCACTCTTTCCTGCAGCACGTTTTCACGCGTTCCGGAGAGCACCACGGTAGCGCCGGCCTCGTGCAGGGTTTTCGCGATAGCCGCGCCAATGCCGCCCGTGGCACCCGTCACGAGGGCCGTCCTGTCTTTCAGATCGAACATGAACATCCACTCCAGGATCCCGTTCCGGGATTTCCTTTCCCTTTCGTTCCCATCCGGGCTTACCTATCCCGATTCCGCGGCCCCTGTCAGCCCTTCAGACGTTCAGCCAGCTTTTCGATATCGGCGGGACCATTCACGGCCATGCCCTCGGCACCGGGAGCATTGCGCTTCACAAGCCCGGTCAGCACCTTTCCGGCCCCAAGCTCGACGAAGAAGTCGATGCCCTCACCAGCCATGAAAGCCATGCTTTCCCGCCAGCGCACCCGGCCCGTAACCTGATGCACGAGATTGCTCACGATCTCCGAAGGCACCGTTTCCGGGGCGGCAGTGTAATTGGCAACCACCGGAACGGCAGCTGGACTCTCGGAGGCTTCTCCGAGCGCCCACGACATGGCTTCGGCAGCCTTGATCATGAGGGAACAATGAAAGGGCGCGGACACCGGGAGCATGACCGCCCTTTTCGCGCCTGCATCCCTGGCCAGGATGGCAGCTCTTTCCACGGCGCCCTTGTGGCCGGAAACCACGACCTGTCCCGGCGCATTGTCGTTGGCCACCTCGCAGACCTCGCCACCCGCGGCCTTTCTGGCAACGTCCTCCACATCTCCGAGATCCAGCCCAAGGATGGCACACATCGCCCCCTCGCCCGGAGGAACGGCACCCTGCATGGCGCGGCCGCGCGTCTGGAGCAGCTTCGCGGTACGATCCAGCGAAAAACATCCTGCCGCACACAAGGCCGAATATTCTCCAAGCGAATGGCCGGCGAGATATTTTGCGTGATCGGCCGCCCGAACGTCGAAATCCTTTTCCAGCACACGCACCACGGCCATGGAAACGGCCATGAGCGCCGGCTGGGCGTTCTCCGTCAAGGTCAGCGTCTCGTCCGGTCCCTCGAAGATGATCTCGGAGAGCTTCCGGCCCAGGGCTTCGTCAACCTCGGCGAAGACATCGCGGGCCGTGGCAAAGGCTTCGGCGAGGTCTCTGCCCATGCCGGCCTTCTGGCTGCCCTGTCCGGGAAAGATGAATGCAGTCGCCATGATCCCCTCCCTGTTCGGCTTTTCCCTTGTCCGCGCAAGAGCCACGATCATGCCGGGGAGGAGCGTTGTCAAGCATGTGCTCTGCAAAATCTGGCGCATTGTGCCCGAGTGTGTCACAATCCGCATTGATGAAGGTCATGGAGGCGCTGCGGCACATGGCGCAGGATTGACGTGTGCAGGGGGGTATCGGCTCAGGCAGCGAGGTCGGCGACATGGCGGACATGAATCTTTCCCCCGACAAGGTGGCCCAGGTAATCGTCAGGGCACGTGAAATCGAGGCCAAGGTCGGCGCATGGGACGAAATCGACCGCTCGCACCCGGGCGAGGAGAACGCCGATGCCGTTCTCGAGGCCCTGCGCAACGATCCCGCCAGACAGGCGCTGGCCACCTTCATCAGTGAACTTTCCCGCGGCGAACAGCATCGACTGGTCGCACTCATGTGGGTGGGACGTGGCACCTTCGAGCCGGAAGAATGGGACGAAGCCGTGGACACGGCCGAAGAGGAATTCGTCGATTCCACTGGAACGGCGCGCTACCTGCTTGGCATCCCCCTCCTTGCCGACTATCTTGAGGAAGGCCTCGAAAAGATGGGCTACTCGGTCGAGGATGCCGAGAAAGGCGTCGTCTGAGCATGCATGCCTGCTCCCCCCGATCATCCAGGTCAGTACGACCGGGATAGAAGCAAAGATCTTCGCTGACGGCTGAAGGCCCTGTCTCATGCGGATGCATTCCGAAGAATTTGCATGCTCCAGCGCGTCAGTTCCCTTGCGCACTTTCCGCACACCTGATGCAGAGTGTCGCGGCAGGATCCGCCTCCAGTCGGGCCGGCGCAATTGCCTCGCCGCAAGCGGCACACCAGCCGTATTCCCCTTCGTCCAGCAGTTTCAGGGCCTCTTCCAGACGAAGAATTTCTGCCCGCCGGCGCGCTTCCTCCGCATCGGCCATGGCTTTCCGCTGCATGGCGTCCATGCGGGACAACCGTCCGACCGAGGTCTGGTCAAGCGTTACCGTCTCTCTTGCCGCGCGGCTGACATTCGACAGTTGCCGCAACTCCGCCAGCCGTTCTTCGATCCGCTTTCGGGCCGCTGTGGAATGCGATCTTCCACTCATCGGCCATGGGCCTTCTTCTCGGCCATTTCGTCAAGGGTTTTCGCTGTGCATGCAGCCCAGTCGAGCACCTTGCCCAGTCCTTTCAGCGGAATGGCGATCTGATCCCGGCGTCCGCCCTTGCGGGTATAGGTCCAGTTGAGCAGTTTGCCCTTCTTCAGCTCCGGAAGCACCACATCGGTCAGCTTCGTGCTGATGGCGATGGCCCGGCCTGCCGCCCGTTCCTCCAGAAATTCGGGGGGAATGCGCATCGGCTCGCCATTGTCCACCTGAAGCTCGACCCCTTCGCCGACATCGGCCTCGTGCGGCAGAGTGAGAAGAACCGTCCACTGCTTTTCGTCACGCTGCTTCGCCAACTGAAGCCTGTGCCCCATCACCCTGTCGGAAAAAATGGAACAGCCCTGCCAGGCCAGACACATCGAGGAATAGCCCTCATGTTTCACACCGGCCTTGAACTCGTCCAGAAAGGTCTTCAGGCCGCACATGGTTCCGGCTTCTGCAACCGGTGCAAACACCAGTACACATGCGGATGCCAGCAGTATCAGGGACTTGCGGACCATGTTTCCATCTCCTTGTCAGTCAGGACATGCCCATTCGCATGGCACCATATGCCTTTCGGAGCGACTCGAAAATGAGAAAATGGAAAGGAACCGGTCAATCCGTTGCGCATCCGGCCGCTTGCAGCTATCTAGCAGAATGGTCCATCCGACAAGAGGGGACAGGCTTCCATGACGCGGATCTGGCTACTGGCTCTGGCCATCGCGCTGTTCGGCGCGACGCACATCCTGCCCGGTCTGCCCGAACTGCGGGCGAAGGTCAGGGACCTGCTCGGCAGAGCCTACCTGCCCGCCTTCATCTCCATGTCAGTACTAACTACGGGACTCGTTGGCTGGCTGTGGGCCACAAGCGAGTTCATTCCGCTTTATACCCCTCCGCACTGGGGACCGCATGCCACCTTCACCCTGATGTTCTTCGCCTTCCTGTTCTTCGGCATCTTCCTCTATCCCTGCCGCCTGAAGCGCTTCTTCCGCCTGCCCTTCGCCTACGTCATCCTGCTGTGGGGCACGGGGCACCTGCTGGCGAACGGCGACGCAGCCACGGTGGTGCTCGCATCGGGCATGATGATCGTTGCCGCCATCCTGCTGGTGCTGGCGATGCGAAACGGATACCGCCCGGAAGCCCGGGACGGGCTGGCACTGGACGTGCTCGCCATCGTGACCGGCATGGTGCTCTATGTAGGCATGGCCACTTTCCACGGCGTTCTCATCGGGGTCGACGTGCTGCATTACATCGGAATCGACACCTGACCGGTGGTCCTCCATTCAGCGGCGCTTCCTGCCCTTGTCATCCGCGTAAGGGTTTTCGCCCGACTTCAGCTTCAGCCGGATGGGAACACCCCACAGATCGAAGCTCTCACGCAGGGACTTCACCAGATAGCGCCGGTAGTCGTCCGGCAGTTCCTCGGCACGCGGAGAGAAGATGACGAAGGTAGGCGGCCGGGCATTGGGCTGGGTGATGTAGCGCAGCTTGATGCGCCGTCCTCCGGGTGCAGGCGGCGGGTGACGGTCCGTGACCTCCCGCAGCCACTGGTTCAGCTTCGCCGTCGGAATGCGCCGGTTCCAGACCTCGTAGACGCCGAGCACCTCCGGCATCAGGCGGTCCACGTTCCGGCCCGTCTTCGCAGAGAGCATGACGACGGGCGCGCCGATGATCTGGGGAAGCAGGCGATCAACGGCCCGTTCGAGCTCCTTGCGGTATCCGGCCCTGTCCTTAACCAGATCCCACTTGTTCACGGCAATCACCAGCGCCCTGCCCTCCTTCGCGATGAGATCCGCAATGACGAGATCCTGCTTCTTCAGGGGCTCGGTGGCATCGAGCAGGAGGACGACCACCTCCGCGAACTTCGCCGCGCGCAGGCCATCGGCCACGGAGAGCTTCTCCAGCTTCTCCTTCACTTTCGCCTTCTTGCGCATGCCGGCGGTGTCCCACAGCTTCACGGGACGTCCCTGCCATTCCCAGTCCACCGCGATGGCGTCACGGGTGATGCCGGCCTCAGGCCCGGTCAGCAGACGTTCCTTTCCGACCAGACGATTGATGAGCGTGGACTTGCCGGCATTGGGTCTTCCGACGATGGCCAGACGCAGCGGTTTTTCCCCGGTGTCCTCGTCGTCCTCATCCCGCTCGTGCCATTTCTCCTCAGGCACTACTTCCAGCAGTTTGTCATGAAGGTCGTCCAGTCCGACGCCGTGAGCCGCGGAGAAGGCGATGGGATCTCCCATCCCCAGCGACCAAGCCTCCAGCACTCCGGCCTCCCCTTCCCTGCCCTCGGCCTTGTTGGCCAGGATGATGACGGGTTTGCCCTTGCGCCGGAGCAGCCGGGCGAAATGTTCGTCCTCGGGCGTCAGGCCGGTGCGGGCATCGATCATGAAGAGGGTGACGTCCGCCTCGTCGATGGCCTCCTCGGACATGGCCGTCATGCGCGCGGGAAGAGAGCCTTCCTCGGCATCCTCCAGTCCCGCAGTGTCGAGCACCCGGAAGCGCAGGCCGCCGAGTCGTCCCTCGCCCTCGCGACGGTCACGGGTCACGCCCGGCCTGTCATCCACCAGCGCGAGACGCTTGCCCACCAGTCTGTTGAACAGGGTGGACTTGCCGACGTTCGGCCTGCCTATGATGGCGACGGTAACTGTCATGGTGTGCCCTTGCCCCTGTCTCGAAAATGGAATGGCCGGCCGTCAGGCGGCTTGGGAGGCTCCGATCAGCGAAAAGCGGTCAGAGTGCCATCGTCAAGAAGCACGTAGAGGGTGCCGCCTGCGATCACCGGAGTGATGTAGGCATCCTCTCCAAGCTTGCGGGTGGCCATGACCTCGCCGGTCTGGGGAGAGACCTCCATCATGCGCCCCTTGGAGGATACGAGTATGAGCCGCCCGCCTCCCATCACCGGACCGCTCCAAGTGCCGCCGGGCAGCGGGATCGACCATTTCACGGCCCCCTCCTTCACCGATACGGCGGCCAGTTTCTTTCCCCCGGCGATGTGAAATAGATAATCGCCGGCAATCCATGGCGTAGCCCGCCCGCCGAGTGGCAGAGACCACATCTCAGAGCCGTTGCGTACATCCATTGCCACGAGTGACCCCGTCACGGCCGCAGCATAGACCCGGCCCCGGTCGATGATCGGACGGGCGGCGATATCCCGTATGACATCCCCGCCGGAGATGTTCTGCTGCCACTGCACATATCCTTGCGGAGAGAATGCGGCAATGTCGCCAGAACTGAAAGGTGCCACGACAACGCCGTTGCCCACGGCCGGAGCGGAAGCGGATATCATGGAGGTCTGGACATCTTCTCCCTGATGGGTCCACAGTTCCGCCCCGTCGGCCACCGCCAGGGCATGCAGTACGTTGGCGCTGTCGCGGACGTAAATGCGACCGCCTGCGGTCACAGGTGCGGTACGCACTGGCACCGGCAGTTTTTTCCGCCACAGAACTGCTCCACTGACGGGGTTCATCGCCACCACTTCGCCGAAACCGGTGGCCGCATAGATGGCGCGCCCGTCGGAACACAGTCCGCCGCCGTAGCCGTCATCCTCGTCGGCGCCATCCGGCACGAGGGAACGCACCCAGACCCTGCCGCCTGTGGAAGCCGCAAAAGCGCGTACGTGACCTTTGGCGTCGAGAACGTAGACGCGGCCACCGATGACGATCGGTGGTGCGGACAGGCGCCCGGAGCTGTCCGATCCGGCACCAGCGTTCACGGAAAAGACCTGACGCAGGTTGCGGCCCAGTGCGAGATTGTGATTGGCATTGGAGGCCTTGCCACCCGGCTGACTCCATGCGGCATTGGTCACCGCGGCTGGAATCACCACCGGCTCGGTGGCCTGACCGGTGCCACCTGCTCCGGGGCCGAGGACGTTCTCGCGCTTGCCCGGCAGGACGGTATTGTCGGACTTGCCCATGAGGTCGCCGAGCAGCTTGTCCGTGGTGGAGCAGCCTGCAAGCACAACAAACACAGCAAGCAGGCCCGTACTCCGCAGGATCTTCCGGATACCGCCGGATGCGTACATGACAGCAGTCTCCGTCACTGGGCGGAATTTCCGTCCTTCTTGCCGTCCTTGCGTGCCGCAAGCTCCGGCGCGATGACGGCCAGCATGATACGGGCACGCTCACGGGCACCGGGCGGCGTCTCCGTATCGGTCACGATCTGGCTCAACAGATTCTGTGCAGCTTTCAGATCACCGGCCCGCCAGGACGACAGAGCAAGGACTTCACGGGCGGACGTGCGCCAAGGGTTGCCAGCCACATCCAGCCCACCGAGCAGTGAGCGCAATTCCTCCGGCTTCGCCGTCTCGACCATGAGCCAAGCCTGCCGGATACGGGCGGCATCACGCAAGGGCGTATCAGCAGCCTTGTCGGCGGCCACCTCCTTGTATATGCGGATGGCCTCCTCACGTTTGCCCTCAGCGGCAGCCAACCCAGCCTGCTGCAGGCGGGCCAGCGTGGCCACGCCCTTGTGGGAGCCAGCGGCCAGATCCGCAAGCTTCAGGGCCGCCTCCTCACGCTTGCCGGCATCATAGAGATTGAGCGCCTCTATGTAGGCCTGCCCTGCCGCCTCGGCCTGTTTCTGCTGGTAGTACTGCCAGCCCTTGAAGGCAGCGACAGCCAAGATCAGGCCCACCGAAAAGGCCACGAACCAGTTGCCGTAGCGTTTCCAGAGCTTTTCCAGCTGTTCCCGGCGGATTTCCTCATCCACCTCGCGGAAAAGGGATTCATCACTCATGGGCTGCAAGCCTCCTTGTGCCGCCAGACATGCGCGGCAGCCGTCTCCGTTTCGCGGTAAGCTAGCCGCTTGCGTCCAGCAAGGCAATTGCCACCGTGATGCACGGACCGCTCATGACCGCTTTTTCATGCCGTAGACATGTTCCGGCCCTGGAAAGACCCGGCTGCGCACTTCCGCAGCGTACTCGGAAATGGCCGATTCGATGCTACCGGCAAGATCGGCATAGGTCTTCACGAACTTCGGCGGTGCGGGATTGAGTCCCAGCATGTCCTCCATCACCAGAATCTGCCCGTCGCAGGCAGCGGAAGCTCCGATGCCGATGGTCGGCACGGGACAGGTCTCCGTGATCCGCCGTGCCAACGGCTCGGCAACCGCCTCCACCACCACGCAGAAGGCTCCGGCATCTGCCACCGCACGGGCATCGTTCTCGATGGCCGCCCATTGCTCCTCTTCCCGCCCCTGTACGAAAAAACCGCCCAGCGCATTCACGGACTGCGGTGTCAGGCCCACATGCGCCATGACAGGGATGCCGCGGGCGGTGAGGAAAGCAATGGTCTCGGCCATGCGCTCTCCGCCCTCCAGCTTGACGGCCCCGCAGCCCGTCTCCTTCATCACGCGGGCGGCGTTGCGGAAGGCCTGCTGCGGGCTTTCCTCGTAGGAACCGAAAGGCATGTCCACCACCACGAGCGCATGTTCCGTGGCCGAAGCCACGACGCGGCCATGAACGATCATCATGTCCAGTGTCACAGGTATCGTCGAGCCGTGCCCATAGAGCACCATTCCGACGGAGTCTCCGACCAGCAGAATGTCGACATGCGGATCGGCCAGCTTGGCTGTATGGGCATGATAGGAGGTCAACGCCACGATCGACTCGCCACCCTTGCGGGCCGTGATCTGCGGAGCGGTAACGCGTGCGGTCTTTCCCTTGTGCGCACTCATGGCCGGATCCTGTGTCGATTCATGCGGGATTGCGAATTGCCACCCCGATGGTAGCAGGATGGCCACGCACCGTCAGTCCCGCCTTTCGAGGTGTCCCTCGCGGAAGTCGAAAATGGCGCCGTTGTCCATGATCTGCGGCGTGAACAGCGGCAGCATTGCAGTCGCCAGTTCTTCCGGTGTCGGCAGGGTTTCCGGATCCTCGCCGGGGAAGGCGGCGGCCCGCATCCGGGTGCGGATGGGGCCCGGATTGAGAATGTTCACACGCACACTCGTGTTCTCGCATTCGTGCGCATAGGTGCGGGCCAGGCATTCCACGGCCGCCTTTGATATCGAATACGGTCCCCAGTAGGCCCGGCACTTCACGGCCGCGCCTGAAGTGACGAAGACCACGCGTCCGGCATCGGACTGCCGCAACAACGGATCAAGCGAACGCACGAACCGCCAGTTGGCCGTCACATTGACCGCAAGCACCTTCTCGAAATCCTTCGGGTCGATGTGGCCGAGGGGCGAAAGCGGTCCCAGAACGCCCGCATTGGCGAAGAAGATGTCCAGCTTTTTCCAGCGCTCGAAGATGGCGCCACCCAGCCGGTCCACACCGGGACCGTCGGTCACATCAAGCGGAACCAGCGTCGCGCCTTCTCCCGTCTCCTTGCGGATCAGGTCGTCCAGCTCCTCAAGCGCACCCGTGGTGCGGGCCACGGCGATGACATGGGCACCGGCCCGTGCCAGTTCCAGAGCCATGGCACAGCCTATACCACGGGATGCTCCAGTGACGACGGCCAGACGGCCCGCAAGCGCTTTTTCGGTGCTCATGACGATTCAGATTCCTCGGTCAGGTCATTGACGAAAAAGAGAAAAGGCATAATCATCCGGCATCGGCCAGCAAGGGGAGCTGCCGGGAATCCTCGCTGGCATCGGCATCACGCAGCGGCGTCGGATAATCGCCTGTAAAGCAGTGATCTGTGAACTGCGGGCAGGTATTGTCGCGCCCCTCATAGCCGACGGCGCGGTAGATGCCGTCCACGGAAATGAAGGCAAGGGAATCGGCCTGTATGTAGTCCCGCATTTCCTCCAGCGTATGGGTGGCGGCGAGCAGTGCTTCGCGTTTCGGCGTGTCGATGCCGTAATAGTCCGGATGGGTAATGGGCGGACTGGCAATGCGCATGTGTACCTCGCGCGCGCCAGCCTCTCGCACCATCTGGACGATCTTCAGGGATGTGGTGCCGCGCACGATGGAATCATCGATCAACACCACCCGCCTGTCCCGGAGGACGGAGCGATTGGCATTGTGCTTCAGCTTCACGCCCAGAGAGCGGATCTGCTGCGTGGGCTCAATGAATGTGCGGCCCACGTAATGATTGCGAATGATGCCCTGCTCGAAAGGAATTCCTGATTCCTGTGCATAACCGATGGCCGCGGGAACGCCGGAATCCGGCACCGGCACGACAACGTCGGCGTCAACAGGGTTCTCCTGCGCCAGGATGCGCCCCATTTCCTTGCGCACCTTGTAGACGGACCTGCCGCCTACAATGGAATCGGGGCGTGCGAAATAGATATACTCGAAAATGCAGGGACGCGGTGGGCGTTTCGGGAAGGGATGGTAGGATTGTACGCCATTCTCGTCGATGACGACGATTTCGCCATTTTCCACCTCGCGGATGAATTCGGCACCGATGATGTCGAGCGCGCAGGTCTCCGAGGCGAGGATCCAGCTGTCCCCCAGCCGGCCGAGCACCAGCGGACGAATGCCCAGCGGATCACGCGCTCCCATGAGTTTCTTGTTGGTCAGGGCAACGAAGGCATATCCGCCTTCGATCTGGCGCAGTGCATCGGTGAACTTCTCGATCATGCGTCGGTGTGGCGAGCGTGCAACGAGATGCAGCACCACCTCGGTGTCCGAAGTGGACTGGAAGATGGCCCCGGATTCGATCAGCTCGCGCCGCAGGGACATGCCGTTGGTGAAATTGCCATTGTGCGCAATGGCGAATCCGCCCGTAGCCAGCTCGGCGAAGAAGGGCTGAACGTTGCGCAGGACGGTACCGCCGGCAGTGGAGTAACGCACGTGCCCGATGGCCACGTGTCCGGGCAGGCGGCCAATGGTCTTCTCCTTGGTGAAGTGGTCGCCGACGAGACCGAGCCGGCGCTCGAGATTGAACTGGCTGCCGTCATAGGCGCAGATGCCGGCCGCCTCCTGCCCCCTGTGCTGGAGGGCATGCAGACCCAGCGCCGTCATGGCAGCGGCATCCTGGTTGTTCCATATCCCGAAGATGCCGCATTCCTCGCGAAGCAGATCACCGTCGAGATCGAAATCCGCAATCATGTTCATGGCTCGGTCCATGGGTTGTCCGGCCGGACGCCCGCCTCACTCCGGCCTGTTCTGCTGACTTTCTATCAGATTGTCCAGGCGGGTCTTGTCGCCGCGGTCGTAAGCCGGCTCGCGGCTGTCGGCCTTGCCATCCGAAACCGTGGCGCTCTTGCGGAGCTTATCGCCGATCACCTGAGCTATATCCGGAGGCATGAACGTGGTGAGGGTCTGGGCGACGGAACGCAACAGGGGCAGAGACCGGGCGTTCTTCACCCAAGCTTCGTGTCGTTCCGCAGGCACCAGCCAGACATAGAACATGTAGGCGATGACCACCAGCAGCAGCCCCCTGAGCAACCCGTAGATCAGGCCGAACGTGCGGTCGAAACCGCCAATCGCCGAATCCAGCACAAGATCGCCAAGCCGTATGGACACCAGCGACATGACGATGAGCACGAGCAGAAAGACCACACCCCCCGTGGCGATCACCGCCACTTTCTCCTGCTGGATGTACTGACGTGCGATATCCACAAGCTCGGGCGTATTGATTGCCCACCACGCGGCAAGACCGGCCGCGATCCAGGCAAGAAGTGACAGCACCTCGCGCGTGAAACCCCGCATGAGGGCGAGCAGACCGGAAACGATCATAATGGCGGCAAGGGCGATGTCGAGAAGTTGCAAAGGCATGCGGTCGGCCGTTCCCTGTCAGTTCCCTGCTTCCCGGACCAGAACGACGCCGGGGAAGGCGCCTGCCCGGATGGCGGGGAATATACAGGCAGCATGACGGTTTTGGAAACGTTTTTCCCCATTTGCCCATGGACAGGATATCGCACGCCTGCCAAAGCAGGCGCTCTGGAGGGGTTTCGCGCTCCGGCAACAGGTTTCTCAACTACTGCCTGCCGTGGAGCGGCGCTGGGGCACCGAACTCAGGTGGCGGCGCGCTGAGTCGATGCGGCGCAGACGTTCCTCCTCCTCGCTCATGTAGTCACGGGTAAGCGGCACGGCCATCTGATCCTTCACCATCTGGATCTGGAAGTTGTTCATGAATCCTGTACGGAACATGACTTCCGATCCGGCCAGGTAGAATTCCCACATGCGGCAGAAACGTTCATCGTAAAGGGCCTTTGCCTTGTCCCACTGGGACACGAACCGCCGCCGCCATTCGCGCAACGTTTCGGCATAGTGGAGGCGCAGGATCTCGATATCCGAAACGATCAGCCCTTCCCGCTCGATGACGGGCAGCACCTCCGACATGGCCGGAATGTAGCCGCCGGGAAAGATATAACGGTCGATCCATGCGGAGGTGACCCCCGGCCCATCGGACCGGTTGATGGAATGCAGCAGGGCAATGCCGTCCGGGGCCAGCAGGTCACGCACCTTTGCAAAGAATTTCGGATAGTGGCCAATTCCGACATGCTCGAACATGCCGACGGAAACAATCCGGTCGAAGGTCCCCTCCACGTCGCGGTAGTCCTTCAGAAGGAATTCCACCTGCCCCTCCAGACCGCGCTGCTGCGCACGACTGCGGGCGACTTCGTACTGTTCTTCCGACAGCGTCACGCCGATCACATGTGCCTGGCAGACCTCGGCGAGATAAAGGGCCAGACCACCCCATCCGCAGCCGATGTCGAGAACCTTCATGCCGGGCTTCACGAGCAGCTTGGCCGCCAGATGCCGCTTCTTGGCCAGCTGGGCATCTCGCAAGGATGCATCTGGGTTTTCGAAATAGGCACAGGAATACTGGAGATCCCGATCCAGAAAGAGATCATAGAGCCGTCCATCCAGATCGTAGTGATGGGCCACGTTGCGTCGAGCCCGCCTGCGCCGATTGAACTGCTGCAGCCGTCGTCCGATCTTGCGCAGCAGCGCGGGGATCCGGACACCGGCCGTCATGTGGCCATCCCGGACATTGCGCATGAGCAGCAGCAGCAGATCGTAGATCGTGCCCTTTTCCATGACGAGACCGCCATTCATCCAGGCCTCGCCAAGATACAGATCCGGATGCAGCACGATCCGTGCCGCCCAGGCCTGCGAAGCAATCCGGAAGCGGATTTCGTCTCCGCTTCCATCTCCGACATGCACGGGCGTTCCCGAAGGAGAAACCGCAACGAGATTGCCCGTGTGAACGACCTTCTGCAGCGCACGCTGAAGAATGGCGAACATGACACCACTCCTTCCCGGCGCCTGTCTCTCCCTTTTTCAGCTCTTTCCGTCGAGCGCAGGCGCCCTGCTGACGCCCCCTTTCTGTCGGCCCTCATCCTGACCAGTGCTGTTCAGAACTATAGGAAATTACCCCGGATCTTTCAACGGAGCCCGTAGTATCGGACGATCACCATAAGATCCGGGGCTCACCCGTTCACTTCAAGCCCCGTCCTCCTTCGGCACGTAGAGATGGCCTCCGGTAGCACGAAACTGGCGGCTCATCTCGTGCATTCCCTGCTCGGCGTCCATGGCGTCGGCGGCCTCCTGCACCTGCTGAGAGATCTTCATGGCGCAGAACTTCGGGCCGCACATGGAGCAGAAATGCACCGTCTTGTGCGCCTCTTTCGGCAGCGTCTGATCATGAAATTCCTCCGCCCGTTCCGGGTCGAGCGAAAGATTGAACTGATCCCGCCAGCGGAACTGGAAGCGGGCGCGGGAAAGCGCATCATCCCGCGCCTGCGCCGCCGGATGCCCCTTGGCCAGATCGGCGGCATGGGCGGCCAGCCGATAGGTGATGACGCCTTCTTTCACGTCGTCTCGGTCCGGCAGGCCGAGGTGCTCCTTGGGCGTGACGTAGCAGAGCATGGCGGTGCCGAGCCAGCCGATGTGCGCCGCGCCGATGGCCGAGGCGATGTGGTCGTAGCCGGGCGCGATGTCGGTCACCAGCGGGCCGAGGGTGTAGAAAGGCGCTTCGTGGCAGTGCTTCAGCTGCAGTTCCATGTTCTCCGCCACCTTGTGCAGCGGCACGTGGCCGGGGCCCTCGATCATCACCTGCACGTCGTGCTTCCAGGCGATTTCCGTCAGCTCGCCCAGCGTTTTCAGCTCCGCGAACTGGGCTTCGTCGTTGGCATCGGCGATGGAACCGGGACGCAGGCCGTCGCCCAGCGAGAAGGCGATGTCGTAGGCCTTCATGATCTCGCAGATTTCCTCGAAATGCTCGTAAAGGAAACTCTCGCGATGATGGGCCAGACACCAGGAGGCCATGATCGAACCGCCGCGGGAAACGATCCCCGTCACTCTCTTCGCCGCCAGCGGCACATAGGCCAGACGCACGCCCGCGTGGATGGTGAAGTAGTCCACGCCCTGCTCCGCCTGCTCGATCAGCGTATCGCGGAAAATCTCCCAGGTCAGCTCGGCGGGCTCCCCGTCCACCTTCTCCAGTGCCTGATAGATGGGCACCGTGCCGATCGGCACCGGCGAGTTGCGGATGATCCATTCGCGGATGTTGTGGATGTTGTTGCCAGTGGAAAGGTCCATGACGGTATCCGCACCCCAGCGGATGGCCCAGACCATCTTCTCCACCTCCGCGGCGACGTCGGAGAGTACGGCGGAATTGCCGATATTGGCGTTGATCTTGGTACGGAAATTGCGGCCGATGATCATCGGCTCGCATTCCGGATGGTTGATATTGGCCGGGATGATCGCCCTGCCGCGGGCCACCTCGTCACGCACGAATTCCGGGGTGATGACGTATGGTATGCGTCCGCCCGGCCAGTCCGCGCCCGGCTCGTAAAGCGTATGTCCTTCGCGGCGTGCTTCTTCGAGCTGCTCGCGCAGGTTCTGCAGGCGGGCATTCTCGCGGATGGCCACGTATTCCATCTCCGGCGTCACGATGCCCCTACGGGCATAGGCCATCTGGGTCACGGCCACTGCTCCGTGTGCCCGCCTCGGCGTCGGAACGGACGGAAAGCGGGGTGCCAGCGCCTCCTCCGAGACGTTCCCGTTGTCTTCCGGACGCACCGGCCGCGGCGTGCATGCCTGCGTGTCGCCGCGTTCCTCGATCCATCTCTCCCGCAGTCTCGGCAGCCCCCGCGTCAGATCGATCTCCACCTCCGCGGCGACGTCGGAGAGTACGGCGGAATTGCCGATATTGGCGTTGATCTTGGTACGGAAATTGCGGCCGATGATCATCGGCTCGCATTCCGGATGGTTGA
>JAJRRY010000206.1 GCA_024279095.1 Alphaproteobacteria bacterium
CTCTATCTGGAGGAATACGCCAAGGCAGGCGCCGACTACATCACCGTGCATGCCGAGGCCTGCACCCATCTCGACCGCTCGCTTCAGGTGATCCGCGATCTGGGCAAGAAAGCCGGCGTGTCGCTCAATCCGCATACACCGGAATCGGTCATCGAGTATGTGCTCGACCGGCTCGATCTGGTGCTGGTGATGAGCGTGAACCCCGGCTTCGGCGGGCAGGCCTTCATTCCGGCGGTGGTGGAGAAGATCCGCCGCATCCGCGAGATGATCGGCGATCGCGACATCATCATCGAGGTGGACGGCGGCGTTGCGCCCGGCACCGCCGGCACCGTGGCCGAGGCCGGCGCGCGGGCGCTGGTGGCCGGCTCGGCCGTCTTCAAGGGCGGCAACGAGGAGGCCTATCGCGCCAACATCGCCGCCATCCGGAAGGAAGCGGAAGAGGCCATTGCGTGAGGTGGCTGTGTGAGCCTCCTGCTGCAGGTCGGGGATCTCCCGGCTCTGCCGGCTGAAGGACTTCTCCCTCCCCCACAAGGGGGGAGGGGAGAGCTTTTTTGCAACCCCTGAGCGGTTCGTTATCGGGGAGGGCACATGCGCCTGATTTTTGACCTTGACGGGACGCTGATCGATTCCGCGCCCGATCTGAACGCGGCGGCCAACCGCATGCTGGCGGAGATGTTCGATGCGCCGCCCGTGCCACTGGAGACCTTCGCCACCTTCATCGGCAACGGCATTCCGAAGCAGGTGGAGCGTTCCCTGCGCCATGCCGGCGTGGAGGTGTCGCCGCAGGTCTTTGAGGAAGCGGTCGCGACGTTCAAGAAGCATTATGCCGCCGCACCGGCGGAGAAGACGATCGTCTTCGAGGGTGTGCGCGAGGCGCTGGTGGCCCTGAAAGAGCGCGGCGCGCGGATGGCCGTGTGCACCAACAAGTCGGAGGATCTGGCCTGGCTGGCGCTGAAGGGGCTTGGCATGGATCATTTCTTCGATGCGCTGGTGGGGGGCGAAACGCTTCCGGTCAAGAAGCCGGATCCGGAGCCGCTGCACGAGTGCGCGCGCCGGTTAGGGGGTGAGGATGCCATCTTCTACGTCGGCGATTCGGAAACCGACGAGAAGGCGTCCCACGCAGCAGGCTATCCGCTTCTTCTGTACACGGCTGGATACCGCAAGAAGCCGGTGGAGGAATTCGAGGCGGCGGGCACCTTCGACCATTTCTCCGAGTTGCCGGGGCTCATTGACGGACTGGGAGCGGACTGATGGCGCTGAGGGCGATCATTTTCGACGTGGATGGCACGCTGGCGGAGACGGAGGAGGCGCATCGCATTGCCTTCAACGAGGAGTTCGCTGCTTGGGGGCTGCCCTGGGAGTGGGATCGTGATCTCTATCGGGAGCTGCTGGCCGTTACCGGCGGCAAGGAACGTATCCGCCATTACATTGCCGAATATGCACCGCCGAAGGGCGAGGAGGTGCTGGAGAAGGTACCGGAGCTGCACAAGGCGAAGTCGGAGCGCTACATGCGCATGATCGCCGACGGCTCCGTGCCGCTGCGTCCCGGTGTGGCGCGACTGATCGAGGAGGCGAAGGCTGCCGGCCTCAAGGTAGGCGTGGCCACGACTACTTCCACGCCCAACGTGGAGACCCTGATCCGGGCCACGCTGGGCCGGCCGGCTGCGGAAGTGTTCGACGCCATGGCCTGCGGCGAGGAGGTGGAGCGCAAGAAACCAGCTCCCGACCTCTATCGCCTGGCGCTAGAGAAACTGGAGGTCTTCCCGAAGGAGGCCGTGGCCATTGAGGATTCGCGCAATGGCCTGAGGTCGGCACTGCGGGCGGGCGTGCAGACGGTCATCACGCCTTCCAGCTATACGGCGGACGAGGACTTCACGAATGCGCTGGCCGTCGTCTCCCATCTCGGCGAGCCGGACATGCCCTATGATCACGTGGCCGGTTTCGGCTTTTCTGGAGACATGATAACGGCGGACGCCCTGCGCCGGTGGATCGACTAGGGCAGGGTGACTGCAGCCATCCGGGAAGCATGAGCCGGAGTTTGAGGCACGGCCCTGTATCCTCACTGGCTCACCACCGGGCTTGACCCGGTGGTCCAGTGCGGTACGCACAGCCGGAGCTGGTGGCACCTCTGCATGGATGCCCGGATCACGTCCGGGCATGAGCCTGGGGTTGTGGCACGATCCTGTGCTCTCCTTCGGCTCACCACCGGGCTGTACATCTTCCGTCGGGCCGGGTTTTGATGGTTCGGAACGGCAGGCGTCGGCATGCGACCACTTTTGTGCGGGCAGCCATGACCTTGCCCTCTTTTCCATTTACGGCCTGTTAAGGTAAAAGAAACCTGTCCCCTTTACATGTTGATTCGCGGGGGCGAGGCCATGCCGGGCATGGAATCGGGGGCGCGCACCACGTCAGGGAGATCAGGAAGTGTCCGGAAAGCTGTTGGGCAGAAGGGTTTGCGTACTGGGGCTGGCGGCGGTACTGGCGGCCCCGTTTGCCGTTCCGGGGAGCAGTGTTGCCGAGGCGGCAAGCGCGAGGGCGGCCACTCGGCCCCATCCTGCCGTGCGGTATCTGCAGAAGACTGCGGTGGAGCTTCTTCGTGCCCAGAGGCTGGGCACCATCGCCGGTTTCGACAGGGTGCTGGCCCGTCATGCCGACGTGCCGTTCATCGCCATGTACTCGCTGGGGCGTTACAAGCCGTCTCTGCCACGGTCCAAGCAGGCATTGTACTACCGCGGCGTACGGCGGTTCATGGCGCGCTATTTCGCCGACCAGTCGCGCAAGTACCGGATCGTCAAGACGGCCATCGACGAGAAGCCGATGAAGGACGGTGACGACTGGCTGGTGCGCTCGAAGGTCTGGCTGGCCTCCGGCTCCAGCTACAATGTCGTCTGGCGCATCGCGAAGCGCCGTGGCCGCTGGCGCATTACCGATGTGAAGGTGTTGGGCTTTTCGCTTGCCTACCTGCAACGGGGCATTTTCCACCGCTACCTCCAGCAGAAGAATGGCGACGTGAACGCACTGGTGGCCGCTCTCAATCGCTGACGGTTCCGCGCTTTCCGCATGGAAGAACAGACGGGGCGTGGCAATTCCGCGCCCTTTTCTTTTCCCGCGGCAGCCGTCATGATGATCCCGTGAAAATTGCAGGTGGAGACATGACATCATGAGCGGCAGACATCCGGACGAACGCGAGGGCGAGGTGCTCCTGCCCTTCGATCCCGGCGAGGCGATCGGCGGCCCGCGCATCATGTACATCGGGCGCATCGAGAGCCCCTGGCCCACCCGGAAGAGCTGTCCGCGCAACATCTCCATCGCCCGACGCGAGATGCGGGAAGCCGGACAGACGGCAAAGCTGCACATCGACGCCGCCTTCCGCCCCGGGCTCATGTCGCTGGGGCTCTACACCCACATCATCGTCATGTACTGGATGCATGACGCCGCACGCCACA
>JAJRRY010000207.1 GCA_024279095.1 Alphaproteobacteria bacterium
CCGGCGGCGGTGACGATGCGGGCGATGCGCCGGCGCGGCCGGTTGAAGGTGTGCAGCAGGTAGAGACCGCGCGGCATGCGGTGGATCATGGCGTTGAGGCGGGTGTGGCTGCCGATGACCACCTCCATGCCCTGCCGCAGGGCATGCAGGGCCAGAAGCAGCTTGGCATCCAGTTCGCGGGCCGCGGTCTCCACGGGGAGATAGAGGATCTTGTCGGAAGCCTGGAACATGTGTATCCGATTGTCTGACCGGGCCGTGCGCAGGCGTGCAGGATCCCGGACTGCGCATTTCGTGCCGGCCTTTGTACACGGACCGTTTCCGTGACCTCAAGGGCCGATGCGGTCTCGAAAACACGGACTTGCCTGCAGGAAGGTCCCTTCATCATGTCCGATCCCAGACGCATCGCCATCATCCCCGCCCGTGCGGGCTCGAAGGGCGTGCCGGACAAGAACGTCCGCAGGATCGGCGGCGTCAGCCTGCTGGAGCGGGCGCTGCGATGTGCGCAGGAAACGGATCTGTTCGACCGCATCTTCGTCTCCACGGACAGCCCCGCCTATGCGCAGGAAGCCGCCCGGCTGGGCATCGAGACCCCGTGGTTGCGCCCTGCGGAGCTGGCTTCCGATACCGCGCTGGTGGCCGATGCCATCCGGCACACGCTGGAAACCTTCGCCGCACGCAGGGAGCGGTTCGACACCCTGGCGCTGCTGGAGCCGTCCTCGCCATTGCGCACGCCGGACATCGTGCGGCGGACCGTGGAGGCGGCGGAGGCGCAAGGCTGGGATGCGGCCTTCACCGTCTCGCCGGTGCCGCTGTCCTTCCATCCCCTGAAGCAGTTCCGGATCGACGGGGAGGGGGCGGCCGCCTTCGTGATGCGCGAGGCGGTGCCGAACGTCAACCGGCAGAGCCTGGAACGCACCTTCATCCGCAACGGTCTGGCCTATGCGGTGCGGGTGCCTGCCTTTCTGGAGACGCATTCCATCCATGGCACGCGGGCCCGTGCCATCGTCGTCGAGGAGCCCGTGGTGAGCATAGACACGCAGGAGGATCTGCGCGAGGCGGAGCGCCTGCTGGCCCTGCGGGAAAAGGGGAGCGAGGTCTCATGAACAGCTGGCTGGAGAGGCCGGAGGCGGATGCGCCCTGTGCGGTCATCGCGGAGATCGCACAGGCGCACGACGGGTCGCTGGGGACGGCGCATGCGATGATCGACGCCGCCGCGGAAGCCGGCGTCGATGCGGTGAAGTTCCAGACTCACATCGCAGCTGCGGAGAGCACGCCCGGGGAGCCGTGGCGGGTGAAGTTCTCGCCGCAGGACGAGACGCGCTACGACTACTGGAAGCGCATGGAGTTCACTGCCGAACAGTGGGCGGGGCTGAAGCGCCATGCGGAGGAGCGGGGGCTGGCCTTTCTCTCCTCGCCGTTCAGCATGGAGGCGCTGGAGCTGCTGCGCGGCATCGGTGGCGTGGCCGCCTGGAAGATCGCTTCCGGGGAAATCACCAACCTGCCGATGATCGCCCGGATGTGCGAGGACGGCGTGCCGCTGCTGCTGTCCACGGGCATGAGCGGCATGGAGGAGATCGCCCGGACGGTAGAGTTCATTCGCAAGCGGGGTGCGGCGGTCTGCGTCATGCAGTGCACCTCGAGCTATCCCACGCCGCCGGAGAAGGTAGGGATGAATCTGCTGCGGACGTTCGCGGAGCGTTTCGGCACCGCCATCGGGCTGTCGGATCATTCGGCCACGATCTTTCCGGGGATCGTCGCCGCCTGGGAGGGGGCGAAGGTGATCGAGGTGCACCTGACGCTGTCCCGTCGCGCCTTCGGGCCGGACGTGGTGGCCTCCCTGACGGTGGAGGAGATGGCGGAGCTGGTGCGCGGTGTGCGTTTCGTGGAGACGATGCGGCACAATCCCGTGCGCAAGAGCGAGACCGGGGAGGAGATGCGCGACATGCGCGCCATCTTCATGAAGTCGCTGGTGCTGCTGAAGCCCATGAAGGCGGGTGAGGTGGTCACCGCAGAGGTGCTCGGCGCCCGCAAGCCGGGCACCGGGATTTCCGCTAGCGAACATGACAGGATCGTCGGCCGCCGGCTGGCGCGCGACGTGCCGGCCCTGAGGCCCCTTCGGGAGGAAGATTTCGCATGAGCAGCAGCAGACGCAAGGTCTGCGTCGTCGTCACGGCGCGGCCGTCCTATGCCCGCATTCGCACCGCCCTGGAAGCGCTGCGGGCGCGTGACGACGTGGAACTCCAGATCATCGCCGTGGCCTCGACGCTGCTGCACCGCTACGGCGAGGTGGCCAAGGTGATCGAGCATGACGGCTTCGACATCACCTGGCGGATCCATTCCATCCTTGAGGGCGAGAATCTGGTGACGCAGGCAAAGTCCACTGCCATCGGCCTGGCGGAGACGGCAACGGCGCTGGAAAACCTGCGGCCGGACGTGGTGGTGACCATTGCCGATCGCTTCGAGACCATTGCCACGGCGATTGCCGCCACCTACATGAACATTCCACTGGCCCACGTTCAGGGCGGCGAGGTGACGGGCAACATCGACGATCGCGTCCGGCATGCGGTGACCAAGATGGCGGACATGCACCTGGTGGCCTCGAAGGGGGCGGCGGACTTCGTGATCGCCATGGGCGAGCATCCGGACAGCGTGTACCTCACCGGCTGTCCTTCCGTGGACATCGCCGCGAAGGCGCTGCAGGATCCGCAGCTGCCGGAGAACTTCTTCGAGCGCTTCGGCGGTGTCGGCGGCGAGTTCGACCTCCGGGCGGGCTATCTCGTGGTCATGCAGCATCCGGTGACCACGGAATACGAGCAGGCCTACGAACAGGCGGAGGAGACGCTGCGAGCGATCTCGGAGCTGGGCATGCCCACCCTGTGGTTCTGGCCCAACGTGGACGCCGGCTCCGACGCCACATCCAAGGCCATCCGCGTGTGGCGCGAGCGGGGGCTTCTGCCCAACGTGCATTTCTTCCGCAACGTGCCGCCGGAGGACTTCTACCGCATTCTCATCAACTCGAAGGGCATCGTCGGCAACTCCTCGGTGGCCATCCGGGAGTGCTCGTGGCTCGGCGTGCCGGCGGTGAACATCGGCAACCGGCAGGTGTCGCGGGAGCGTGGCCCCAACGTCATCGACGTGCCGCACGACAGCGCGGTCATCAGGGAGGCGATCCGCACCCACCTTGCCCATGGCCCCTATCCGCAGACGCCCCTCTACGGCGATGGCCGCGCCGGCGAGCGCATCGCCGAGGTGCTGGCCACGGAGCCGCTGCTGCTGAAGCACGAGAGGCAGGGCGACGATCACGATTGACACGGGGCAGTGTTCGGAGGAAAAGACTCCCGCCTGCCGGGGAGGGACACGGGCTCTTCCGGCGGGCCTGCCATCCATTCCGCGGAAGGAAGCCGCATCCCATGAACGCACTTCAGGACTTGCTCGACAGGATCGAACGCCGGCGCGCCGTCGTCGGCATTGCCGGACTTGGCTATGTGGGGCTGCCGCTGGCCCTGCGGTTTGCGGAAGAGGGGTTCCGCGTCATCGGCTTCGACATCGATCCCGACAAGGTGGAGCGGCTGAACCGCGGGGAGAGCTACATCGAGCACATCTCCTCCGAGGCGGTGGCGCGGGCCGTCGGAGCGGGGCTGCAGGCCACGACGGATTTCTCGCAGGCCGCGGAAGCGGATGCCCTGATTCTCTGCGTGCCAACCCCGCTGGACCGCTACCGCAACCCGGATCTCAGCTTCGTTCTGGACACCATGGATGCCCTGCTGCCGCACATGCACGCCGGGCAGCTGGTGTCGCTGGAGAGCACCACATGGCCCGGTACCACGGAGGAGAAGCTGAAGCCGCGCATCGAGGCGCGCGGGCTGAAGGTGGGCGAGGACGTCTTCCTCGTCTATTCGCCGGAGCGCGAGGATCCGGGCAATCCGAAGTTCACCACGCGCAACATTCCGAAGGTCTGCGGCGGGGTGACGGAGGCCTGTCTGAAGGCCGGCGTGGCGCTCTACGGGCAGGTGGTGGACGAGGTGGTGCCGGTGAGTTCCACGCAGGCGGCGGAACTGACCAAGCTGCTGGAAAACATTCATCGTGCGGTGAACATCGGCCTGGTCAACGAGATGAAGATCGTTGCCGATCGCATGGGCATCGACATCCTCGAGGTGATCCGGGCCGCCGCCACCAAGCCCTTCGGCTTCACGCCCTACTGGCCCGGGCCGGGGCTGGGCGGGCACTGCATCCCCATCGATCCCTTCTACCTCACCTGGAAGGCGCGGGAATACGGCGTGCACACCCGGTTCATCGAGCTGGCCGGCGAGATCAACTCCTCGATGCCGGACTATGTGGTGAACAAGGTGATCCTGGCGCTCAACGGGGTGGAGAAACCGGTGAAGGGATCGCACATCCTGGTGCTCGGCATCGCCTACAAGAAGAATGTCGACGACATGCGCGAATCGCCTTCCGTGGAGTTGATGCTGAAGCTTTCGCAGCTGGGCGCGGAAATCGCCTACAGTGATCCGCACATTCCGGTTTTTCCAAAGATCCGGAAGTGTCATTTCGATCTGTCGAGCGTCGAGCTGACGCCGGAAACGCTGGCGGCGTACGACTGCGTGCTGCTGGCCACCGACCACGACCGCTTCGACTACGACATGATCGGCCGGCATGCCCGCCTGATCGTGGACACGCGCGGACGCTTCCCCGCCGGCGGCAAGGTGGTGCGGGCGTAATATTTTCTGATTTCTGGAAAGATCGGAATCAGCCGTTCCCGTAGAGGCGGCGCAGCTCGTCCTTCATCACCTTGCCCATGGTGTTGCGCGGCAGGGCCTCCATGAAGACGATGCGGCAGGGCAGCTTGAAGCGGGCCAGCCGGTTCTCCAAGGTGGCGAGGATATCGTCTTCCTTCAGGCGCCTGCCGGGCTGCGGGGCGATGACGGCGCAGACAGTCTCGCCCCATTCGGGGTCGGGCAGGCCGATGACCGCCGATTCCGCAACGCCGGGAACGGCATCGATGACGGCCTCCACTTCCGCCGGATAGACGTTCAGCCCGCCGGTGATGATCAGATCGCGGGCGCGGCCGGAGATGTGCAGATAGCCGTCGGCGTCCAGATGCCCCAGATCGCCGGTGACGAACCATCCATCTTTGCGGAAGGCCTCTTCTGTCTCCTTTTCCCGCTTCCAGTAGCCAGGGAAGACGTTGGGTCCGCGCACCTCGATCATGCCGGTTTCGCCCGTGGGCAGAACGGTGCCGCCGTCGGGGTCGGTGATGCGGATCTCCGTGGAGGGCAGGGCGGGGCCGACGCTACCCGGCCGGCGTTCGCCGTCCAGCGGGTTGGAGGCGTTCATGCCGGTCTCGGTGAGGCCGTAGCGTTCCAGGATGGCGTGTCCGGTCTTCTCGCGGAAACGGGCATGAAGGGCCGGCGAGAGCGGCGCTGAGCCGGAGATGAACAGGCGCATGTCCGGGGTTGCCCGCTTCAGCCCGCGGTGCTCCAGCAGGCGGGCGTAGAAGGTGGGCACGCCCATCAGGACGGAGGCCTCCGGCATTGCCTTCACCACGGCGTCCGCATCGAATTTCTCCAGCCAGATCATGGAGGCGCCGGCCAGCATGGTGACGTTGCAGGCCACGAACAGGCCGTGAGCGTGATAGACGGGCAGGGCGTGGATCAGCACGTCGTCGGCGGTGAAGTCCCAGACGGAGACCAGATCGCGGGCGTTGGAAAGCAGGTTGCTATGGGTGAGGACGGCGCCCTTGGGACGGCCCGTGGTGCCGGAGGTGTAGAGAATGGCGGCCGGATCTTCGGGCCTGCGTTCCACGGTTTCGAAGGTTTCCGGTTGCACCATCTGGAGCATGAAGAAGGAGCCCTTCCAGTCGCCGCGCAGAGTGCTCAGGCGGGCGCCGATGCGGGCGGCGAGCGGCTCCAGATCAGCTTTGCGGTCCGGATCGCAGATGATCACGGCCGGGTCGGCGTCGGTGACGAAGTGCTCCAGTTCGGTGGTGGTGTAGGCGGGATTGAGGGGCTGGAAGACGAAGCCGCCGCGCAGGCAGGCCAGGTAGAGGGCCAGCGTCTCCGGGCTCTTGTGCACCTGTACGGTGATGCGGTCGCCGGGTCGTGCACCGAGGCGCTGCAGGGCGCGGGCCATGCGGCCGGCCATGCGATGCATCTGGTCCCACGTGAAGGTGCGCGGCTCTTTCTCCACGGTGCGGAGCAGGATCTCTTCCGATTCCCGGTGCGGGTCGACGAGAGCGTCATAGAGATGATTGCTCATCAGTTCGAATCCGATGCCTTGTCGAGGATGATGTCGAGGGCGCGAGTCGGCAGAACGCGGCGCAGCACCGCCATGATGTGCGTAGGCAGAGTGACGAAATAGCGCGGCTTCGGGCGCGGGCTCTCCAGCGCGTGCACCAGCTTCTTCAGAACGGCCTCGGGCGGCAGCTTGAAGGGGCTCGGCCGGCTCTCGCCGGAGAGCTTCCTGCGCCGGGCCAGATACTGCTCCCGGTAGGGGGAATGTTCGATGTCGATGTTTTCCTCGAAATGCTTCAGGGCCGTTTCCATGAATTTCGAATAGACCGGTCCGGGCTCGATCAGGCTCACATGAATGCCGCTGCCGCGCAGCTCCAGCCGCAGGGTGTCGGTGAGCCCCTCGATGGCGAACTTCGAGGCGTTGTAGGCGCCACGCCACTTCATGGCTACCAGTCCGAGGACGGATGAGTTCTGGACGATGCGTCCGTGTCCCTGCGCCCGCATCAGGGGAATGACCTGTCGGGTGAGGTCATGCCAGCCGAAGACGTTGGTCTCGAACTGGCGGCGCAGCACGTCGCGGGTGAGGTCTTCCAGCGCACCGGGCTGTCCGTAGGCGCCGTTGTTGAACAGAGCATCCAGTCGGCCATGGGTGGCCGCGGCCACCTGCGAGACGCAGGCCTCCACGGATTCCGGTTCGTCATAGTCGAGATAGACGGCTTCCAGTCCTGCCGCGGACAGCCGTTCCAGATCCTCTTCACGGCGGGCGGTGGCGAAGACCCGCCAGCCGCGCGCTTTCATGCCGAAGGCACAGGTTTCACCGATGCCGGAGGAGCAACCGGTAATGAGTAGTGTTCTTTCCATGGAGATCTGATTGCCGCCTTTTCCGTCTTCCGGTCAAGGGCGATTGACGTGGAAAGCGCACGGGAGGATAAAGGGAGCCCGGTTTCTGCTGCGGAAAAAGGGGCCATGAGGAAGACCATCTGCGGACACAGGGTCATCGGCGTGGCCGGATTCAAGAACTCCGGCAAGACGACGCTGGTGGAAGGACTGGTGCGGGAGCTTTCGGCTCGCGGCTGGTGCGTGTCCACGGTCAAGCATGCCCACCACAGCTTCGACATCGACCACGAGGGCCGCGACAGCTTCCGGCACCGCAAGGCCGGGGCGCGCGAGGTGGCGGTGGTGGCGCGGGAACGCTGGGCGATCATCCACGAATCGGCATCCGGAGAGGATCCGGCCTGTCTGGAAGAGATGCTGGCGCGCATGAGCCCGTGCGATCTGGTGATCGTCGAAGGCTACAAGGGTGGGCGGCATCCGAAAATCGAGGTGCGCAACCTGGACCTCGACCATCCGGAGCTTGCCGGCAGCGAGCCGGGCATCGTGGCCATTGCCGCCTCCGGAGCGCTCCGTCATCCGGAGCTTCCCGTCTTCGTCCGGGACGACTATGCGGCCATGGCCGATTTCATCATCGATTTCATGGAGATGAGGCGCCCATGAGGAAGGAACCGCGCAGACTGGCCAACGACTGCTTCGCCACCGCGCACCGCCTCATGCCCCATGCGGAGGCCATGGCGCTGCTGAAGGCGCGCGTGCGGCCGGTGACGGATGTTGAGAGCGTGCCGCTGGAGGCGGCCTTGGGGCGGATCCTGGCGGAGGACGTGATCGCGCCGCGCGATATCCCGGCCTTCGACAATGCGGCGATGGACGGTTTTGCCGTGCGTCATGCCGATCTCGCTCCGGAGGACGAGACGGTGCTTCCGGTCTCCATGACGGTCTTTGCCGGGGACGTGCCGCGTCCGCTGCCGGAAGGCACGGCGGCGCGCATCTTCACCGGCGCGCCGATGCCGAAAGGTGCTGATACCTGCATCATGCAGGAGGATGTGGAGTTCGACGAGCGGCAGGCCCGTTTTCCCGCAGGAGTGCCGAAAGGCATTAATGTGCGTCCGGCGGGGGAAGATCAGGCGGCGGGAAGACCGGTGGTGGAGGCCGGGGTTAGGCTGCGGGCGCCGGAGCTTGCGGCCATCGCCTCCACGGGACAGGCGGAGGTGCGTGTCCGTCGCCCCCTGAAAGTGGCGCTGATGTCCTCCGGTGACGAGATCATCCGTCCCGGCACGCCGTTCCGCGAAGGGGCGATCTACGATGCCAACGTCTACATCCTGCGCGGCGCGCTGGAACCGCTGGGCGTGGAAATCCGCGACTACGGAGTGATCGCCGATACCCGCGAGGCGGTGGAAGCGGCCTATGCGCGGGCGGTGGAAGAATGCGACGTCATCGTGACCTCCGCCGGGGCCTCGCAGGGCGAGGCGGACTACATGGCCGAGATGGTGGCCCGCATGGGCCGGCTGCATGCCTGGCGACTGGCCATCAAGCCGGGCAAGCCGATCGGCTTCGGGCAGATTGGAGACACGGTCTTCCTTGGCCTGCCCGGCAATCCGGTGGCCGCTTTCGTGACCTTCCTGATGTATGGTGTTCCCGTCGTTTCCGGACTGGCCGGGCACAATTGGCGTGAACCGGTGCGCTATCCGCTGCCGGCGGGTTTCGCGATGCCGAAACGCAAGACCGGACGCCGGGAGTTCCTGCGCGGCTGGGTCGAGCCGGACGGACAGGGCGGTGTGGTGGTCCGTCGCTATCCGCGCGATGGTTCGGGCCTGATTTCCTCGGCGGTAGCCGCTGCAGGCCTCATTGAGCTGGTGGAGGATCTCGAAAGCGTTGCGGAAGGCGATCCGGTGAACTTCATCCCCTTCGGAGAATTCGGCATCGCGCCCAGGTGAGGGTGGTGTGTTCCGTTCCGCATTCCTGCTCCATCGGTGCGTGCCGCACCGGACTGCCGGGACAAGCCGGTGAACCGGAGAGGGATGCAAGGCCATGCCTCAACTCCGAGTAAAACCCGGTGGTGAGCTGGTGGGGAATGCAGGGCCGTGCCACAATTCCCGGCTCATGCCCGGACTTGATCCGGGCATCCAGCCGGAGGTGCCATTCGCTCCGTCGGTGCATGTCGCACTGGACCACCGGGTCAAGCCCGGTGGTGAGCCGAAAGGGATGCAAGGCCGTGCCTCAGCTCCGAGTAAGGCCCGGCGGTGAGTCGGAGGGAACAGGGGACGGCGGCGCAGAGCGGATGTCGCGGATGGGTGTCAGGCGTAGGTGAAGACCTTGTCGGCCGTCAGGCATTGATCCACCATGGCGGCGCCGCCGACAATCTTCACGCCATCCAGCAGGTCGTCCTGCGTGAGACCGCGGGATTGCAGACAGGGTGCGCAGCCATAGAGATGTCCTTCTGCCTCCTGGAACAGTTCGATCAGTTCGTCCAGTGCCGGGAACGGCTCGTGCTGCAGGCCTTGCGCGCCACCTTCCTTCTTCAGCAGCTCTACGGCCGGCCCCTGAAGGTAGGCATGCACTTCGTGCCCGGAGGCGAGGGAAGCGGTGGCCAGAGCCCAGGGAAGGGAAGCCCGCTCCACGTCATCGGGACCGTGCGTTGAAATGAAAACGAGTTTTGCCATTCTTCCTCTCCCGCTGTTTGGCATTTCCATTGTCTGGGTATCACAACTTGCAGCCTGACGGGAGAGTTCTTGCGAGGAATTGTTGATACTTTACGCAAGTTTCATGTTCGATGCACAAAGCATGAAAAGAGGGCGGCACCATTTGGTACCGCCCCTTGGGAATTATGATTTTGGGACCGATGCTCAGAAGTTGTAGCGGAAACCCGCCGTGATCTGATGCTCGGTAACATTCGGCCCGTCGATAAAGATGTCCTGGAACTTGTAGCCGATGTCCAGGTCCAGATTGTCGGTGAGTGCGAAGGTCACACCCGCCATGAGGGCCGCAGCCAGACCGTCCTCGTTGTCGGCCCCATTGCAGCAGACGCCATTGCCCCAGCCGATGCCGGCGCCCACATAGGGCCGGAAGGGCCAGTCCTCGAGCGGCAGGTCGAAGTAGACGTTGCCCAGCACCGTGTGCGTTTCCAGCTTGTGCCATGGGCTGGCCTGAAAACGACCGGCATAGGTGTAGCGGATATCGGCGCGGAAGTAGTCGTTGAAGCGGTAGCCGATACCGCCGCCGGCCGTCAGAGCGCCGTCATCAGACGGGCCGTTCCACTCCAGCAGGGAATAGCCGACATCGCCGCGGATGTAGAAGCCGGAATTCTCGGCAGGCGACTGGTACTCCAGATCGGCGGCCTGGGCGGCTCCGGCCATGAGAGCCGCGACGGCGGTTCCGATGATCATTCCAAAGGTCTTTTTCATGTCGTCCCTCCTTGTGCAGTGCCGCGCACGCAGC
>JAJRRY010000208.1 GCA_024279095.1 Alphaproteobacteria bacterium
CAACAGCCATCCGGAATTCGATGGCATGGAGTTCGAGGATCATGCGGATGCCAACGGCAACCTCGCGGCAATCACCTGCAGGATTTTCCGGAAGGACCGCAGCCATCCCACCGAGGTGACGGAGTATCTAGCCGAGTGCCAGGGGGCACTGAAGGACAAATGGGGCAACCCCACGCCGTGGGCGAAGTGGCCGCGCCGCATGCTGCGCCACAAGGCCACGATCCAGGCGGCACGCTATGCCTTCGGTTTCAGCGGCATTCAGGACGAGGACGAATTCGAGCGCACCGAGAGCGTGACGCCGCCCCCTCCTCCACCGCCGCCGGCGGCTCCAGCGCAAACCGGGCAGGCGCCGGTTGTAGAGGCGGAGGTCGTTCCGCCTGCACCGGACGTGCCGACGCCGGAGGAGGAGATGCAAGCGCTGGAATAGACGCTTCAGCAGTGCAAGACGGTGCAGTGCCTTCAGCGCGTGTGGGAGCGAGCAGCATCCCAGATGAAGCGCTGGCCGGATGAATACCGGGCACAGATGAAGGAAACGCTGGATGCCATGATCGACCAGATTACGGACCAGCAACCGGACGAGCAGCCCGTTGAAGAGCTGCCCATCGTTCAGAGCATGCGTACGGCCATTGAGGCCTGCACCACCGAAGCAGACCTTGATGCCGTTGCCGCCACCTGGAAACAGCAACACGCGGGGAACGCGCCTGCAGGAGCAGACCGCACCGTACATCAGATCATCGAGAAGCGCCGCAAGGAACTGCAGCAGATTGCCGGAGGTGCGTCGTGAGCCGCAAGGCTGACAGGCCGATCTATCTGGTGCGCGAAGGTTCGCGTCTGCTGCCGGCATCGCAGATCGACGATGATGCGATCCGTGAATTGCCGGCAGGCAGGCAGCTCGTGGGCTGGATCAGACGGCCATCCAAGAGCACCCAGCAGCTGCGCCTCTACTGGGCCGTGCTCGACCGCGCCCTTCAAGCCCGTCCAGATCCGCGCTGGCCGACGGCCCGCCGGCTGGCCGATACGTTGCTCATCGAAACCGGCTTCAGCCGCATCATCGTGCTGCTGAATGGATCGTTCGAGGTTGCGCCGGCCAGCATCGCGGCCATGACGCATGACGAATTCCACCGCCACTTCGAGGCCGCGATGCCTCTGGTTCGCGAACACGTTCTTGGCTGCACGGAGGAGGAATTCGACCGTTTTCTCGTCGATCTTGCCGAGGTGATCGGTGTCAGCAGGGAGGAACTGGCGGCATGACTGAGCGCCGCGGCATATCCCTGCGTGAGGCGGCAGCAATCTGCGGCATCAGCCCGGGCGCCTATCGCGAATGGATGATGAAGGGACTTGTGCCCGGCTACTGGCCTGGCACACGGCGCATCGACCGTGTGGCGCTGGAGCGCGCGCTGGACAAGATGAGCGGCCTGGAGCAGACTGATGACCCATTCGAAAACTGGCTCAGGCAACGGGAGGCGAAGCGTGCGGATCAATTTGCCGCACATTCATGCGGTGAAGAAGCGGCTGGCTGACGGCCGTGTCGTCACCTACTACTACCACCGCCTCACCCGCAAGCGGATCCATGGGGAGCCAGGGACACCGGAGTTCCTGGAAAGCTACAGGGAGGCCTCCGCGGCCAGCGGCCCTGATCGCAACACGCTGTCCGGGATCATCCATGAATTCGTTCGCAGTCCGGAATTTGCCCAGCTGGCGTTGCGTACCCGTGGCGATTACCACAAGCATCTGACCGTCATTGAGGAGCTTTTCGGTGACGCGCCGCTGGCCGTCCTGCAGGACAGGCGCTTCCGCGCACTGGCGCTGAAGGAGCGCGATCGTATCGCACAGGCCAGCGCCAAACAGGCGGACTACTGGTGGGCTGTTCTGCGCCGCGTACTGTCATGGGCGGTTGACCGCGGCATGCTGGAGAACAACGTCTGCAAGGGCGGTGGAAAGCTCTACAGGTCGGACCGGAGAGACAGAATCTGGCAACCGGAGCAGATCAATGCGCTGATGCAGGGGGCCAACCTGCAGATGCAGCTCGCCGTGCTGCTGGCGCTCTACACCGCTCAGCGGCAAAGTGATCTGCTTGCCCTGCGCTGGAACGCCTGGGATGGTCGACGGCTGAAACTGACGCAGCACAAGACCGGCCAGCAGGTCATCATCCCCGCAGTCTCGCCTCTGCGCGAGGCGATGGCCAATGCGCCGCGCACGGCTGTGACCATTCTCACCAACACCCGTGGCCGTCCATGGACGACAGAAGGATTCAGAACCGCCTGGGGGCGCACGATCCGCTCCGCCGGGATCTCTGGCCTCACTTTCCATGACCTCCG
>JAJRRY010000209.1 GCA_024279095.1 Alphaproteobacteria bacterium
GGAGCCGTTGGCATAGGCGAGAATGACCAGCGTGTCGGCACCGGTGGACTCCAGCGAACCAAGCTCGGCGCGGTAGTCGGCCTTGCCGTCCTCGTGCGCCTCGGAGGCCAGAACCTTGCCGCCCAGCTTGGCGAAGGCGTCGGACAGAGCCTGCGCGAAACCCTTGCCGTAGTCGTTGTTCACGTAGGTGACGGCCACTTCCCTGATACCTTTCGAGATCAGCAGTTTCGCCATCTGCTGGCCCTGGAAGGCGTCCGACGGCACGGTGCGGAACACCAGATCGTTGTCCTTCAGGGTGGTCAGCGCCGGAGAGGTGGAGGCCGGCGAAATCATGGTCACGCCGCCGGGAATGGCCGCGTTGTTGGCCGCGGAAATGGTGGCGCCGGAGCACAGGGCACCGACGATGGCCAGAACCTTCTCCGAATTCACCAGACGGTCGGCGGCATCGGCGGCCTTGGTGTCATCGGCGCAGGTGGTGTCGCCGGTCGGCATGGCCACCTTCATGTCGCCCAGCACGCCACCAGCGGCATTCACCTCCTTTATGGCCAGCTCCGCCCCCTTGGCGATGGGCGGAACCATGCTTTCGATGGGACCGGTAAAGCCACCGAGGAAACCGATCTTCACGTCCATGGCCATGGCGGACGCCGATGCCAGCATGAGCCCGGCGACGGCAGCAAATGCGAATTTTCTATTCATGGGAGCCTCCCTGACGTTCCGTGATGAAGGATGTACTGGTCCGGACTTTTAGCCTTTTTCACGAGGGGTGCAAGAGGAAGGCTTGACCGGAAACGTCGGGAGGAGGAAAGTCGCAGGAAATTCCGGCAGGGAGATACGAGATCATGAAACCCTTCTTTGTGCAGATCAGAACCGAGCTGGGGAAAGCCTATGAGGTGGCCACGGCCATCGCCGATGCGGAAATCGCCTCGGAGATCCATTCCACCGCCGGCGAGTGGGATCTGCTGGTGAAGTTCTATCTGGAGGACGGCGAAGACATCGGCCATTTCATCAACGAGAAGCTGCATGCCATTCCGGGCATCCGGGAGACCTGCACCATCATCGCCTACCGGGCCTTCTGAAACCCGCCGCACGTCTTCGCCGGAGTTCCGGACGGCGCGCCGTGGCTTGCGCTTTTCCGTCCGGCGGATTGCCGCGACCACCGCTTGGGAGTAGATTGGGAACATGGATCCGAGACTGAAGAAATATGCCGTTCAGGACGTGCCGCGCTACACCAGCTATCCGACGGCGGTGCAGTTCCGCGGCGACTTCTCCCACGACACGTGGAAGGGCTGGCTGGCGGAGCTGCCGGAAGATGCCACGCTTTCGGTCTACGTGCACATCCCCTTCTGCGCGAAGATGTGCTGGTACTGTGGCTGTCACACCAGCGTGCCCAATACCTACGACCGGGCGGAGCGCTATGTGGAGCGCCTGCTGCGCGAAATCGAGATGACGGCGCCGCTCGTTCCGGGGCCGAAGGGCCGGGTGACCCATTTCCATTTCGGCGGCGGCACGCCCACCTACCTGAAGGAAGCGCATCTGGCCTCCATCGTGGAGAAGGTCCGTGACCTGTTCGGTTTCGCCGAGGGAGCGGAGATCGCCGTGGAAATGGATCCGCGTGGCTTCACGCCGGAGAAGGCCAAGGCGCTGGCCGACATGGGTTTCAACCGCGGCAGCTTCGGGGTGCAGGATTTCAATCCGCGCGTCCAGCAGCTGATCAACCGCATTCAGCCCTATGACATCGTGGCCCGCTGCGTGGAGGACCTGCGCGCCGCCGGCATCGAGGCGGTCAACTTCGATCTCATCTACGGCCTGCCGGGACAGACGGTGGAGAGCGTCCGCGAGACGGGCCGCATGGCCGCCGGTCTGGCGCCCGACCGCATCGCGGTGTTCGGCTATGCGCACGTGCCGTGGTTCAAGAAACACCAGAAGATGATCCGCGACGAGGACCTGCCGGGCATCGAGGAACGCTACGAGCAGGCGCTGGCCATGGGCGAGGCGCTGTGCGGCAACGGCTATCGCGTCATCGGTCTGGATCACTATGCCCGCGAGGGCGACACCATGATCGAGGCGCTGGACAACGGCACGCTGCGGCGCAATTTCCAGGGCTACACGGTGGACCCGGCCGATGCCCTGCTCGGCTTCGGCACCTCGGCCATCTCCTCCATGCCGCAGGGCTTTGCCCAGTCCTCCCGCGACATGGCGAAATGGGCCACCGCCATCGACGAGGGACGGCTGACCATCGACCGCGGCGTGGAATACACCCCCGAGGACCTCATGCGTGCGGAGATCATCGAGAAGCTCATGTGCTTCCTGCGCGCCCGCCCCGAGGAGATCGCGCAGCGCCACGGCTTTGCGCCGGAGACGCTGGCCGAAGCATGGGACAAGCTGGAACCGCTGGAGGCCGACGGGCTGTGCCGCATCGAGAACGGCGAAGTGATCGTGCCGGACGACCGTCGCCTGTTCGTCCGCACCGTGGCCTCCGCCTTCGACGCCTACTATCAGCCCCAGCCCAACCGCCACGCCAAGGCGGTGTGAGAAGAATTTTTGCCCTGACTGCAGGTATGCTGCCAAAAATATAATCATTGATTAGCTTCGGGTTGACATTTCGCGCAATTCGGCTATAAAAATAAGCAATATGCCCGCCGCCTCTGCACTTCCCGTATGGGGGGGTGTACGCGGCGGCCGTTTTTTCATGCTCCCCTTCAGGCCCATAAGCTCCATTGCTGCCAATCGATCTCTTCCGACACCCCCATGTCCCGGAGAGA
>JAJRRY010000210.1 GCA_024279095.1 Alphaproteobacteria bacterium
ATCTTGGCCGCTCTCGCCGCCCTCCTGACGCAGATTGTGGCAACTGCCGGCTCCATTCCTCCCGCGATAAAATGGGGTGTACCGATCATCGGCGCTCTGGCCATGGCATGGATCATCCGGGAGCGCATCAGGCACGCAAGGGAGGGCGGAATATGAAGCGCATGGTGGCGACACTCGCTCTGATACTGGCCATTTCCCTGCTGCTGCCTGCCGCCGAGGCCGGCAGCCGCAAGAGGATCTGGCCCGGTCCCTACCGGGCAGAGGTGCGGAAGGTGATCGATGCCGACACCATTCGGGTGGTGGCCGACGTGTGGCCAGGCATCAACGTTCCGGTTTCCGTCCGGCTTGCCGGCATCGACACGCCGGAGAGCCGTCGCTCGAAATGTCCGGAGGAGAAGCTTGCCGGCAAGCGGGCCACGGCGGTGGTGCGCGAGCTTGTGCAGCCGGGCAGCGTGGTGCTGCTGCGCGATGTGCATGGCGGCAAGTATTCCGGTCGCGTCGTGGCGCGCATGCTGCTGCCCACCGAAAACGGAACCGTGGACATCGGCCAGCTGCTCGTCACCCGCGGGCTGGCCAGACCGTATTTTGGCGGCACCAGAGAGGACTGGTGCGCCATCCTGAAAAGGGAGGCCAGATGATGGGCAGTGTCTATGTGCTCCCCCGCAGCTGGACATGGTGGGCCGGGATGCTGGCCTTCATCTCCGGCGTATTGCGCCTGGCGGAGGTGCGCATCCCTTATGTCTCCGACGTCGTGCGGCCCGTTCTGGATGCACTGTTCGCCGTTTCCGACCCGGCGCTGATGGTGCTGATGGGGCTGGCCATCATCGGCGGGCGTGCACATGGCGAGCGCATCATCCGGCGGCTGGACGAGATCGCCGGTGTCAGCGGAGGGGGCAATGAGCAGACGGGCTGACAGGTGTCTTGACGATCTGGCCAGGGAAGCGGCGCGCCGGCACATGGAGCGCCGGGCCCTGATCTTTCTGGAGGAGGCGTCGGCCTTCGCTGCCGGGATCTATGGCGGCCAGGGTGCTGCGGAACTGCTGCGCGAGATGGCGGAGCATCTGGAGATGAACACATGATCGGCTGGCTGATGAAACTGCTGGGAGGCGGCGTACTGGACAGGATCGCCGATGTGGCGATGCAGGCCGCGCGTCTGGCGGCGGAGAAGAAGATCTCCGAGGAGGAAGCGAAGGCGCGCATTGCCAAGTCGGCCTATGAACTGCTGGCCCGCGAGGCGGAAGCGGCGCGCGACGTGATCATCGCCGAGGCGCGCTCGGAAAGCTGGCTGACGCGCACCTGGCGGCCTCTGGTGGCCATCAGCTTCGCGCTGGTGGTGATCTTCTATGCGCTCATCCTGCCCATCTCCGTCGACTGGTTCGGCGCGCCTCCCGTCCGGGTGGGAGATGCGCTGCTGGGCTGGGTAATGCAGGCGGTGATGCTGGCACTGGGCGGCTACATCGGCGGGCGCAGCGCGGAAAAGATCGCGCGGATCATCATGACAGGGAAGAAGAGATGACGGACATCAACCGCGAACTGGGAGAAATCTCCGCCAAGCTGGACGGACTGAAGGAAACCGTCACGGGCGGCTTTTCGGCGATCAACAAGAAGCTGGACGATCACGAGGCCCGCCTGCGCACCGTGGAGCACAAGGCGACACGCAACGGCCTGATTGCCGGCGGCGTCATCTCGGTGGGCATCGCGTTCCTGAAGCACAAGCTGGGCTGGTGAATGGCACACGGCGCCGAAAAGAGACGGGCTGCGCGCAAGGCCTACATCTACGAGCGGCTGTCCATTCCGGCGGTGGCCGTCAAGATCGGTGTGCCTGCCGCCACCCTCCGCCGCTGGAAGCGCGAGGCGCGGGAGAAGGGTGACGACTGGGATGCGGCGCGTGCCGCGATCATGCTCTCCGGCGAAGGACTGGAGGCGGTGGTCTCTTCGGTGGTGGAGGAGTTCACCATCCAGTTTCATGCCGCCCTGGATCAGCTGAAGAACGAGGACATCGCACCGGACGAGCGGGTGAAGCTGATGGCCTCCCTGTCGGATGCCTTCAACAAGATGGTGAGCGCCGCAGGACGTGTGGCGCCGAAGATTTCCCAGCTTTCGGTGGCGCTCGATGTCCTGCGCCGCCTGGGCGAATACATCCGCGAACATCATCCCGATCAGGCGGAGACCTTCCTTGCCGCACTGGAGCCGTTCGGGGAGCAGCTGGCGGAGGTCTACGGATGAGCTCTCTGGCGACATACCGCCTCTCCCCGGCGCAGTTCCGCGATGAGCTGTCGGCATTGGGCGAAACCTTGCGCCGGCGCATCGAGCTGGAGGTGGAGGCCTTCGATGCCGACGAGGCGGCACGTGAGAAGCGGCGCAAGAAAGCACTGGCGCCTGATGGCTACCGCTTCTTCGCCGAGACATACTTTCCGCACTATCTGACTGCGCCGCCCAGCCGGCTGCATGAGCATCTGTTCGAGACCCTGCCGCAGATGGCCGCCGACAGGGACGGCTGGCGCTATCTGCTCATTGCTCCACGCGGCAGTGCCAAGAGCACGCACGTGTCGCTCATCTTCATTCTCTGGCTGATCGCCCGCGGCACGAAACACTATGTGATGCTGATCTCCGATGCCTTCGAGCAAGCCGCGGCGCTCATCGAGGCGATCAAGGCCGAGCTGGAGGTCAATCCGCGGCTGGCACACGACTTCCCGGAGATGACGGGTCAGGGCCGGGTGTGGCGCGAGGGCGTCATCGTCACGGCCAACAACGTCAAGGTGGAAGGTCTGGGGTCTGGCAAGAAGGTGCGCGGACGCCGGCATGGGCCTTATCGTCCCGATCTCGTCGTGCTTGATGACGTGGAAAACGACGAGAACGTGCTAAGCCCGCACCAGCGCGACAAGCTCACCCGCTGGATCGATCGGGCTGTGCTGAAGCTTGGGCCGCCGGACGGCTCCATGGACGTGATCATGGCCGGCACCGTTCTGCATCACGATGCCGTACTGGTGCGGCTCTCGAAACGCCCCGGCTGGCGCGTG
>JAJRRY010000007.1 GCA_024279095.1 Alphaproteobacteria bacterium
CAATCGGAATGGCCAGAATGTAGTGTTATCATGACAAATACGGACATAGCAGCCCGCGACGATATCATCCGCGAAGCCATCGAGCGCACCTTGGCTCCGGTACGCATCGGCGAGGTGCGCGTGCGTGAGGATGAAGATCATGATGGCGACCCCATCTACCGCGTGGACATCGTGCTCGCGCACGATGACGAGGAGCTGGATTCCAAAAAGACCATCAAGCTGTGGGAAGCGGTCATCGATGCGCTGAAGGAAAGTGGGCATAAAGTACGCTTTCCTATCTTCACCTTCATGACGCCTTCCGAAGCCCAGGAAGATGCCGCTTGAGAAGGATCTGCTGGAAACCGCCCAACGCCTCCTGCAGCCCCGAAACCGGAGGGGACGTCCCAGACAGGCCGACCTGCGACGCGCCACATCTACAGCCTACTATGCCGTTTTTCATGCTCTTTGCCGTCTGTGTGCCGTTTCACTGATTGGAACGCGCAACAATACACGGAATGCTTGGAGGCAGGTTTACAGGGCTGTAGAACATGGCTGCACCAAAAAGCAGTGTGCCGCAAGGCTCCTTGAAGACAGGGGCTTTCCTTCACCGGTCAGGGATTTTTGCGCGGCTTTCGTTCAATTGCAGGAAAAACGCCACAAAGCCGATTACGATCCGTCTGCGAAGTTCAGGGTAAAGGACGTGGAGCAGGATATCGAAATGGCCGAAGAAGCCATTGAGACAATCAGCAATCAGAACCTTTCACTGGAACACAGGCGCGCCTTTGCTGTATGGATCCTGTTGCGGACACGTTGGCGGTTCGCATGATGGTTGCGTTTATGACATTTTACGTATTGCAGGTTGCTTCTTTCGCTCCTGCTGCTATACTGTTATCGGTGTGCGGGTAGTACCGTGAAGGAGGCAAGCCCCGCGCAAGTGGCGCCAGGGGTGCCGGCCCGGTGGGGCGGCTGAGAGGATCACTGATCCAACCCTTGGAACCTGATCCGGATAATGCCGGCGAAGGAAGCGCGCCAGGAACGGTTCATGCCCCAGCTCGTCGCGTGCGGGCTGCAGACTGCGGAGACAGTCCTCCTTGCCTGTAGCAATGGCGGCACCGTGAATGTCGGACGGGCCGGACATGACCGCTCTTCGGGGCTTCCCCTGCGCCGTTTCCGGATCGGAAATTGGAGCAGGAAGGAGCCTGACATGAGCGAGAAAATCTTTCACGAAGTTCCCGAAAAGGAAATCTCCCGTGCAATCGTCGGCCAATTCGCCCGCGACATGGAGGCCGCCCTTTCGGCAGACGTTTTCATCATCGGGGGCGGCCCGGCCGGATTGACGGCTGCGCGCAGGCTGGCACTGGAGGGACTCGACGTCTTCATCATCGAACGCAACAACTTCCCGGGCGGGGGCTTCTGGGTCGGCGGTTATTTCATGAACACCGTCACCTTCCGGGCGCCGGCCGATCGCATCCTTGACGAGATCGGCATCCCGCACGAGGAAGTTTCGAAGGGACTGCACGTGACGCCAGGCCCTCTGGCCTGCGGACGGCTCATCGCGGCGGCTTCCGAGGCGGGAGCCAGATTTCTGCAACTGACGCGGGTCGAGGACCTGATGCTCGATGACGGCCGGGTGACGGGCGTGGTCATCAACTGGAGCCCGGCCGCTCATCTTCCCAAAGGCGTCTATGCATTGGACCCCATTGCGCTGGAAAGCCGTTACGTGATCGACGCCACCGGACATGACGCCACCGGCATCGCCCTGCTGGCCAAGCGCGGCCTTCTGGAACTGAAAGGCATGGGCACGCACAACATACAGGCATCGGAGGACGATGTTGTGGAACATACCGGCGAGATCTTTCCCGGTCTGATTGCCGCAGGGATGTCGGTATCCGAAGCCTTCGGCCTCAGCCGGATGGGACCGACTTTCGGAGCCATGCTGCTCTCCGGCGAGCGGGCAGCGGAAATCGTCCTGCAAGGCATTGCGGCACCCGCCTGACAGGCAGATGACCGCATGAAGGGAGGAAAGGCCGGTGAAACGTTCCCGCCACTGGTCTTTCCTCTCCCCGCCCCCATTGTCCAGACAGGGTTCATCCACCATGAGCACAGAAACAGAAGCAGGTATCCGGCATGACTGGAGCCGGGCGGAAATCTCGAAAATCATGGAGCTGCCCTTTGCCGATCTGCTCTACAGGGCCCAGATGGGACACAGGCGCTTTTTTCGCCCGGATACAGTCGAGGCCTGTGTTCTGCTGAGCATCAAAACTGGTGGCTGCACGGAGGATTGCGCCTATTGTGCACAAAGTGCCCGTCATGACGGCCCCGCGAACCGGGGCTCGCCCATGGCCTCCGTCGAAGACATCCGTCAGGCGGCCCGGGAGGCGAAGGACCGGGGTGCAATACGCTTTTGCATGGGAGCGGCGTTCCGCATGCCGAAGCCCGCCCATATGGATCGCATGATGCGGATGATCGAGGTCGTCCGTGCCGAGGGGCTGGAAACCTGTCTCACGGCCGGCATGCTGACGGCGGAGCAAGCTCGTATGCTGAAAGCAGCGGGACTGGACTGGTACAATCACAACATTGATACATCGCCAGAACATTATCCCCAGATCGTTGGCACCCACACGATGACGGACAGGTTGAGAACCCTCCACCACGTCCGCGATGCCGGCCTCAAGATCTGCTGCGGTGGCATCCTGGGCATGGGCGAGGCACGGGCCGATCGCATTTCCATGCTGCATCTTCTTGCCACCATGCCGGAGCATCCGCAATCCGTGCCCGTCAACGTCCTCGTTCCCATGCCCGGCACGCCTCTGGAGCATGTTCCGCCCATCGATTCCTTCGAACTGGTCCGTACCATCGCGACGGCGCGCATTCTCATGCCTCGGTCCCGTATCCGGCTGGCTGCCGGCCGACGCGAAATGTGTGACGAGCTGCAGGCGCTCTGCTTCCTGGCTGGCGCCAATTCCATCTTTCTGGGCGAACGACTGCTGACCTGCGACAATGCGGAGCCGGATTCCGATATGCGGCTTTTCCATCGGCTGGGCATGCGGCTCGAAACGCATGTTCCTTGAAATTCGGCCCATGGCAGGTAAAAGACATTCCATGTCCAGCAGGAACGACATTGCCGCCCGCATCGAAACGGCCATGGGCCGTGCCGTGCGGCACATGTCCTCCCTGTCCGGCAGCTATGGGCTTTCCCTCGACATCGTGGAGCTGGACGATGGCCGCCGCCTCGTGGCCAAGTACGGACGCGGGCCCCGCCCCGGACATCTGGAGATCGAGGGCTGGATGCTGCAACGGCTGGAGGGCGAAATACCGGTTCCGCACGTGCA
>JAJRRY010000008.1 GCA_024279095.1 Alphaproteobacteria bacterium
ATGACGACCGGAGTCCGTCCGAAATTGGCCTGTGGCAGCGGGAATGGCGGATCAAACCGCCAAATCAGGGTGAAACTGGTCCCGCCGCGTCGAAACCAGGCCAATACGGCAACGCCGAGGCGTTGATCAGACGTTCCTTAAGGTGGGTCGTCTGATGAAAAGACGATTCCAGATGACGAAACGAAAGAACCATTCCCCCGAGTTCAAGGCCAAGGTTGCGCTTGAGACGCTGCGCGAAGAGATGACGCTGGCGGAGCTGTCGAAGAAGTACGGCGTTCACGCGGTTGGTCCTGCCCCCGTTTCCCCGGTGCTGGATGTGCGGTTCCGGCAGGAACGCCTGAACAGGTACCGGTTCATGATCCTTGCGGATACCCGTGAAAAAGTGGAAGCTTGGCGTAGATACTGCAACGAGGGGCAACCACACGGTGCGATCGGAAACAAGTCACCGATCATGCTGACGAAACCGGGGAACGCAGCCGGCCCGTTATCCCGATGAAGCCGGAAAACTCTAGCCAACGCCGGTCCGGAGATGGGGAGCATCCCGGATCCACCTTGAAGAGACTGCCAAATGGTCGAGATTTCAGGACCACCACTAAACTAAACATGGGGCCGCGGACCCATCGAAACCGTCATGCCTTTTGTGCGGCAAGAAAGTTAAGAATATACGATGACTCGAACATTCTGGGAGCTTGTTGAGGATCTGGAAGATGCGGTCGCGGTGAACAACCGGAAGGAAATGGCTTCCATTCTCGAAGCGGCCACAGAATTGGTTGAGCAGGAAAGAGGGGAAGTTGCGGCCGTCCGGCGCTCTTTCCTCGAAGATTTCTGTGCGCGGGCAGGCCTGGCCGATATCCTCGAAGGCATACGCTCGGGGGCCATGACCAAAACCCTCCCGCAGGAGGCAATCGCCCCCGGGATGCCGCTGCCGCCAATCACGCCTGAAGGGCGGGCCGGTGTCAGTCTGGTCTCATGTTGCATGAATCGCGAGTCCAACCTGGTAAAGGCGTTGGACAGCTGGCTGGCCTGCCCGGAGGTTTCCGAAATCGTGATTGTGGACTGGTCATCCGCGCGGCCGGTCCGCGATGTTCTGGACCAGGCCGGAATCGGCGACCCGCGTATCCGGGTGGCGCGGGTTGAAGGCGAATCGAGATGGATCCTTTCCTTTGCCTTCAATACAGGGTTTCGCCTGGCCACCTGTGAGCGCATCCTGAAGGTTGACGCAGATATCGTCGTTTCCCCCGGGTTTTTCTCACGCAACAAGCTGAAACCAGGTCATTTCATCGCCGGCAATTGGCGTATCGTCGAAGAGGAACAAGCCTATGTGAACGGGTTCTTCCTGGCCTGGAAGGCCGACCTGGCCGCCGTTGCGGGGTTCAACGAATACATCACCACCTATGGCTGGGATGACGACGATCTTTATGACCGCCTGATCGGCGTCGGAAGGATACGTCAGGACATCTCGGGGAATACGATACATCACCTGCCCCACAGCGACGCAGAGCGGTTGGGCGACAAGGTCACGGATAGAAGCTCCGCGCTGGAGGAACTGACCCACAACCCCATGCACAAGATCCGTCAGAACCGGCTTCTGAGCTATATCATGCCGGTCTGGGATTGCTCGCATACGCTGCTTCCACTGCAGGTCGAATCGGTGAACGGACCTGATGTGACGCTGCGGCGATGTGGACCGCTCCCGCACCCGGTGCCCCCGCATGTGCAGGCCGATGTGCATTTCTATGCCATGCAGGAGATGGCCTCTTGGCGGTTGGGACGAGGCATCTGGGCATTGGACCGATCGCAGCTGAGCGAGCTTCTCGAACGTCCCTTTTCGGAAATCACGGAAGATGACATCGCTGCCGTGCGGGGGGCGGCTTCGCGGGTTTCCGCTCCGAATCTTGCTTTAGGGCAAGAGCGCCTGTTCATCGATGCTCAGCATGGCCTGGGCAACCGGATGCGGGCGATCGCCTCGGCGGCGATTCTTGCGGACAAGTCTGGGCGCGAACTCGTCATCGTGTGGCAGCCCGACGAACATTGCGACTGCCGCTTCAGTGATTTGTTCGAATATGACGGTGCGGTGATCGAGGAAAGCTTTGTCGAGCGGGCGGGTGCACAGGGGTGCCGACTTTACAACTACATGGAGGTGGAAGAAGGCGCCCTAAAGGATGCCGAGATCGACCTCTCCGCAGGTTGCGACATCTACGCCCGATCGGCCTATGTCCTGAACAGCGCGCTGAGCAGCTGGGAGGACGAAAACCGTTTTCTGCGCTCCCTGCGTCCGGTTAGGGCCGTGCGTGATCTTGTGGCCTCGGTACGCCAT
>JAJRRY010000211.1 GCA_024279095.1 Alphaproteobacteria bacterium
AGCCGGAGGTGAAACCGGAGCCCGAGCCGGAGCCGGAAGTGAAGCCGGAGCCCGAGCCGGAGCCGGAGGTGAAACCGGAGCCTGAGCCGGATCCGGAAGTGAAACCGGAGCCTGAGCCGGAGCCGGAGGTGAAACCGGAGCCTGAACCGGAGCCGGAGCCGGAAGTGAAGCCGGAGCCTGAACCGGAGCCGGAGGTGAAGCCGGTGCCTGAACCGGAGCCGGAGGTGAAGCCGGAGCCCGAACCGGAGCCGGAAGTGAAGCCGGAGCCTGAACCGGAGCCGGAGGTGAAACCGGAGCCCGAACCGGAGCCGGAGGTGAAGAAGGCGGAGCCGCCCAAACCCCAGCCGAAGCCCAAGGTGAAACCGAAGAAGCGGCCGAAGAAGGAAAAAAAGAAGAAAAAGGCCCGGAAGAAAATTCGCAAGCGGGCCGGCTACTTGGCCAAGGTGAACGCGGCGGGGCGTCTGGTGCGCGGTTCGACGAAGGGCAGCATGCGCGGGCCACGGCAGACTTCCACTGGTGCGCGGGCCTCACTGCGGCGGGTGCGGCAGTACGGTTCGCTAGTGCGTGCCCGGATCTCCCGCTACCGCCCGCGCGGCAGCGGCAGGAAGTGCCGGGTCATCATCAGTTTTGCTCTCTCCGCCTCGGGCAGTCTGCGTTCGGCGCGCATCGCGCGTTCGAACTGTGGTTCGGCCCTTGCTCGGGCGGCCCTCTCGGCGGTACGGCGGGCTTCGCCATATCCGAGACCGCCAGCCGGGATGACAGGAGCGCAACTGAGGTTTTCCATCCCGTTCAGCTTCCGCTGATGCGGGGATCGTTTCGGGGGTGTGGAGGTTTCCCGGCGGGGCGTGCCGTCCCGGTTCGTCGGTAGCGACGGAATTGGCATGGACGGCACGTATCCGCTACCGGGATCATTTGTCATGAAGTTCGGGGCATGGGACATGAAGAGGGATGGCGTGCGTGAAAAGGGCAGGGGGCGCATCCGGCTGCTGGCGATGACGCTGCTGCCCGTAGCCCTGCTTGCGCTGGGCGTGGCCGGATACAGGCACTATGCGGAGCGTCCCGCCGCCGGACCGGCGGCATCGGCGGATGGCAAGGGCAAGGGAGAACGCAGCCGATGGACACGCTCCCGTCACGGACCGCGTGGGCCGCGCTACGGTCATTCTGGTGCCTGGGAGCGGCCATATCGCCGACCGCCCATCGTTGAGGTGCGCCGGGTACATCTGGAGCCCTGGCGGCAGAAGATGACCTTCTACGGACAGGTTGTGACCCGGCGGCGGCTCGACCTGAGGATGCCTGTCTCCGGCCGCATCGTGGAGGTGTCAGGCAATCTGCGTGCAGGTGGCCGCGTGAGAAAGGGAGAGCTTCTGGTGCGGTTCGACGACGTGGACTATCGCACCGCCCTGAAGGAAGCGGAGGCGCAACTTGCTGAAGTGCATGCGAAAATCTCCGAGACCGAGGCCCAGATCCGGCTCGAGGAAGCGTCACTGGAGAACGCCCGCAGACAGCTCGGAATTGCGGAGCGGGATCTGGCCCGCAAGCGTCGCCTGTTCGAGCAGGGTGCCGCCTCGCGCAAGGCGGTAGACGACGCAGCCCTGGCCGAGGCCCAGAAGCGGCTCGCCGTGCTCCAGAAGACCAGCGCCATACGCATGGCGCAGGCGCGGCTTGCCCAGTACCGCGCGCAGGCGCAGCGGCAGGAGCATGTCATCGAACGGGCGCGAAAGGATCTGCAAGACACGGAGCTTCATGCCCCTTTCGACGGTCTTGTGCTCTCGGCGTCTGCGGCGCGCGGGCAGTACGTGACGCCTTCCGATCGTCTGGCAACCATGGTGGCGCGCAACGCTCTGGAAGTGCGCTTCACCATCTCGCAGGACCGCTACGGCGACTTGCTTGCCTCGAGTGGCTCCGTAGCCGGGCTGCCGGTGCGCATCGTGTGGGAGGCCGGCCGTGCGCGCAGGGAGATCCGCGGGCATATCGACAGGCTGGCTCCCGAGGTGGACGAAAACAGCGGTTCCGTGGTGGCTTTCGCCACATTCGACACGGACGGAACGGCGATGCAGGGGCTGCGCATCGGCTCGTTCGTGGATGTGATTCTCGAGGGGGCGGAGCTGCCGGCCGTGGCCAGACTGCCGGAGGGGGCCCTGCATGATGGCCGTGTCTATGTGGTTTCGGACGGACGCCTGACACCACGCGAGGTGCGCCCCTTGGCCTGGGAGAACGGGACCGTGGTGATAGGTCGGGGCCTGAAGGATGGTGACATGGTCATGGCCAGTCACCTGCCGCAGGCGAAAGCCGGCATGCGTGTACGGGTGGCGGGACAATGAGGGAGCTGCACGAAAGGGAACGCTTTCCCCTCATGGCCGGGCCGGTGCGCTTCTTCACGCGCCACGGCACGGCGGCCAATCTGCTGATGGTGCTGCTGTGCATCGCCGGACTGCTGGCGCTGGAACGACTGAACACCCAGCTGCTGCCGACGCGGGAGAATCCGCGCGTGTCCGTGCGGGTCTCCTGGCCCGGGGCTTCGGCCACGGATATTGACAAGGCGGTGATCCGCAACCTGGAGCCCGCGCTGCGCTATCTCGACGGCGTGGAGGACTTCTTCGGGCAGGCCCGTGAAGGCAGCGCCTACATGGCCGTGCAGTTCCGGCGCGACATGGATCCGGATGCCGTCCTGCAGGAGGTGCAGAAAGCGGTTGATGACGTGACCACCCTGCCGAAGGACATCGATCCGCCGAAGGTGCGGCTGGTGCGGGGTTACGAACGCGTGGCCAAGGTCCTGGTGACGGGCCCCTTCTCCGAGAGAAAGCTCAAGGACTGGGCGTTGCGCATCCGTGACGGACTGCTGGCTGCCGGCATCGACCGGGTGACCATGACAGGCGCGCGCGACGACGAGATCGTGGTGCGCACCTCGGAGCGCGATCTGGCGCGCTACCGGCTGAGCATGGAGGACATATCCCGCGCCATCACCCGCGAGTCGCGTGACATGCCGGCGGGCTCCCTGCGTGGCGGTCTGAACCGCACCGTTCATGGCATCGGCCGGGCGGATACGGCGGAGGAAATCGCCGCCATTCCGCTGCGCTCCTCGCGCAATGGCGAGAAGCTGGTGATCGGCGACGTGGCGGATGTGCGCGAGACCTTCGATGCGGATCAGGTGCGCGGCATGTATCATGGTCAGCCCGCCATCCGCTTGGAGGTGCAGCGGACGCCGCGTGCCGACACGCTGGAGACCAACCGCATCCTGCACGACTACATCGCGAAGATCCGGCCAACCCTGCCGGCAGGTTTGGAGGTGCGGATCTTCGATGTGCGGGCGGAATACCTGCAGGACCGCATCCGGCTGCTCTTCGTCAACGGCCTGCAGGGGCTGGCGATCGTGCTCGTGGTGCTGTTCCTGTTCCTCAACGCCCGCATCGCCTTCTGGGTGGCAGCCGGAATTCCCGTGGCCATGCTGGCGACGCTGGCCATCATGTGGGTATCGGGGCAGAGCATCAACATGTTCTCCCTGTTCGCCCTGATCCTCACGCTGGGCATCATCGTCGATGACGCCATCGTGGTGGGTGAGCACGCGGCCACCCTGAGGGCGCAGGGGCTGTCGCCGGAAACAGCGGCGGAGCGCGGCGCCATGCGCATGATGGCGCCGGTGCTGGCGGCCACCCTGACGACCGTCGTCGCCTTCCTGCCCACCTTCTTCTTCGGCGGGCGCGTGGGAGACATGCTTACCGCCCTGCCGCTGGTGGTAATCTCCGCGCTGTTGGCCTCGCTGGCGGAATGCTTCCTGATCCTGCCCGCCCATCTGCGCCATGCGCTGGCAGGCATGAAGGAGCCCGGGCGCTTCCGCCGGGCCTTCGACAAAGGCTTTGCCACCTTCAGGGAACGCATCTTCGGCCCCGTGGTGCGCACAGCGTACGATTGGCGCCACGCGCTGCTGGCGGGCACCGTGGCCCTGCTGATGATATCGGTGGCCATGGTGACGAGCGGACGGCTGCGCTTCAACTTCTTTCCCTCGCCGGAGCCGGAGTACATCTCGGCGAGTATCGCCCTGCAGTCGGGCATGCCGAAGGAGAAGACGGAAGAAGTCCTGCGCATCGTGGAGGATGCGCTCATGCGGGTGCAGGATCGGCTGGGACGCGGCGAGCGGCTTGTCGATACCACCTTCGCCTGGCTGGGCAAGCTGGGCTACCCCAGCGGAGACCATCTGGCGCAGCTTGACGTGCAGCTTACGCCCTCGGAGAGGCGCACGGTGCGCACCCGCGAGATCATCCGGGCATGGAAGCGGGAGGTGCCGCCGATCCCCGGCATGGCGCAGTTTTCCATCGGCGTGCGCCGTCACGGTGGCGCGCCGCGCGATCTGGAGATTCGCCTGCGGGGCGAGGAGCCCTTCCGCATCAAGCGCGCCGCGCTGGAGATCGAGGATGCGCTGGCGGCCATTCCCGGCATCCAGTCGGTGGATGACGACCTGCCGTGGGGCAAACGAGATGTGCGCATCAGCCTGAACCAGCGGGGCAGGGCACTCGGGTTCTCCATCGACGATGTGGCGGTGCAGGTGCGCCGGGCATTGCAGGGCGAGGTGGTGCGTCGCTTCGCCCGCGGCTCACGGGAGATCGCCGTGCGTATCCGCATGACCGGGCGCGGGCGGGGCATGCAGGCCTTGCAGGAGCTGCGCGTGCGGGCACCGAACGGATCCTACGTGCCGTTGCATGCCATCGCTACGCTGGAAGATCGCCCCTCCTTCGACACCATCTTCCGACGCGACGGCAAGACCAGCATCATGGTCGGAGCCGATATCGATGCCTCCCGCCTGACGCTGGTGGAGGCCATGCGCAAGGTGAAAGAGGTCGGTGTGGAAGACATTGCCGCGCGGCATGGCATCGAGCTGTCCATGGGCGGCGGACTGGAGGAACAGCGGCAGGGCTTCTCGGATCTGCAGAAGGGGCTGCTGCTGGCGCTCGCCCTCATCTACATCGTGCTTGCCTGGGTTTTCGAAAGCTACCTGCGGCCCTTCATCGTCATGGTAATCATACCCTTCGGCATCATCGGCATGGTGGCCGGGCACATGATCATGGGCATGGACCTGACCATGCTCTCCCTCGTCGGCTTGCTCGGGCTTTCCGGCATCATCGTCAACGACTCCATCATTCTGGTGGCGCGTGCTGACGAACGTCTTGCCGGCGGCGAGAGTCCCCGCGAGGCGGCGACCGGCGCGGCCCGGGATCGCCTGCGCGCGGTTCTGCTCACCTCCCTGACCACCATCGGCGGCCTGTTGCCGCTGCTGTTCGAGAAGTCGATACAGGCGCAGTTCCTCATCCCCATGGCGGTGACCATCACCTTCGGCCTTGCGGCGGGCACGCTGCTCGTGCTGCTGCTGGTGCCGGCGCTTTACGGCATTCTGGCCGATCTCTCGGTGATCCGGCGACGGCCCGTCAGGGTCGGTGAGGCGGGCGGGACATGAGGGCATGGCGATTTGCCGCTCTCCGAGGAACAGGTCAATGTGCAGTATACGGTTCACTATTGAAGGGGGCATGTCGGTGATGATACATGGATCGTCACGCTCCGGCCCTACCACTTGGCCACTGGGGCTGCGGACCTGCCTTCCGCCTGTCTCTCGCGAAGGTGCGCATTTTCATCCGTACATGCTTTCAACATCATTCGGGGTTGTGTCCTCATGAAGCACTGGATCCGCCTGTCCAGGCCCGAATTCCATACTGTGGGCCTGTTTCCCCTGATTCTCGGTGCAGTGGCCGGTTTCCGCGTTTCCGGAAACTTCGAGCCCGTGGCGCTGCTGCTTGCCCTGCTGGCCACCATGTGCATCATGCTGGTGACCTACTGGACGGGAGAGGTCTATGACTATGAGGTGGACGAACTGTCCGCTCGGCTGGAGAAAAACCGGTTTTCCGGCGGCACGCTGGTGCTTCAGTCCACGGGCCTGCCGCGGGATCAGGTTCTCAAGGCCGCCCTCATGGTAGCCGTCATCACGCTGCTGGCCGGTCTCTGGCTGTCTTGGGGAATGGGCTACGGCCCGTCCCTGTTCCTGGCCGGAGCGGTAGGGGCGATGATGGGATTCTTCTATAGCACACCGCCCTTTCGCTGGGCCTACCGCGGCCTCGGGGAAGTCTTCATCGCCATCGCCTACGGGTGGCTTCCCGTGGCCGTTGGATACTATCTCCATGTCCGTGAATGGGATCTTGCGACGGTTTTCACCTACGGCACGCCTGTGGCCATATCCATCTTCATGGTCATCCTCATCAACGAGTTTCCCGACTATCCGGCTGACCGGCAGGTGGCGAAACGCAATCTCGTGGTGCGTCTGGGGCGCGAGGGGGGTGCAAAGCTCTATGCGCTGGCGGCTGCAGTCTTCGCGCTCTCCCTTCTGTTGCCTGCGTTGGCCGGAGAACGAGCTTTCCTGTATGCGCTGCCCGCTCTGGCACTGGCGATCTTCAACGGGCAGAACGTGCTGCGCGGCAGCTGGCGTGACCGGGACCGTCTGGAGCGGACGTGTGCTCTCACCATCGTGCTCAACATCGCCACCAGCCTGCTGCTCATCGTCGGTCTGCTAATCGGTCAGGGGCAATGAAGGAAACCGATGTCGTCATCGTGGGGCGCGGTGCGCTCGCCATCTTCGCCTCCATCGTGGCGCGGCGGAGGGGGTTGGATGCGGTGCGGGTCGGCACCGGTCTGCCGTTCGAGCGTTTTCTGCTGCTGCACGAGAACGCCCTGCGCATTCTGGAACGCACCTGCGGCGAGGTCGTCGGTCATCCCCTGAAAGGCATTCGTGTGCTCGACCGTGGTCTCGACCTGCTTCGGGATATGTCCTTCTCCCGGTACGGGCTGAGGCTGCATGCCATGCGCTACAGTGCCCTGCTGTCCTTTCTGCGGGAACGGGATGACACCCCGGAAGTGGAAGGTAGAGTCGTGGTGCTGGAGGGGGACGGTCTTGTGCGGATGGAGGATGGGGGGGCGTTCCGCGCACGGCGCATGGTGGTGAATACGGCTGCCGGATTTGCCGCACCGCGCTTGCGCTTCCGGCACCGGAAGGTGTTCCGTACAGGGTTCGTGGATCATTGTCCGGATCCTGACCGGGTCGTGCAGATCAATGATGCCGGTACATATGCCGCCATCGTGCCTTTCGGCAGGGGAGCGGCCATTGCCTGCAGCGGTGATCCCGCACCGCTGGTCCGGTTTCTGGGTGGCGACCCGGGCCTATCGGATTTTCGGGAGCTGCATCTGGAGACCTGGTGCGGAACGGGTATGCGGCAGGGCAGGATATTCCATGTCGGGGAGGCCATGAGACGTGTGCATCCGCATACCGGGCAGGGACTCAATCGCGCCTTGGACACCGTGGATGCAATCTTCGCCGGGGATGAACTGTTTCGCGAACGGGTCTACGATTGCCTCATGTGGGCCGGAGGAGTGATGCTGGATCTCTCCTGGGGCACGAGTCCTCTGCTGCGAGACCTGTCCTATGCCGTTCTCGACAATGCTCCCGGCATGAAGCTCCTCAGCGGCACCATGTGGTGGAGGCGCAGCAGGGCAAGCTGAAAGCGTCTTGTCCGATTTTTCGGGGGAACGCTGGTAGGCCCGCGGGGACTCGAACCCCGGACCCGCTGATTAAGAGTCAGCTGCTCTACCAACTGAGCTACGGGCCTTTACCAGAGGCGCAACGGCGGGGTCCGCCGTCGCGGTGATGTGTCTCTATCAAAGGGCTGCCGCTGTTGCAAGAGGGTTTGCGGGCGGTTGCCAACATTTTTCAGAAGAGCTGCGCAAGCCGTTCGGGAAGCTCGTGCAGCTTCAGTTTCGTCAGATCCTTGTCCGCCTCGCGGGAGACCAGTTTCCGCAGTTCCTTGCTCATGGCGTCACGGATGCGACCGAGCGCCTTCGGGGGGGCGACAAGGATCAGCTCATCGAACGCCAGCTTCTTGCGTTCCTCGTCCAGCAGGTGGGCCACCTCCCGGGCAAACTCGATTTCCTCGTTCTCGTGCGGATCCGTCGGGGGTTCGTAAGCATGTCTGCCATGCGCGATGCGGTCCTTCGTGCGTCCGGGTCTGTCGGCATTGATGTCGCGGCTGTAGCGCCTGTCGGATACCAGTTCGTGGTCGAGTGCGGGGGAAAGATCCTTGAATGTTCCATTCGTTCTGAAGAAGCGGGCACGGCCGCCGTCGGCGATGACGATCCAGATGTTCTTCCCCTTCATGCCAACCTCCCGTTCAAATGATCCTTCTTCATATCTGGCGATGAACGGGCCCGGTTCAAGGTGGCGGATGATGCAAAATGGAAGACGGCCGGAGAAACTCTCCGGCCGTCCGTCGTTTTCTGCACCCGGGTTCTCGCAGCATCCGCCCTCATGGACCGGAGCGGCGGGCTTCCTCGCTGAGCGTCTCGCCTGTGGCATTCATGGGGCTGATGCGCAGGCGTTTGGCTTCCAGACGGTTCAGTGCCGCCAGATAGGCCTTGGCGGAGGCAACCAGCGTGTCGGGATCCGCCGCCTTGCCAGTGGAGGACAGGCCGGCCTCCTCATCCTCCAGCCGGACGGAAACCTCGGCCTGAGCATCCGTGCCGCCGGTGACCGAGTGCACCTGATAGAGGGCCAGCCGCGCATCGTGCGGGAAGGCCTCCTTGATGGCATTGAAGGTGGCGTCCACGGGGCCGTTGCCGACGGCCTGGATGGTGCGGTGACCTTCCGGCGTCTCCACCGTCAGGGTGGCGGTCTGCGGCCCCATGGTGCCGGCGATCACGGTCAGGGCTGCCACCCTGCGTTTGTCCGCGGCGGTGGCGATGTTCTCGTCCACCAGCGCTTCGATGTCCTCGTCATAGACATGCTTCTTGCGATCGGCCAGATCCTTGAAGCGCTGGAAGGCATCCTCGAAGGCGTTGTCCGACAGGTGGTAGCCCAGTTCCTCCAGCTTCTTGCGGAAGGCATGGCGGCCGGAATGCTTGCCCATGACCAGAGAGGTCTTGCCGGCTCCCACGTCCTCCGGACGCATGATCTCGTAGGTCTGGGTGTGCTTCAGCATGCCGTCCTGATGAATGCCGGATTCATGGGCGAAGGCGTTGCGGCCGACGATGGCCTTGTTGTACTGCACCGGGAAGCTGGTGGCCGCGGAGACCAGCCGGCTGGCGCGGGTCAGCATCGTGGTGTCGATGCCGGTGGTGAAGGGATAGACGTCATTGCGCACCTTCATCGCCATGACGATTTCCTCCAGCGCCGCGTTGCCGGCACGCTCTCCGATGCCGTTGATGGTGCACTCCACCTGCCGCGCACCGGCCTTCACGCCGGCCAGGGAGTTGGCCACGGCCAAGCCCAGATCGTTGTGGCAGTGGGTGGAGAAGATCACCTCGTCGGTGCCCGGCACCCGCTCCCTCAGCATGGCGATCAGGGCGGTGAACTCCTCGGGAATGGTGTAGCCGACCGTGTCCGGAATGTTGATGGTGGTGGCGCCGGCCTTGATGGCCGTTTCCACGCAGCGGCACAGGAAGTCGTGCTCGGTGCGGGTGGCGTCCTCCGCCGACCATTCCACGTCGTCCACCAGATTGCGGGCGTGGGTGACGGACATGCGGATCAGCTCCAGAACCTCGTCCGGCTCCTTCTTCAGCTTGTATTTCATGTGCACCGGGGAAGTGGAAATGAAGGTGTGAATGCGCGGCTTCTCGCAATGGCGCACGGCTTCGGCCGCCGCATCGATATCCTTTACGCTGGCGCGCGACAGGCCGGCCACGGAGGCGCGCTTCACCAGCTTCGCCACCTCGGAGACCGCCTCGAAGTCGCCGGGGCTGGCGATAGGAAAGCCTGCCTCGATCACGTCCACGCCCATCTCGTCGAGCAGGGCGGCGACCTCCAGCTTCTCTTCCAGGGTCATGGTGGCGCCGGGGGACTGCTCCCCGTCGCGCAGGGTGGTGTCGAATATGATGACTCGGTTGTCGTCTCTGCTCATCGGTTCCGCTCTTCTTCTTTCTGTCCTGCGGGCGCGGAAGGTCTCTGGCATGGCATCATCCTCCGGCCCCGTGTCTGTTCACAAGGTCGCTCGTGTTCTCGTATCCCCTGACTGCCTGCCTTCATGCGTCGCGTGTCATGAAGGCCCCCGGCGGTCAGGGGCTGGTAAGGAGCAGGAGGTCGAGGGTGGAAGCACGCGCGCAGAGGCGGCCGGGCAGGGTACCGGCGGCGATCTCGTGCGGGAATGTGGCGCGCGTCTTCATCATGAATACCGCAGAATTTCAGGTCCGAATTTCAAGCCTTATGCAACGAGCGGCGTGAAATGTAAAGAGTGCATGCGCGTGGACATCTCGCTGTCACGGTTGGTGCAGACGGTCGCATGCGCCACAAAAATTCCCAAAAACAGACACTACTTTTGCTAGAGGGCGCCCTTGCACCGCCTTCTGCTGGTGGTGTTCTCGCTCCCGTCCCGAGGGGGCGAAACGACCTCTGACGGACACTCGTGAACCTGGCAAGGTTTCCATTCTCAGTCTAACTAGAGAGGGCTGTAACATGATCAAGAAGATTCTGATTTCCGCTGGCATCGTTTCCATGCTTGCTGCGCCTGCGTTCGCCGAAGATGCGACCTGCGCCGCGACGCTGGAGAAGGTCACGGCCGCTGCCGAGGCTGCGAAGCTGGATGATGCCGCGAAGAAGTCCTTCGACGAGATGAAGGCCAAGGCCGAGGAGCAGGCCAAGGCTGGTGACGAGGCCGGTTGCATGGCCACCGTCGAAGAGATGACCAAGATGCTTGGCTCCAAGTAAGCAAAGACCTCCCGAAGCCTGCGTGGAAGACTTCTGTCTCCCCGGACTTCACGCCGTGGCCTTGTCGCCACGGCGTTTTTTTGCGACCTTTGTCCAATTCGGTTACACTCCGGCAACATTTCTTTCAGAGAATCAGAAGCGCAAAACGAGAATCTGACATGCTGGAATCGGACAGAAAAATGCTTCTGAAGGCCATACGCCTGCTTGAAATGGGCGATTGGGATGCTGCTCACCAGATTGCGCAGCGCAATCCCGATGCTTACGGAAACTGGCTGCACGCCATACTGCACAAGATCGAGGGCGACCGCTCCAATGCGGCCTACTGGTACAACCGGGCAGGGCATCCGGAGCGTATTGCTATGCGTGCCGAAGACGAATTGAAAGAGCTGGCACAGGAGCTGGAAAAAGGCTGCTGTTGAGCGTTGGCAGACGTGGCGTCCTCGTCCGGGGCTCCGTCAAGTCGATTTGCCGTCGTGCGAAGTCGCCTCCTGGTCTTTCAGGAATACGGCGGCGTAATGGTACGGCTTCAGTTCGATGATTTCGTGAAGCCTGAAGCCGGCGGGTTCGACGTCCTGCCGCGTCTGTTCCGGCGTCATCCGAAGTTCCGTCAGCGGGCCGCGCGGTTCTCCGAGTACGCGGGTTTCCTCTCGGGGCAAGGCGTGCCAGTTGATGATGACGAGCTGTCCGCCTTTCTTCAGGCAGGTTGCGGCACTACGGGCGAGGGCGGTTCTGTCAGGCACGCCGTGAAACACGTTGGCAACAAGGATGAAATCCACGTTCCCGGACAGCTGCCTGTCGATCTCTCCGGCATCTCCGGTAATCCATCGGCATTCAGGGGCGCCTTGTTCCTGCACGTGCTGACGTGCCGCTTCTATCATTGCCGGATCTATATCCACCCCGATCACTTGGCCGGGCGCGGCCATGCGGGCCATGGGCGCGGTAAACCAGCCATAGCCGCAACAGAGATCGACGGCTTTCATCCCGGGACGCAATCCCACCTTGCGCAGTACGGCTTCTGGCTCTGACCAGAGAGCCGACCACCAGTCCATGTCGGCCATGGATGTGGCCTTGAAAAAGCCTTTGAGACTGGTGTCCTGCATGACCCGCTTCATCCTGACCTCCGTCTCCTGCCGCCATGTCCGGTCAATGATTGCCGTGGGGTGCAGCATTTTGCAAGTGTGACTCACACATGCTGGCCCTTGTGCATGGAGACATCGTTTCATGCATCGGATGTCTCTCTTCATGTGGCGGGGGGCGCTATCTGCCTTCGCGGGCGGCGCGGAGTTTCTCGAAGTCGGCGTCGGCGTTGTGGCTGGAGCGTGTCAGGGGGCTGGCTGCCACCATCAGGAACCCCTTGGCATAGGCGGCCCGTTCCAGCTCCGCGAATTCCTCCGGCGTCCAGAAGCGTTCCACGGTGGCATGCTTGGGCGTGGGCTGGAGATACTGGCCGATGGTGATGAACTCCACGCCGGCGGAGCGCATGTCGTCCATGACCTGGAGCACCTGTTCGCGCGTCTCGCCCAATCCGACCATGATGCCGGATTTCGTGAAGATCTCCGTATCCAACTCCTTCGCCCTCTGCAGCAGCCGCAGGGAATGAAAATAGCGTGCGCCGGGGCGGATGTGCGGATAGAGGCCGGGGACGGTCTCCAGATTGTGGTTGAACACGTCGGGCTTGGCCTCGATCACGATCTCCAGCGCACCGGGCTTGTTGCGGAAGTCCGGCGTCAGCACCTCGACCGTGGTCTGCGGCGAGGCCTCGCGAATGGCGCGGATGACGCGGGCGAAGTGCAATGCGCCGCCATCGTCCAGATCGTCGCGATCCACGGAGGTGATGACGGCATGCTTCAGGCCCATGCGCGCCACGGCATCGGCGACGCGGGCCGGTTCGTCCTCCTCCACCGGGCCGGGGCGTCCCGTGGCCACGTTGCAGAAGGCGCAGGCGCGGGTGCAGATCTCACCGAGGATCATGAAGGTGGCATGGCGGCGTGTCCAGCATTCGCCAAGGTTCGGGCAGGCGGCCTCTTCGCAGACGGTGGCGAGTCCACCTTCGCGAACGATGCGGCGGGTCTCGGCGAATTCCTTCGACATCGGCGCGCGGACGCGGATCCAGTCCGGCTTGCGCTTCACCGGGTTGTCGGGGCGATGGGCCTTCTCCGGATGGCGCGGGCGCCCTTCGTAGACTGTGACCATGGACTTCTGCTCCCTGTTGCACTTCCGCACCAATCACGAAACCGCCCTGTTGCGCAAGCCCCCGTTCCGTCACCCGAGGGGGCGCATGATGAGGACCATCGTGGCATGCGCCGGCTCCGAGCCGGTGTTGCGGATCTCGTGTGGCAGATCTCCACGGTATCTCAGCGATTCCCCGGCCCGCACAACGGCCGTCTCCTCGCCGGAAGTGACGGTCAGCTCGCCGCGGATCACATGAAGATGTTCCACGCAGCCGGTCTGATGCGGCTCGGAGGAAAGAATGCCGCCGGGTTCGGCGTGCATGTCGTACCATTGCACGAAGCGCACCAGCTCCAGCGCTCCGATGATGTGCAGCTCGCACAGCCCGTCCTCGCTGCGCAGCACGGGAATGTCGGCCCGTTTCTGGTGCTGGAGGATGGCCGGCCCGTCACGGGATTCCGCAAGCACTTCTTCCAGTGGTACGTCGAGCGCATGGGTGAGCTTCATCACCGTGCCGATGGTGGGATTGGTCTCGTTGCGCTCGATCTGCGAGATGATGGACTTGGCGACTCCGGACACCTCGGACAGGTCGCCCAGCGACATGTTGTAGGCCTTGCGCAGGCGCTGGATGGCGCTGCCCAGTCCCGGCGGCACGTCCTGCCGCCCCTGTCTGCCCTTCCGTGTGGCCATGCCCCTAAGCTCCCGCGATCTCCAGCGCCCGGTCGATGTCGGCGATCAGATCCGCCGCATCCTCCAGTCCGACGGAAAGGCGCACCAGCCCTTCCGTGATGCCCTGTGCCCGCCTGTCCTCCTCCTTTACGGCACTGTGGGTAGTGGAGGCCGGATGGGTGATCAGGCTCTTTGCATCGCCCAGATTGTTCGAAATATCGATCAGACGCAAGGCATTCAGGAAGGCGAAGGCCATGTCCCGCCCGCCGGGCAGTGTGAAGGTCACCAGCGTGCCCCCGGCGCGCATCTGTTCTCGCGCCAGCTCATGACCGGCGAAGCTCTCCAGGAACGGATACCGCACCTGCCCCCGGCCGAGCCTTTCTTCCAGATGGCGGGCAATGGTCAGGGCGGAGCGGCTGGCCGCCTCGACGCGCAGCTTCAGCGTCTCCAGCCCCTTCAGCAGCACCCAGGCGTTGAAGGGTGCCAGCGTCGGGCCGGTATGGCGCAGGAAGGGCATCAGTGTTTCCGTGACATACTTGCGCGAGCCGAGCACGGCGCCGCCCATGGTGCGCCCCTGTCCGTCCATGTGCTTGGTGGCGGAATGGATCACCACGTCCGCGCCCAGCCGCAGCGGGTTCTGCAGCACCGGCGTGGCGAAGACGTTGTCCACCACCAGCAGCGCTCCGGCCTGCCGGGCGATGGCGGCGATGGCCGGAATGTCGAACACGTCGAGCGTCGGGTTGGCGGGCGTCTCCAGAAAGAAGGCCCGCGTCTGCGGCCGCACGGCATCTTGCCAGGCCTGCGGGTCGGAGGCGTCCACCAGCGTGTGCGTGATGCCGAAGCGCGGCAGGATCTTCGTGATCACCTGATGGCAGGAGCCGAACAGGAAGCGCGAGGCCACCACGTGATCACCCGCCTGAAGGTGCGAGGCCAGCGCGGAGAACATGGCCGCCATGCCCGAGCCTGTGGCCATGCAGGCTTCCGCGCCTTCTAGCGCCGCCAGCCGTTGTTCAAACATCGAGACGGTGGGGTTGCCGTAGCGCGAGTAGACATAGCCCTCCGAATCTCCGGAGAACCGGGCCGCCGCCTCTTCTGCGCTCTCGTAGACATAGCCGGAGGTCAGCCACAGGGCCTCCGACGTCTCCCCGTGGGGCGAACGGGTCAACCCGGCACGCACGCCCCAGGTCGCCGGCCCCATGTCCTCGACGGATGCCCTGTTCGGCCTGCCTGAGCCGTTGCGCTTTTCATCCTTTCCGCTCATGCTTTTCCTTTCCGTCTCCCATTTCCGTCCGCCGTCGGTGAGCCGGCATCAGCACTGCATCCACGGCAGTCCGGCCGCCACCCAGCCGTCGATGCGGCAGCGGTGTCCGGCCTCGTTGCGCTCGCCCTCGAAGCCATCCCTGACATTGAAGCAACGGACAAAGCCGCGCTCCAGCAGGAATTCTCCCGCCTCGCGGGAACGGGCACCCGCCTTGCACATGAGCAGAAGGGGGGTGTCCCTGTCCACGCCAGAGGCTTCAAGCTCGGCGAGAAAATCCGGATTGATCCGCATCTCCGGCCAGTGCCGCCAGCTGATCTGCAGATAGTTGTTGACAAGGGGCACGCCGACGAAATCCCATTCCGGTTCGCTGCGCACGTCCAGCAGCACCGCGCGTTCGTCCTTCCGCAACTGCTCCCAGGCTTCCCGTGCCGCAATGTCCACCAGTTCCGCCATGTTCGTTTCTTTGTTCGTTATTAAGAACGATATTTCAATAGAACGATCAGTAGGCGGAATGCAAGTGGAATTCACGATGAGAGATCTCCGGAGCGGCCGGGCCCTGCTCTGTCGCGAGGAGCACGGCAGCTGAGGAGGGGAGGGGGATGTTGCTTCGGATGACAATCCCGATATCCCGTCCTGCCGATCATGAACGAAGGTCCGCACACCTATTGACCTTGCCGAAGTGCGGCCTTATGTTCCCCTCGCCTCAGCGCTCCGGGCCCGTAGCTCAGTTGGTAGAGCAACTGACTTTTAATCAGTTGGTCGCAGGTTCGATTCCTGCCGGGCTCACCAATGATTTCAATTGCTTGACGACACTTTTTCAGGCGGCTAATTGCGCATTTTACTGTAGCGAGGTCGTGGTCATTGCGCAAAGTGGCGATGGACTTTGCACAGGGTGACCCCCTCGACCGCATTCGTGCCGGAAGGCTGCTGCGTGCGCTACCTTTGCCGGTATCGGTACCGCGACACTGCGCCCCTCGCGTATTCTGCAGAAGTGGAGATCAGCCGTCGCGTCTGGCGAGGCGGAAGTTGCGGTAGATCCATACCGCTGCTGCCGCGCTGATGGCGGAGAAGCCAATGACATAGCCCAGCAGGACGGCCATGCCGGAATTCGACTTCATGCCCATGTTTATCAGGGCTATCGGTGCGCCGAAGATCTTCTCCGCGAATACGGGAATGATGACTGCTCCGGACAGAGCGGACAGGATGTGTCCGCCGCGCGTGCCGGAGGGCGGCAGGAGGCGCGCCATGACCCAGCCGACGAGGACTCCCGTTCCCATGCGCAGAATGGCCAGGATCAGGATGCTCCAGAACATGTAGCCGATCAGATGGTCCATGCTGTCCTTTTCTCCCTGCTGTCTCCGGCACGCCTTGCGGCTCAACGCCCCTTGATCAGGCGCCAGATGACGATCAGTGCCACGGCGCCGGCGGTTGCGGTGATCAGGTTGCCCCAGAACCAGCCGGCGAACATCAGGCGGATGCCAAGCAGTCCCAGGGCAAATTTCATGAACAGGGCACCGGCAATGCCCAGCACGATGTTGGTCAGCAGGCCGTGGGTGGATTTCGTCAGCTTTTCCGCGATAAAGCCGGCCAGGCCGCCGATGATCAGGGTCATGAAGATGCCGGTACCCTGCATGCCCATGAGTGTGTTCATGTTTCTTGCCCCCTGTTTTTTCCGATGTGCAACGATGCGGCGCAGATTAGCCCATGGCATGTCTTGCGGCAATTGCCACAGTGGTTATTGTGGCTTTCATCTCCGGGGAGCGGACAGGAATGGGGAGGACAGGCGATGAGCAGCGGTATCGGACGCGGCAGGATCTATGAGGATATCACCAGGACCATTGGCGCCACGCCGCTGGTACGCCTGAACCGTCTTCCGCAGGAGCGGGGCGCAGGCGCGGAGGTGCTTGCCAAGCTGGAATTCTTCAATCCCCTTTCCTCGGTGAAGGATCGCATCGGTGTCAGCATGATCGAGGCCATGGAGCGTGAAGGCCGCCTCGGCCCGGATACCGTACTCGTGGAACCTACGTCCGGCAATACCGGTATCGGACTGGCCTTCGTGTGTGCGGCTCGGGGCATACCACTTGTTCTCGTCATGCCGGAGAGCATGTCGGTGGAGCGACGCAAGATGTTCCGTCTTCTGGGTGCACGGCTGGAGCTCACCGAGGCTGCAAAGGGCATGAAGGGTGCCATTGACCGGGCGCGGGAGATCGTCGAATCCACGCCCGGAGCGATCATGCCGCAGCAGTTCGAAAACCCGGCCAACCCGGAAATTCACCGACGCACAACGGCAGAGGAGATCTGGGAAGATACCGGGGGGCAGCTGGATGCCGTTGTCAGCGGCGTCGGAACTGGCGGCACCATCACCGGTATCGGACAGGTGCTCAAGGCACGCATTCCCGACATTCGCATGATCGCCGTGGAGCCGGAGGAATCGCCTGTGCTCTCCGGTGGCGAATCCGGCCCGCATCGCATTCAGGGCATCGGTGCCGGTCTCGTTCCGGAGATTCTGGATACCTCCGTCATCGACGAGGTGATCCGCGTGGACAGTGACACCGCATTCGCCGTGGCCAGGGAAATTGCTGCGCGCGAGGGCATTCCGGTCGGCATCTCGTCCGGCGCTGCGGTGGAGGCCGCGCTTCAGGTGGCTTCCCGCCCGGAAATGGCCGGCAAGCGCATCGTCGTCATCGTTCCCTCCATGGCGGAGCGATATCTCTCCACGGCCCTGTTTGACGGGCTCGGGAGCCGATGACGGAAATTTTCAGTCAAAGGCGGCGACGGCCAGCAGGATCGAGGCGATGGCATTGAGGAAGACGCCGAGAGTGCAGGCCTCGACGATTCCAATCAGTTCCTTGCGGCCTGTGCGAGCGATCTTCAGGGCGGTGAGCCGGGCACCGACATGACACAACGTCAGTCCGATCACGAACAGCAGCTTGACATGAAATGTGACGGGCAGGGCCCCCATGCCGGCGGCCTCTGCTCCCGTCATGGGCAGCAGCAGGGCGATGCCCGTCAGCCAGATGAAGGAGACCACCACGTCACCGATGCGGCCAAGGGCGCCGCGCAGCAGCGCCAGCCCCTGCGCCTTCTCGCCGCCCAGGGCCCGGGCCAGCCGCAGGTTGACGAAGTTCGAGAAGCTCATGCCGACGCCCATGGCGAAGGCGATGAAGTGAAATGCCAGCATCCATTTCATGGTGTGCGCTCCGATGATGGTGGTTCGGGATCCCATGCGGCGATCGCGGCTGCTCCTGCATAGCGGTCACCACGCACGGACTCAAGGCATGCCACGGTGCGCTTTCCATGATGCGTGCGCTGCCAGAGCGGCAGGCAGTGGCGGAGCAGGTGGCGCCTCGGTGTGGATACCTGGAACAAGCACGGGTATGAGCCGGAGCAGGTATCCGGGCATGAGCCGGTATATGGCTTGGCTTCACCCCCTTCTCTGGCTCACCACCGGGTTCGTTTCGGCGGTCTAAGTGCGGCAGGTATCGGGGCGGAGTGTGCATTGACTCCGGGCATGCGGGGCGGCAATCCTCGCAATGGGTTCATTGACAGGAGGAATCGGATGTCCGTCCCACGTTTCACCCCGCTTGCCGCCTCGTTGCCGTCTACCATACCCTTCGTGGGGCCGGAGGCGCACGAACGGGCCTGTGGAGTGCGTTTTGCGGCACGGATCGGGGCGAACGAGAACGTCTTCGGCCCCTCGCCGAAGGCCGTGGAGGCCATGCGGGCGGCGTTGGAGGGCGTCTGGACCTATGCCGATCCGGAGAATCACGACCTGCGGATGGCGCTGGCGGAGAAGCATGGCGTGCGCCCTGAAAACATCGTGGTGGGAGAAGGCATCGACGGACTGCTGGGACTGCTGGTGCGGCTGCTGGTGGAGCCGGGAACCCCGGTGGTGGTCTCGCGCGGCGGATATCCGACTTTCAACTATCACGTGGCCGGATTCGGTGGCATGTTTCACGCCGTTCCCTATACGGAGGACGACCGCGAGGATCTCGCCGGTCTGGTAGGGAAGGCCCGTGAGGTGGATGCGCCGCTGGTCTACGTGGCCAATCCGGACAATCCGATGGGGACATGGTGGGATGCCAAGGCGGTGGGCGAGGCCATTGCGCAGCTGCCGGAAGGCGCGGTGCTGTGTCTCGACGAGGCCTACATCGAATTCGCCCCAGAGGGCACCGCGCCTGCGATAGACGTCTCCGATCCCCGCGTGATCCGTATGCGTACCTTTTCGAAGGCCTATGGCATGGCCGGCATGCGGGTGGGCTATGCGATTGGCCACGAGCGGCTGATCTCGGCGTTCGACAAGGTGCGGAATCATTTCGGCATGAACAAGCTGGCGCAGATCGCGGCGCTGGCGGCACTGGAGGATGGGGAATGGCTTGCCGGTACGGTGGCGAGGGTGCGTGCGTCCTGCGCCCGGATCGCCATGATTGCGCGGGACAGCGGCCTGACGCCGGTTCCGACGGCGACCAATTTCGTGGCCATTGACGTGGGGGGTGACGGAGATCTGGCGCGCCGTGTGGTGGAGGAAATGGCCCGGCGCGGCATCTTCATCCGCATGGCGTTCGGCCCGCCGCAGAACCGCTGCATCCGCGTTTCGGCAGGGCGGGAGGAGGATCTGGAGCTGTTCGCGCAGGCACTGCCCGAAGCGCTCGCGGCGGCACGCAAGGGCTGAAGACTGCGGGGATCTGTCGGCGGGTCAACGCAGCAGAAAGTTGGCGAAGACCAGTCCTGCGGCACCTCCGAGACCGGTGACGAGAATTTCCCAATGGGCGGTGGTTCCCTCGGGGAAGAGCCGGAAGAAGATGAATGCAGCCAAGGCTGCTCCTGCTGCTGGCAGAAGAAATTCGAGATTGGTTTTCAGCATTCCGGATTCTGTTTCTGTTTTTCCTTCAGAAAGCAGACCTCATGCTTGCATGACCTTGCGGCAGATCTGCGGCGGATCCGTGAAGTCCGCGAGGATATGCCTCTAGTTCATGGAACGTGTGAACTTCTGTCGTCCGCCAGCGCCCGCCCCGAGAAGATCGCGGAGGAAATCTTGAGTCGATTCAGGGGCTTCTGGAGGAGTCTTCAGTTGAAGTCGTTTACAGCCTTCGTTGAGGCGAAATGTCAGATCATGCCGCCGATGATCCGGAGCCGGGCCGTCTTGAGCATCTGCGGGCATCCTCTCACATGAGGCGGGCTGGTGGTTGTGCGGTGCTACTCCCGCAGGATGCGCACCTGGTCGGCGGAGAGACAGGCGGTGACGTCCGCGCCTTCGGGCAAAACAGGCTGGCCAGCCTGATGAGGTTCGTCCACAAGGATCTCCGTGCCGGCCAGATCGACGCCGTAGCGGATCAGCGAGCCGAGGAACTCCGAATGGGCGATGCGGCCGGGCAGACAGATGGTGGATTCGTCCGTTTTCTCGCCCTGCGCCTTCAGGTGGACGTTCTGCGGGCGGAAGATGGCAGTCGCTTCGCCTTCCGGCTCGTCGGCGGCGACGGGGATGACGATGTCATTCTCTGCGCGGAATACCCTGCCTGCGCCTTCCGTTACGATACGGCCGGGCAGGCGGTTGGCCGAGCCCAGGAAGCCGGCGACGAAAAGGTTGGTGGGGTTGTCGTAGAGCTCCATCGGCGTGCCGACCTGCTGGATGACACCCTGATCCAGAACCGCCATGCGGTCGGATGTGGTGTTGGCCTCCTCCTGATCATGGGTCACGAAAATGGTGGTGATGCCCAGCTTGCGCTGCAGGCTGCGCAGCTCGCGGCGCATCTGGATGCGCAGGTTGGCGTCGAGGTTGGAGAGTGGCTCATCGAGGAGCAGCACGCGCGGTTCCACGACGATGGTGCGCGCCAGCGCCACGCGCTGCTGCTGACCGCCGGAGAGCTGCGAGGGGCGGCGGTCGGCCAGTTCGAGAAGGCCTACCATGTCAAGCGCACGTTCCACGCGCGGCGTGATCTCGGCCTTCGGAACGCGGCGCTCCTCCAGCCCGAAGGCGACGTTCTTCCACACGGTCATGTGCGGCCACAAGGCGTAGGACTGGAAAACCATGCCGACGTTGCGCGCCCATGGCGGCTGGCGGGTGACGTCCTCGTCGCCGATCAGGATGCGCCCCTCCGGCAGCGGCCCGAAGCCGGCTATGGCGCGCAGGAGGGTGGACTTTCCGGAACCCGAGGGGCCGAGGAAGGCGAAGAACTCGCCGGGGGCGATTTCCAGGTCGATGCCTTTCAGCACATGCGTGTCGCCGAAGGAGAGATGCAAGTTCTCGATCAGGATGCGCTGCGAACGGTCATTCATGGCTGTCTTTTCCGACTGTGAGGTCTGGGGCTCATCAATGTTCTGCGCGGGTTATTTCCCGTCCCGTGGGGGCAATGTCCGTGCACCATGGGTCAGGCTCCTGCGGCAGCGGCGAGTTTGCGGTCGGCTTCCGCTGTGGCGCGTGTGCGTTCCACGAAGCGGTGCGACATCCAAGTGGCGATACCGACGATGATGACGGCCAATACGCCGAGAGCTGCACCCGGTCCGCGTCCGGCGGCGGTCTGCATGTAGACGTAGATGCCATAGGAGAGCGGCGCATCGGATTCGGCGGAAACCAGCATGATGGTAGCCGAGAGCTCCACTGCGGCAGTGGCGAAGGAGGTCACGAACCCGGCCGCAATTCCACCCGCCATGAGCGGCACGACAATGCGACGCACCGTATCGAAGCGGCCGGCGCCAAGGTTCTGCGCCGCTTCTTCCAGGGAAACGGAAACCTGTTGCAGGGCGGCCGTGCAGGCGCGCAGGGCGTAGGGCAGGCGGCGGATCATCAGGGCAATGACGATGATGACCCACCACGAGGCCAGCGGCTTGCCGACGATCGGCACGTTGAGATCATGGAAGGTGCGCAGGTAGCCGATGCCCAGCACCACGCCGGGCACGGCCACGGCCGCCGTGCCCAGATAGTCCAGTACCTTGCGCCCCGGCAGGTCGGTACGCCAGACGACGTAGGCGATGGCCGTGGCCACGATCACGTCGAAGAGGGCGGCCAATCCGGCATAGAGCAGGGTGTTGGTGATGTAGGGCAGGGCGGTGGAGAACACCTCGCGGTAATGGGCCAGCGTGAAGCCGTCGGGCAGCACGGAGAACGACCATATGGTGCCGAAGGACAGCAGCAGCAATCCGAAGTGTGGCGAGAGTACCAGAGCCAGGATGAACAGAATCAGGGCCCATGCTCCGACTTTCTCCCAAGGGCGCAGATCGCGTCGCATGAGACCGCCGCCGCCCTTCTGCACCGAGGCGTAGTCGCGTCCGCGCGTGGCCAGATAGGAAGTCCACAGCGAGAGCAGGGAGAAGGCCACGAGAATCACGGAGATCACGTAGCCCATGGGGTCGGTGATGCCGATGGAGGAGATGCGCAGATAGGCCTGCGGGGCGAGCATGTTGTTGACGTTGAGCAGCAGCGGCGTGCCGAGATCGTCGAACACTTTCAGGAAGACAAGGGCGGCGCCGGCGGCGAAGCCTGGCATGGCCAGCGGAAAGACGATGCGCCGGAACAGGCGGAAGCCGTGGGCACCAAGGTTCTGGGCCGATTCCTCCATTGCCCGGTCGATGTTGTTGAGGCTGGCAGAAAGGTTGATGAGGATGAAGGGAAAGTAGTGGATGGATTCCACGAGGATGACGCCGTTCAGTCCCTCCATGAAAGGAATGGTGAAACCGAACCATTCATCCAGCAGCAGGTTCACCGAGCCGTTGGCGCCGAACAGCATCTGCATGGCCACCGCGCCGACGAAAGGCGGCATGATGAGCGGGATCACGCCCAAGGTCTGGATCAGGGCGGCGCCGGCAAAGTTGAAACGGGTGGTGAAATAGGCCAGCGGCATGGAGATGATCGAGGCAAAGACCACGGACATGCCGGCCACGTACAGGGAATTGACGAAGGACTCGCGGAACAGCGAAGTGCGGAAGAAGTCCACGAAGTTCAGTAGAGTGAAGCCGCCGGTGTTCACGTCCACGAAGGCGACGTAGACCACCTTGGCCACCGGGATCACCAGGAAGGCCAGCAGCAGGATCAGGACGGCCAGTCCGGCCCCTGCCGCTCCCCATTGTCCGCGAGATTGTGCCGCCATGTCCGCCTCCCGCCTGGTGCGGCCGCCCCCTCGGGCGGGGAAGGCCGCTTTGCGTGTTCAGGAGAATGCAGGTGTCGGTTCCGGCTCACTTCGCCATGGCGGCGGCCTTCATGGCCAGTTCCTTCGCCTTGGCGTAGTTGGCGCGGACCATCTCGTCCCACTTCTGCTCCACCTCCGCCTGGCGGCCGGTCACCTTGTCGGTGGCCTTCTTGCGCTTCTTCTTGAAGATGGCGGCGAACTGGGCGTCCATGGACTTCGCCTCGTCGATCGGCACGGCGGCGACCAGCGCGCGGGCCTCGTCCAGCAGCTTGGCGGCTTCCGGGTTCGGCTTTTTCGCCAGTGCCGCGGCGGCCTCGTGGATGGCCTTCGTGGCGGCTTTCAGGTCGTCGAGACGATAGGTGATCATCACGTCGAACAGCGAGTTGACGAGATTGTAGCGGGCCTTGGATTTCTTGACGTCGAACTTCACCTTGGCGGCTACCTCGCCCTTGAAGGGATTGGGCAGGTGCTTCGCCGGGCCGTCATAGAGATCGGGCCGCACCGGCAGGCGCTGGATCTTGGGATCGAGAAGCAGCTTCTGGCCATCCGCGGACAGCAGGAACTCGATGAAGGCAGCAGCGTTCTTCGGGTGCGGTGCGTTCTTCACGATGGCGATGTTGGCGGGCACCAGGGCGGTGACAGACGGATAGCGGAAGTCCACCGGATAGCCCGTGGCCTTTGACGAGAAGCCGAAGAAGTCGATGACGATGCCGATGCCGAACTCACCCGAATTGACGCCGGAGGGCACGCCGAAGGAGCGCTCCGTGACGGTCTTCAGGTTGCCGCCGATGCCTTTCCACAGAGCCCAACCCTTCTTCCAGCCGTCACCCTGCAGCACGGTCTCCACCGTCAGGTGGGTAGTGCCGGAGCGCGAGGGGGCGGACATGCCGACATGGCCGAAATAGACCGGCTTCGTCAGGTCGTCCCATTCCTTCGGCACGGGCAGCTTCTTGGCCTTCATGTAGCGGGTGTTCCACATGAACCCGTAGCCGGAAGCGGCGAAGCCCTTGTAGTAGCCGTCCGGGTCGTTGATGGGAAAGGCACCGATCTTCGCCGGAATGCCTTTGGCCTTCACCTGATATTTCTGGAGCAGGCCGTCACCCTTCAGTACTTCGAAGGCATCCGGGGCGGAGGCCCAGAAAAGGTCGGATGTATTGTTGGAAGCCGTTTCCTGAATGTATTTCACGCCGGCGGTCGTCTTTTTCTTCAGCATCTCGACCTTCACACCGGGATGCTTCGCCTCGAAGGCCTTCTTGAAGACGGAGGTCAGATCCTTCGGGAAGGAAGTGACGATGACCAGGCTGTCTTCCATGGCCCGGGCGGAGACGCCGGACATCAGCAGGACGGCGAGGCCTGCGGCCAGGCAGGCGGTTTTCCGGATTGCGCGTTTCATGGCTTGTCCTCCCTATGATGCGCAGGGGACATTCGCTCGTTCCCCCTCGTTGTGATTGTTATGGAAAGCAGGCTACCATGAGGAAAAACGGGTGGAAAGCCGTTTTCCGTGCACGGGATGCGAAATCGGGCGGCAGACATGCACCCACCGCCCGATCCATTGACCCTTCAGTCATGTTCCTTGCGGGTCATATGGGGTCCAGGTGGTGCTGAAAGGGATCCGGGCCATCCGCGTCGTGCTTGCGCAGCCATTCGGCCGCGCCGGTCGGTGTGAGAGGTCTTGAGAAGAAATAGCCCTGCGCGTAATCGCATCCGTTGATCTGCAGGAAGCTGCTCTGTTCCTTCGTTTCGATTCCCTCGGCAATGACGTCCATGCCGAGATTGTGCGCAAGGTTGATCACGGCAAGCGTGATGATGGTGCTTTCCGACTTGCGGCCGATGTCATCGACGAAGGACTTGTCGATCTTCAGGCGCGAGATCGGGAAGCGTTTCAGATGGGCGAAGGTGGCGTTGCCCGTTCCGAAGTCGTCGAGCGAAATCTGGAAGCCCTTGTTCGCCAACCGCCTGAGATTGCGCTCCAGAAGCGCTTCGTCGCGGGTGATGATGGCCGTCTCCGTGATTTCCAGCTCCAGTTCCTCCGGCGTGATGCCGTACATTTCCAGAGCGCTGTCCAGCATGTGGAAGAAGCGCTCGCATTTCAACTGCACCGGCGAGATGTTGATCGCCAGCCGGCCCGGCTTCAGGCCCGATGCCTTCATGCTGGACAGCCAGCCCAGCGCCCGCACGATGACCAGTCGCCCGATTTCCATGATCATCCCCGTGCTTTCGGCAATGGGGATGAACTCTGCCGGCGAAATGGCCTCTCCCTCGTGACGCCAGCGGGCCAGAACCTCGAAACCGGCATGGGAGCGGTCGTTCAGGCTGATCTGGGGCTGCAGGCCGATCTCGATGGCATGGGAGGAAATCGCCTCGCGCAGACCGTTGATGATGCGACGGCGGCGTTCGCGTTTGCGTTGCAGCGTCTCGTCGAAGTTCCGCCAGTTGTTCCGTCCTTCCTTCTTTGCCTGGATGAGGGCGGTGTCGGTCTTGCGGAGCAGGGCATCGGCATCGTTGTCGTCCTCTGTGACGAGGGCCACGCCCATGGAGACCTTGGGGTGGAGACGGCTGCCGTTCAGCTCGATCGGCTGGCACAGGGCCGAATGGATTTTTTCCATAACGCATTCGCAGGTTCCGCCATGCACGTCGGGCAGGAAAATGGCGAATTCGTCGCCTCCCAGCCGGGCCGCGAAGTCGGTGGCCCGGGTCGTCTTGCGAATGCGCTGCGCCATTTCCTGAAGGAGAGCGTCACCTATCTGATGTCCCAGAGTGTCGTTGATGGACTTGAAGTGATCCAGATCGAACAGGATCAGGCAGCCGGAAACCGGAGAGCGCTTGCGGTAGGTGAGAAAGTCCGACAGCTCGCTCATGAAGCGGGAACGGTTGAGCAGGCCGGTGAGGGGATCGGTCTCGGCTTGCTCGCGCAGGCGCTTTTCCGCCTCGATGAGCTCGGTAATGTCGGTGCTGACGAAGACGGTGTGTCCCGACTCGGACTTGCGTTCGCGGACCTGAACCCAGCGCCCCGATGACAGCTGCTGGACGAGGTCCTTCTTCATGCCTTTCCTGTGGCGGGACAGGCGTTCCTCCATCCATTTGCGGGAACGGGCCTTCGCCGGGTCGATGTTCATGTACTGCCCCTGCTCGACGGCGAACCTGAGAATGTTTTCGTAGGTCTCGCCGAGGCGGATCTTCGGGGCGGCCTTGTCGTAGTAGACGTGGTACTGGCGGTTGAAGAATATGAGGCGGTCATCGGGATCGTAGGCGGCGATGGCGTTCGGTACGATGTCGAGGAGCTGGGCAAGCACCTCGGTGGCCATCTTCTTTTCCTGCGTTTCCCGGGCAAGGCGGTTTTCCATGTGCTTGACGGCACTGACATTGCGGAACACGCCCGTGAGATAGCGCGTGCCGTCAAGATCCATGGCTGTTCCCGAGGCATGCAGCCAGTTGCCCTTTGCCGGTCCGGATTTGACTTCGAGTTCCAGCTGCCATGGCTCGCCTGAATTGAGGCAGCGGATGATGGCCTGGCGCAAGGCCGAACGGCTGGCTCGGGAAAAGGCCGGCAGGATCTCGTCGAAGGTTGCTCCTTCCGACAGGTCGCGTCCGAAAATCTCGCGCGTGTTGCCCCGCCACAGGACAAGGGAATGTCCGTTGCGACTGATCCAGGCGAAGGATTCCGTCAGACGCAGAACCTCGTGGCCCAGTCTTTTCAGCGTGCCAGGCGAAAGGACGGAGGAAGGCTCTTCCTCTCCCGTCGTCATGCCGGTCTGTCCGCCGGCGGTTTCAAGCCGAGAAACTCTGGCTGTCATCCCAACCAACCCCACTCGTGCAGATGGCAGCCCCCATGACGCGGACCGAACGTAAGGGAGAACTTTTAACAGTCGCTTACTGCTTCCCGGCTTTTCCCGACAAGTGGCAGCTCGAAGGCGTCTTTGTGTCTTTTTTGCCACAAAAGGTGATGATCAGCTTACGAACACAATTTGAAGTTGCTTGCGAATCAGATATCTACTAATGCGTGTACATACGGAAGACCTACCCGCACATGGAAGGTGGGGGGTGCTGGAGCCTGTGCACCGGGTCTGAAACGCAGGAGGGATTTGAAGTGGCTGCACGCAAGGATTTCGGGAAGGGCAAGGGCGGCAACGCCGGACCTCTGAACGCTGGAGATGCGGAGAAGCCTTGGAAGCTTGGAAGAACGGGCGGACTTCTGTCCGGAAACATGCTGCTGGAACCGCGCCTGCTGTTCGATGGAGCCGCGCTAGCGGCGGGTGCTGATGCGCACGATGCCATGCAACATCAGCATCATGGTGGAGATGCGGCTGCTGGTGATGGCCAGGCGGATACTCCGGCTGTTGCCGAAACCCGAGAGGGCCGGGAACGGCAGGATACGGAAGAGCTTCTGGAAATTCTGCGCGACGATGCAGCTCCGGGAGAACGTCAGGGGGCGGAAACCACGGAGATCGTCTTCATTGATTCATCCGTGGAAGGATATGAGC
>JAJRRY010000212.1 GCA_024279095.1 Alphaproteobacteria bacterium
AGAAAATCCTCCGCCTGTCGAACCAGCCGGGCATGCTCCTCAAGGCTCACCTCGCCGGTACAGGGGGCGGAGCAGCGGCGGATCTGATGCTTCAGGCAGGGGCGGGTGCGGTTGGCATAGACGGAATCGGAACAGGTGCGGATGAGGAACGCCTTCTCCATGGCGTTCAGCGCGCGGTTGACCGCCCCGGCGCTGGCGAAGGGGCCGTAGTAGCTGCCCTTCTTGCGCCGGGCGCCGCGGTGCTTGGTGAGCCGGGGCGCCGGATGCTCCTTGTCGATGAGGATGTAGGGAAACGACTTGTCGTCGCGCAGCAGCACGTTGTAGCGCGGCTTCAGCTTCTTGATGAGGTTGGCTTCCAACAGCAGGGCCTCCGCCTCGGTGGCCGTGGTGGCGAACTCCATCCGCGCCACGCGGGTCAGCATCATGGTAATGCGGTTGGAGTGTCCCTGCCCGCGGGCATATGTGGAGACGCGCTTCTTCAGATCCCGGGCCTTGCCCACGTAGAGCAGATCACCCGCGGCGTCGTACATGCGGTACACGCCCGGACGGTTCGGCAGGGTCTTCACGAATTCGGCGATGACCTCGACCCCAGTCCTCAGACCGTCGTCGCGAGGTACAGGCTTTTCCGTCATGGTCGGGAATCTAGGATGGCGGCCTCGCGCCGGCAAGACGCACAGCTCACGAGATGTCCTTGCGCCGCTCGATCTCCACGCCCACCGAACGCGCTTCGGGGAATATGTCCGGCTTCTCCACCCGCACGCGGGCGGCCAGCACGTAGGGGTTCTTCAGGCATTCCCGGGCAATCATCTCCGCCAGCGTTTCCACGAGATGCACGTGGCCCTCGCTGACGATCTGGCGGATGTGATCCACCACCTTCTCGTAGGACACCACCTTGTGGATGTTGTCTTCCAGCGGCTCGTTGCGCTCGCGGACGGTGAGATCCACGTTGATGATGACGCGCTGGGGTTCCAGCTTCTCGAAGTCGTGGACACCCAGCATCGCCTTCAGCGTCAGGTCACGCACGAAGACATGCGCGATGCCACGCCGCGCGGAGGCGATGGCCCCGCTCATCACCGAAGCGGCATTGTTTTCCCGATCCATGTCCCGTTGCCCCTTGCTCCGTATACGGTACCAATGGCGCCCCTGCGCCCCGCAGGCCACCTTGCGCCGGGAACACGCGGAGTCAAGGAGATTCCCTCCGCCTGATGCGGGATCTGCAGCGAATGGCCCCGGCTCCCCCGGATTTCGTGTCAACCCGTCCCGGCAGGCGGAATGTGCGCCATGACAAATTGACAATGATTCTCAAAAACAGCTCTATGGGAAAACGTCAGGAATTACTCTTGCAAGCATACGAGGAACGAAGCGAAATGACAGCGGAAGCGATCACTCTGCCGGAGCGCGACGGCGACGGCTACCTGAAGGACATGAGCGCCTGGACGCCGGAGATCGGCCGCGCCATGGCCGAGGCTGACGGCATCGAGCTCACGGACGAGATGTGGGACCAGATCATGAAGGCCCGGCAATACTATGCCGAGCACAATACGGTTCCGCCGATCCGCAAGTTCATGAAATACGTCGGCATGTCGAAGAAGGAGATCTTCGGCATGTGGAATACCGGCCCGATGAAGCCGATTACCAAATACGGCGGCCTGCCCAAGCCGACCGGCTGCGTCTGACGATACACGGCCGGCTTTCGGGGGCAGTCGGCCACTCGAATGTTGCGGGAGTGAGCCCCTTCTCTCCCACGATCCCGGAAACGCCCCGCGCACCTCATGCCGCGGGGCGTTTTCGCGTCCTTTCGCAAGACCTTTCCAGCAGCCCGCATGCGGCATCTTGACTCGGCCCGCATGCGAACCTGTGGAGGAATCAGGGCGGGACTCTTGCCGCCGGATTCATCATGCGGCATCGTGACCATCAGGAAAACGCCAGTGATTCGCAGCACATACCGCCCCTGGGAGGCGGTCCGTGTCACGTTGGCAGAACGGGATTCCAGGGAGCCGCAGGAACCGCAATGACAATCCTCTGCAGGACATACGAAAAAGAGGCCGCCAACCCGCTGGAGTGCGTGGAACTGCTGGCTGCCAGCCGTGGCTGGCCCATCGTGCGCACCGGCGAGGACGAAGCGCAGATGATCATTACCGCCTCGTCCGTGGAGCTGCAGCTCACCGTACACTGGCGGGATGACACCGAAAGCCTCTACGTGGCCTGCATGTTCGACATGCGCGTGCCGCATCCGCGGGCCTCCGAGGTCTCGCGTCTCGTGCGCATGATCAACGAGCGGCTGCTTATGGGACATTTCGACTTCTGGAAGCGCGACGGCCTCGTGCTCTACCGCAACGGTCTGCTGCTCAGCGGTGGCGCCCAGGCCAATGAGGCACAGTGCGAATCTCTCATCACGCTGGCCGTGGAGGCCTGCGAGCGGTATTTTCCGGCGTTCCAGTTCGTCATCTGGGCCGGCAGGAAGGCGGAGGAAGCGCTGGCCGCATGCCTGTTCGAAACTGCCGGCGAGGCCTGACGCCATGAATGCCATCCCGGACATGGACGGCCGTCTTCTCCTGCTCGGCGCGGGCAGGATGGGTACTGCCATGCTCAGAGGATGGCTGGCCTCCGGACAGCCGGCTGACCGCATCGTGGTTCTGGATCCGGCACCATCCGAGGAAATCCGGCGCATGGCCCGGGATGCCGACCTGATCCTGAATCCATCCACCGGAAAGCTCGATGACATTTCCGTTCTTGTTGCCGCTGTCAAGCCGCAGGTCATGGACGAGGCCCTTTCCGGCATCATTCCCGCACTGTCCGCCGGCACAACGCCCCTCATCCTGTCCATCGCCGCCGGATGCACAATCGCTTCCTTCAAGCAGCACTTCGGAGAGGATGCTCCCGTCATCCGTGCCATGCCCAACACGCCCGCTGCCATCGGCGAGGGCATCACCGGTTTCGCCGCCAGCCCCGAAGTCTCCAATGCGCAGAAGAACATGGCCCGCGCCCTCCTCTCCGCTCTTGGCGAAGTGGTGGAGGTGACCGACGAGTCGCTCATCGATGCGGTCACGGCCGTTTCCGGTTCCGGGCCGGCCTATGTGTTCCTCCTTGCCGAATGCCTGACGGAAGCGGGCATGCGGCAGGGGCTGCCGCTGGAGCTTGCCTCAAGACTGGCGCTGGCCACCGTGTCGGGAGCCGGAGCTCTGCTGAAAGCCTCCGGGAAAGAACCCGCTGCGCTGCGCAAGGCCGTCACATCGCCGGGGGGTACAACCGCGGCTGCGCTGGAAGTGCTCATGGATGATCAGGAAGGGCTCTGCCGGCTCATGGAGCGGGCCGTGGCCGCAGCCGCTCGCCGCTCCCGGGAACTGGCCGGCAAAAAGAACTGAAAAGCTGCGTTCCGGGGCTGTTTCGCGCAGTGATTGCGATTTGTCGCACCTTGCCGGCCGTGGTATGCTTCCCTGCAAGTTCAAGGAGGCAGAACCATGGCCGAGAAAAAGAATTCACAGGAACGGACGAAGAAGCGCGGAAAGGCCGCGAAGAGTGATCCGCTCGCGATCATCATCAATGCGGCAATGGATCTGGCCGCGGAACGTCCGTGGCGGGAAATCACGCTTTCGGACATTGCCGATGCCGCTGGCATGTCCCTTTCGGAACTGCGGCAGCAGGTGACCTGCAAGGGCGACATCCTGCGGGCGCTGGCCGACCGGGCAGATGCGGCCCTGCTGGAGTCCGTGGAGAAGGAGCCCCTGGACGGCGAAGCACGCGACAGGCTGTTCGAGGCGATCATGCGTCGCCTGGAATTTCTGGCGCCCTATCGTTCCGCCCTACGCAATCTCATGGACGAACCGGCTGCAGCGGCCTGCGAATGCCCGCCTGTTCTGGAACGCTATTTCGTCAGTCAGCGCTGGATGCTGGCCGCCACCGGTCTGGAGGCTCCCGGCATGGAAGGTGCGGCGCGCACGCTGGGGTTGGGCATGATCTATGCCCGCACCCTGCGCACTTGGGTCGAGGACGACGATCCCGGTCTCTCGCGCACCATGGCACGGCTGGACCGTGATCTGGATCGTGCCTGCCGCATGGAACGCCGGCTGGCACCTGCCGCCTCTGCGGCGCGTGCCGCCTGTGGCCTGTTCCGTGCCATGGCCCATGCCGGCCGCGCCGCCATGCGTCCCGCCACGCCCGCGCCGGAGACCCCGACGGAGGAAGGTGCGTCCTGACATGGCAGACGAAGTGCCGGAACAGATTACCTTCGACGACTTCCTGAAGGTAGACATTCGCGCCGGAACGGTGGTGAACGCAAAACCCTTTCCCGAAGCCCGCAAGCCGGCTATCCAGCTGTGGGTGGATTTCGGCCCGCAGATAGGAGTGAAGAAATCCTCCGCACAGATCACGGTGCATTACACGCCCGAGAAACTGATCGGCCGACGTGTCATGGCGGTGGTGAACTTTCCGCCTCGCCAGATCGGCCCCTTCATGTCCGAGGTGCTGATACTGGGCTTCCCGGACGCCGAAGGAGCCATCGTGCTGGCCTGCGTGGATGGCGAAGTACCTGATGGCGCTCGCCTATGTTGAAAGGTAACGCATCACGCAATCGAAGCGGGAATTGACACCGACCATCACCGCCGCCTACCCTTCGCGCCGATTGTGACTGAAGGAGGGAGAAGGCGATGGCCGCATATGATGAACGGGTGATCCGGAAATTCGCCAATCGGCTTTACGCCAAGGCGGCACGTGTCGTCTTCGTCTACATCTTCTTCGGCATCCTCGCCGGACTGGCCGCGGGATGGGTTCTGGGCGTCACCGAACCGGTAGCCATGATGCTGTGGGGCACGGGATACGACCCGCAGAAACTCGCCATGCTCGCCGGAACGGTGATTTTCGGCCTCGCGGGGCTGGCCCTCGGCCTGCGCCGGTCGTTCTTCCTGAAGCTTCAGGCGCAACTCGCCCTCTGCCAGATGCAGATCGAGCGCAACACGCGCCCGGCCGCCCCTGCCGGAGACACGACGGAATGATCATGCCCGCCAGCGATGTTCGGGCAACAGAAGGCCACCTGCACCATCGAAAGCCCCGGGAACCAGCTCGAGATAGAGCAGCCGCCGGGGATCGTACGGACCGGGCATGAGAACCCGGCCCTCGGGCACTTGCAGAAATCCGAACCGGCCATAATAGGGTGCATCCCCCACAAGGAAAACCAGCCGGTGTCCTTTCTCCCGCGCCGCCTCGACACCATGCCTCAGCAGACGTCCCCCCAGCCCGTTGCGCTGAAAATCAGGATGCACGGCGAGCGGGCCGAGCAGCAGCGCCTGACGCCCGTCCCCACTGATGCGCAACGGCCAGAACGAGACGACGCCTGCCAACCGACCACTTCCCGTTTCCCGCGCCACGAATGAAAGTCCATCCGCAACCTCCGCGCCTTCGCGCAGGCGATAGGAGGCCTTCAGCCGCCGTTCCGGTCCGAATGCGGCATCCAGAAGGGCGTCGGCCTCACCCCCTGGCAGGGCCTGTTCGATAAGGAAGTCTGTCATGAATCCGATGGCGGAAATCCCGCTCTCCCTGAAGACTGGCAACAACCCGCAGGGAGTGGGCAATCATGGGGAAAGAATGCCTAGTCCCTGCAGACGACAGGCATGCGCATGCCGCGCACGCAAATGGTGCGCAGTCGTCGTCGCAATGCGAGAAGGCCCTTCGCCATCGGGAAAATGCTCCGTGAACGTATCCGTGCCGGCGCGTTTAGCACCATTCCCTCTCTCTGGCAAGCGCAAGGCCCGTTTCCCCCGCAGCCTGCGCATCTTCCGCCCATGTCCACTCACGCATGAACTTGCGGGCCCATGTCATCTGGCGCTTGGCATACTGGCGCGTTTCGGTGATTGCTCCCTGCGCCGCTTCCTCCATGGTGATCTCGCCCCGCAGAGCAGCGGCGATGTTGCGCACGCCATGGGCCTTCATTGCCGGCAGCGAGGGGTCCAGCTGCCGCGCCAGCAGCCGCTCCACCTCCTCCACCGCGCCCTGATCCAGCATCTCGCCGAAGCGCTGCTCGATGCGTCGCACCAGCATCCCGCGTTCCGGCGCAATGAACAGCCGCAGCACGTCCGTCCCGGGGGATAGACCCGGCCTGCCGCCGGAACCGTGGAATTCCTCCAGCCTCCGGCCCGTGGCAAGCCGCACCGTGACCGCCCGCACCAGCCGCTGCCGGTCCAGATCCGCGTCCAGTCCCAGCCTTCGGGCCCGCGTGCAAAGGTCGGCAATGTCGAGCCCGGAAATTTCCTGCCGCAGCGCCTCGGGCACTTCCGGAATCTCCGCGATACCCTCCTCCAGCACCCGGAAGTAGAGGCCCGTGCCGCCGGTGAAGATGGGAATGCCACCTTCCGCCATGATGCGCGCAGCCTCCACTCGCGCCTCCTCCAGCCAGCGCCCAGCGGAATGACGCACGGCAGCATCCACATGGCCGTAGAGCACATGCGGCACCTGCGCTTCTTCCTCTGGCGATGGCCGGGCGGTGAGAATGCGCAGATCCTGGTAGACCTGCATGGAATCGGCATTGACCACCACGCCTCCCAGCCGTTCGGCGAGGAAAAGCGCGGTCGCCGACTTGCCCGAGGCCGTCGGCCCTGCAATAAGGATGGCGCGTCCGTTCATTCCGCAGGAATCCGCTGTTTTCCATGCAGTCCACAGACCACGTTATCGTGCTCATTCACGCGCCCGACAAGGGGCAAATCGGCGAAGATGCCCTTGCCGACGCCATCGGGGCCGTCGCCCCTTTCAGCCCGGAGCTGCGCTGGCTCGACGAACAGGGCCGCGAGGCCTGCGAAATCGCCTTCACGCCACCACCAGAGAGCCATTTCAATGCTCGCTCGCTGGAGGATCGTATCCGCGGCCGCCTGATGGGCCTGCCGATTGACGTGGCGGTGCTTCCGCTGGGCGGACGACGCAAGAAGTTGCTGATTGCCGATATGGACTCCACCATCATCGGGCAGGAATGCATCGACGAACTGGCGGCGGAGGCCGGCATCGGCGAGGAGGTTGCGGACATCACCGCCCGGGCCATGCGCGGCGAACTGGGTTTCCGCGACGCCTTGGTGGAGCGTGTCGCCCTGCTCAAAGGCATCCCGGAAGAGGCCGTAGATCGGGTGATCGTCTGCCGCATCACCATCTCGCCCGGTGCGGAAACGCTGGTGCGCACCATGAAGGCCAACGGTGCCTACACGGCACTCGTCTCCGGCGGCTTCGAGCCCTTCGCCGAATATGTCGCCGGGGTGGTGGGCTTCGACTGCTTCCAGGCCAACCGCCTGCTGCAGGAAAACGGCATGTTCACCGGCGAAGTAGCCGAACCCATCCTTGGCAAGGACGCCAAGGTGGAGGCCCTCGACCGGCTGGTGAAGAAGCTCGGAATTGCCGATGCCGACGTGCTGGCCGTCGGCGACGGGGCCAATGATGTCGGCATGATCGAGCGCGCCGGCCTCGGCGTGGCCCTCCACGCCAAGCCCCTGCTGCGAAAACTGGCCGATGCACGTATCGACCACGGAGATCTTACCGCCCTGCTCTACCTCCAGGGCTACCGCAGGGACGAATTCGTCACCGACGGAGAATAAGGAACCATCCGCCCGTCATCCCCCCCCAGCCCCTGAAGACCTACCAACACCGGCCCTCGCCCAACGGTGAGACTAAGGGGAGGCAAGGCCGTGCCTCGAACACCGGCTCATGCCCGGGCTTTGTCCCGGGCATCCACCCCTAGGCACCATCCGCACTACCAGCGCCTGCCGCACTGGACCGCCGGGACGAACCCGGCGGTGAGCCCGCAAGGGGGTACCACGGCTGTGCCATGTACGCGGATTCCGACCGGGTAATGAGCTGAAGCAGATGCAAGGCCGTGCCTCGAACACCGGCTCATGCCCGGGCTTTGCGCCGGGCATCCACCCCGAGGCACCATCCGCTCCCTCCGAAGAGGAAGGCAAGGCCTTGCAGAATTCCGGAGCGCGCCGCTCCTGTTACTTCTTCAGCCAGAGAGCGATAAACCGAGGATCGTAGCCAGCCGCCTTGCGCAGCACGAGGAAAGGAATGGCCTTACGCCCCTTCTTGCGGAAGGCCTCGATCTGCTTCTCCACATCCGCAGGCACGGAAACCTCCACGTTGCCGGCTTCCAGAATGACATCGCCCGCGGCGAGACCCTTCTTCTCGGCATCGCTTCCGGCCTTCACGGAGAGCACCACCACACCCTTCTTCACCTTTTCGGGAATCTTGTGGCTCTTGCGCACGGCATCATCGAGCGCGCCGAGTTTCATCCCGAGAAGGGTTTTCGTCTTTTCCTCGGCCTCCGGCTTCGCTTTCTCCTTCGCAGCCTTGCGCATTTCCTCGGCTTTCTCCAGGCGGCCAAGCGTCACCTTGATGTCCATCGGCTTGCCGTCACGCATGATCTTCACGGTGACTTCAGCCCCTACCGGCGTTTCGGCCACGATGCGCGGCAGATCCCGCATCTTCTCCACTTTCACGCCGTTGAATTCCACGATCACGTCACGTGGGCGCAGACCGGCACGGTCGGCCGGGCCACCTTTCGTGACATCGGCCACAAGGGCCCCCATCGGCTTCTTCAGCCCCAGCCCCTCGGCGAGATCCTCGGTCACCGTCTGAATCCGCACACCGAGCCAGCCGCGCCGCGTCTCGCCGTATTTCACGAGCTGCGCCACGACCTTCTTCGCAAGATTGGAAGGAATGGAGAAACCGATACCCACCGAACCACCGGAGGGCGAAAGAATGGCGGAATTCACCCCCACGACCTGGCCCTGCATGTTGAACAGCGGTCCGCCGGAGTTACCCTTGTTGATGGCCGCATCGGTCTGGATGAAATCATCATACGGGCCGGCATTGATGTCCCGGTTGCGGGCCGAGACGATGCCCAGTGTCACCGTGCCGCCAAGCCCGAACGGATTGCCGATGGCAAGCACCCAGTCGCCAACCTCGATCCTGTCGGAATCGCCGAATTCCACATAGGGCAGAGGCTTCTTCGGCTTCACCACGAGCACGGCCAGATCCGTCTTCGGGTCGCGCCCCCTCAAGGTGGCCTTCAGTCGCGTGCCGTCGGGCAGATTGACAATGATCTCGTCTGCGCCCTCGATCACGTGATTGTTCGTGATGACGATGCCCTTCGGATCAATGATGAAACCGGAACCAAGCGCAGAGGCCTTGCGACGCTTGTGCTCCGGAGGCATCTTGCCGCCACGCCGCTCGAAGAATTTGCGGAACTCGTCTCCGAATGGCCCGCCCTTGCCATGGGGATTCACCAATGGCGCCTTGCGTTTCATGGTCGTGGAGATGTTGACCACCGCCTTGCTGAGCACCTTTGCCAGCGGGGCAACGGAACGGGGCGCCTCGAAGTTCTCCACCAGCCTGTTCTGGGGCTCCTGGGCCCGTACCGGCACCACTCCCCACAGGGAAGCGGCAACAAACCCTGCTGCGATGAAAGTTGCCGGAACGCTCAGCCTTTTCATCTCCACGATCCTTTCCTCGTCTTTTCCGCCCTTCTCCTGCGGCGGCGTCCCCGCTATTGCGCCGGTACGGGCGTACCCGTGCCTTCTCTACGTCCCTTCAGAGGCCGCTCGGAAGAATTGCCGAAATAGCGGAAGAACTCGGATTTCGGTTCGACCACCAGCGTGGATCCGCTGGTGAGACTCTGCTCATAGGCCTTCATGGAGCGATAGAAAGCGAAGAAATCCCTGTCCTTGCCGAAGGCCTTGGCAAAAACGGCGTTGCGCGCCGCATCACCCTGACCACGAATGATCTCGGCCTCCTTCTGGGCATTGGCCACCATCTCCACCTTCTGGCGGTCTGCTTCGGCAGTGATCTTCGCCGCCTTGGCACGGCCCACGGCACGCAGCTCGGCCGCCTCCGCGAAACGCTCGGCATTCATCCGCTCGTAGGTGTCCTTGAGCACCTCCGGCAGCAGATCTGTACGGCGGATGCGCACGTCCACAACCTCGATGCCGAGGTCCAGCGCCTCAGGGCGCACCATCTGCGCAATCTCGCGCATCATGGCTTCGCGGTCCTTGGACAGAGCCGAATCGAACGTCCGACGACCGTAGACGGCCCTCAGCGCCGCTTCGATGCGCGGCTCCAGCCGGCTCTTGGCCCGCGTCAGGGAGGCCCCGACACGCTCCAGGAAACGCCGCGGATCCTTGATGCGCAGGACCGTGATGGCATCCACCAGATAACGGCGACCATCCACCACCTGCACCGCCTTGTCAGGCGTGTCGAAAAACAGGATGCGATCATCCACGCGCACCAGCTCGTCGAGGATGGGCACCTTGACGTTCAGACCCGGCTCGTGCACCACCTTCTGGATCTTGCCGAACCGCACGATGAGCACCTGCTCCCGCTCGTCCACGATATAGAGCGCCGACCAGAGCAGAAAGGCGATCGCAGCCAGCAGAATCGCGCCGACGGTCTTCATGCCACTGTTCATTGGCCGATCCTCCCCTGCGTCTTCTGTGACTGTCCGCTCATTGCGCCACCCAGTCGGTCAAGCGGCAGGTAGGGAATCACCGATCCGCCCTTCTCGCCATCGAGAATGAACTTGCTCGCCTTGCCCATCACCTTCTCCAGGGTTTCAATATAGATCCGCTTGCGGGTCACCTCGGGGGCCTTGCGGTACTCCTCCAGCACCTGCTCGAAGCGGGCCGCCTCACCCTGCGCCTCGGCTACCACCTTGGCCTTGTAGGCCTTGGCCTGCTCGATGATCTGGGCAGCCCGGCCGCGCGCCTCGCCCAGTACCCTGTTGCGATAGCGCTCGGCCTCACGGATGAACTTGTTCTGATTCTGCTCGGCGCGCTGCACTTCCTCGAAAGCGTCCAGCACCTGCGGCGGCGGATCGGCCTTCTCCAGCTGAACGGAGGTGATCTGGATGCCGGCCTTGTAACCGTCCAATGTCTGCTGGATGAGCTGGCGCACCTCTTCCTGCGCCTTCACACGCCCGCGGGTACGAATCTCCTCGGCCGGCGTGCGTCCGACCACCTCGCGCATGGCACTTTCCGCCACCATGCGCGCCAGGGCCTCCGGATCGCGTACATCGAAAAGATATTCCTTCGGATCCCGAATGCGCCACAACACCGTGAACTTGATGTCCACGATGTTCTGATCACCGGCCAGCATCAGGCTCTCGTCATTCGTTCCGCCGAAGGAGAGCTTGTTCTCCTTCTCGATCTTCGGCCTTTCAACGGTCTCGATCGGCCAGAAGGCGAAATGCAGGCCCGGACCCGTCGTCCGGTCGTACTTGCCGAAACGCAGCACCACGCCCGCCTCGTCCGGCTGCACGCGATAGAAGCTGTTCATGCCCCATACCACGCCAACGGCGACAAGCACCGCAAGCCAGACGGCCTTGCCTCCTAACCCGGACCCGGAGGTGCCGCTTCCGCGCCCGCCGCGACCACCGCCGAAGACGTCCCGCAGCTTGTCCTGTGCCTGACGGATGATTTCTTCAAGATCCGGCGGCGTACCGCCTCCGGACGGGCCGGATGGCCGCTTCGGCCCCTGCCCCCAGGGGCCGCCGGACGGGCCGCCCCCCTGATTGCTCCATGGCATGTGTGCAACCTCTCCTGATTTTAATGGAAAGACGCTTGACGCATCGTTTCCCCGCGGGCTTCCTGCCCTCAATTCCTGAACCTGAATGTATAGGACAGGCACAAGATGAAAGTCCAACAACAATCCTGTAATGATTCCACCTTGCGACGCGCCGCGGCGGGTGTCGTGATGCTCGCACTGTCCACGGTACCGGCATGGGCGACCGAGGCGCCCTTCGGCTCCTGGCAGACCCGACTCGATGCCGATCATCCCCTCGTGGGCCGCATGATCGACGCCCGAACGGGTCGCCTGCTCACCCGCCCGGAGGTGGAGAAGCGCATCCGCAAGGCTCCGGTCGTCCTGCTGGGCGAAGTGCATGACAATCCCGACCATCACCGTATTCAGGCGGAACTGCTACGCGCCTTCGCGAAGGGCCGCGCAAAGCCCCCTGCCGTGGTCTACGAAATGATCCCGACCGATCGCGATGGAGCTCTGAAAGCTCTGGAAGGAGCGAAGAAGCTTTCGGCGAATGCCGTTTTCGACATCGTGGACTGGGACAACTCCGGCTGGCCCTCCCGAAAGATCTACGAGCCCGTCATGAAGGCCACCGTGGAGGTCTCGGGCGTACCCGTGGCTGGCGGCTTGCCGAAGGACATGGTGCGGAAAATCGGCAAGAAGGGACTGGCCGCCCTCAGCCGCCAGCAGATCGGCGAACTGAAGCTTGGCCCGCTTCCGCCGGAACTGGAAAAGCGGCTGGAGGAGGACATCGTGAAAAGCCACTGCAACATGATTCCCCTTTCCGCTGCGAAAGCCATGAGCCCGGTGCAGCGCATGCGCGATGCCCTGCTGGCGAAACGCACGGGGGATGCCTACCGCGAACGCGGCGCCGCCGCAGTGATCACCGGCAACGGCCATGCCCGCAAGGACCGTGGTGTTCCCTTCTATCTCACCCGCCCCGATTACCTGCCTCCGCATGAAAAGGGGCCGCAGCCACTGGTGGTCAGACTTGTCGAAGCCCGCAAGGATGCAAGCCGGTTCGAGGACCTGATGCCGGAAGGCACGAAGCCGGCGGCCCTTGCCGATATCGTGATCGTCACGCCGCGCGCCGAACGGGAGGATCCCTGCAAAGGCTTCCGCCGCTTCCTCGACCGCAGGAAGAAGACCGAGGGACACGGAAAATCCGGAATGGAATGAAAGGAGAATGGAATGAAAGGAATGGTGCCTGGGGGCGGAATCGAACCACCGACACGCGGATTTTCAGTCCGCTGCTCTACCGACTGAGCTACCCAGGCCCATGTTTGCGGGAGAAGCCGAACGATACGGCTCATCCCTGCGCCCGCGCGTTATAGAAAATGACCGCCGGGCTGGCAAGGCATTTTGCAGGGATTTTTTGCCACCTTTCCGCAGCCGTCCCGCACGGCTCTGCCGACGATGTGAATCGGCGGTTTTCACCTGCGCTCCGCCCACCAAGCCAATCCCAGCAGCATGAGCGCCAGGGCCAGCATGGGCAGGGTGGCGAACAACGCCTGCCGCTCCACTGCCATCAGGCGCGTTGCGCCCGCCTCCTTCAGCCCCAGCCAGCCACCGCCGGCCATGGCCCGATCCGCCGGCACCTTGACAAGACGCGGCAGGGAAATGCCGTTGCCATCCGCAATCCAGCGCACCGCACCGCCGGTCAGGGAGGCCAGAGGCTTCAGGATGTCGCCTGTCGCCGTCAGGGCCCGCATCTCCAGGCTGTCGATATCTCCCATGGCAGCCAGCCGTTCCAGGGATCCGCTCTTCAGCCGGTAGAGGCCCGGGCGCGCCTCCTTCACCAGTCCTCGCCAGACGCCGGGTTCCACCTGTCGCATGGACAGTTCGATCTCCTTGCCGTCCGGGCCGGTCACCCTCACTGGAGGCGGCACATCGGCCATGGTTCGCCGCGTCACGGCAAGACCGGCTGCCGTAGCCACGCCATCCAGCGCCTCTTCCTCCAGATCCGGCTCCTTCATCAGCCAGTGTGCCAGCCTGCGCATCAGCTCCACATACGGCCCGCCGCCGTCGTATTTGCGCGCCCAGAGCCATATGTGATCGGAAAGCAGCGTGGCAATCCGCCCTTCTCCCTTGCGGGCCAGCACCAGCAGCGGCTTTCCATCGGGACCGGTCATGACCACCTGCGCATCATTGTCCACCTCGGCATCCACAACACGGAACCAGCGCCCCCAGCGTGGATCCTCCTTTGGCCCGCCGGCACCCGTCAGACCACGCGTCACCGGATGCCGCCGCCCCTTCTCCGGCACCGCCGGCCGGAACGGCCGTCGCACCACGCCGCCCGCCGGACGGGCGGGCACGACATCGGAAAGCCCCGTGTTGTAGAGGGAATAGACGCCGCCATATTCCGGTCCTGCTGTCAGAAGCACGGCTCCGCCATTGCGCACGTAGCGCGCCACGTTGGCCATGTAGACTGCCGGCAGAATGGCCCTCCGCTGGTAACGGTCGAAGATGATGAGATCGAAGCTGTCCAGCTTCTCCACGAACAGCTCGCGCGTCGGAAAGGCGATCAACGCCAGCTCGCGAATCGGCGTTCCGTCCTGCTTCTCCGGCGGCCGCAGGATGGTGAAATGTACCAGGTCCACCGACGGATCGGCTTTCAGAAGATTGCGCCATGTCCGTTCGCCCGGATGCGGTTCGCCGGAAATCAGCAGCACGCGCAATCGGTCGCGGACCCCCTTGGTGACCACCACTGCATGATTGTTGCGCAGCGACAGCTCTCCGCCGGCCATGGGTTCGGCGATGATTTCGGTGATGTTCTGCCCGGCATGCCCCACCGGCAGTTCCATCTCCACGGGCTTGCCCGGCGTCACATTCAGCACACCCCATTCCTCGCCATCCACTCGGATTGTGACCCCGATGCGGGCCTCCTTCCTGCCGCCGTTCTGCTCGACATGAAAACGGATGGTCTGCTGCTTGCCGACGATACCGTAGCGGGCCGCCCTGTCCACCACCACCCGACGGTCACGTTCATTTCTCCGGCCGTCGATAAGCACATGCACCGGCCCTGAATAGCCGGGCGGCAGGGCGTCCTTCGGGTTTTCGGGCA
>JAJRRY010000213.1 GCA_024279095.1 Alphaproteobacteria bacterium
GCCCGGATGTCCATTTCCTTACATCCCTTTCAGCATCGATTTCAGGGTGTTGAGACGTGTCTTGACGGATGTGTCGATCATGCGCGACCCGGCTCTCACGACGAGCCCGCCCATGATCGAGGGATCGACCTGGTTCTCGATCCGCACCTCGGAGCCCAAGGCTTCCTTCAGAGCCTCCGTCACCTTCTTCGCCTGAGTGGCGGTCAGTTTCGCGGCGGAAGTGACGTGCACGCGAATCTCGCCGCGCCGTTCGGCGACAAGGGCGCGATAAGCCTCGATCATCGCCGTCAGGTGGGCGAGCCTGCGGTTCTGCGCCACCAGCCGCACGAAATTGGCCGCCAGCCCGCCGATGCCCAACTTCTTCATGACGGCATCGAGACCGGAAATCTGGTCCTCGGCGCCGAAGAGAGGGCTTTCGATCAGACGCGCCAGATCGGTCGATCCGGCAACGGCCTCTCCCAGCTTCTCCAGATCCGCGGCCACGGCATCCGTCTCACCGGATTCCGCAGCCAGCTCGAAGAGGGCGCGCGCATAGCGCGCCGCCACGCCGGAGGATTTTGTGCTGCTGGCTGTCACCTGCCTGAACCCCTGCTGCTTGCGCCCGGTTTCCCGACCCCGTCGCCGTGCGGATGCACGACACATTCAAACATTTGAAAATATTGACATATTTTCATGACAAAAGGGGGCGGGAAACACCCTGCCCTCCGCATGTCGCGTGTCCTCTATCATAGCCCCAAGCGCGGTGCAATAGAACTTGAAGCGCATGGTGCGGAAAAAAGCCGCAGCCGTGCCCGAAGAACGGGTAGCGGTTCATCCGTTTCGGGTGTGTCAGGATCTACAGCGGCCACACGATCAGGATCAAGGGCACGGATACGGCCAGCACGATCAGCTCCAGCGGCAGGCCGAGCCGCCAGTAGTCGCCAAAGGCGTATCCGCCGGGTCCCATGATGATGGTGTTGTTCTTGTGGCCGATGGGGGTCAGGAAGGCGCAGGAGGCGGCCACTGCGACGCCCATGAGCATGGCGTCCGGATTGACGGACAGCGATTTCGCCACTTGGACCGCCACCGGCCCGGCCACCAGAACGGTTGCGACGTTGTTGAGCATGTCGGACAGGGTCATGGTCACGACCATGATGACCACCAGCACGAGGATCGGCGAGAGGCCGTCGGTGAGGCGCAGGATGCCGTCGGCGATGAGCGCCGTGCCGCCGGAGCTCTCCAGCGCCGCGCCGATGGGGATCAGCGAGGCGAGCAGCACGATGACCGGCCACTCCACCGCCTCGTAGATCTGCGACAGCGAGACGATGCGCAGAGCCACGTAGGCGACGGTGACAGCGGCCAGCGCCACGGGCAGATAGACCAGGCCGAAGGCTGCGGCGGCAATGGCAAGGCCGAAAAGGCCCACCGCCAGCCAGGCCTTCTGGCGTTGCGGAATGCTGGCGGCGCGGCGGTCCAGGGGCAGGGCGCCCAGCCAGCGCACGGTCTCTTCCAGGCCGTTCTCGGGCCCCAGCAGGAGCAGCAGGTCACCGGGCTGGATGCGCTCCTTGCGCACCCGTCCCTTCACCCGGCGGCCATGCCGGGCGATACCGACGAGGATGACGCCGCGACGGGCCAGCAGTCGCAGATCCTCTGCCGAGCGGCCGACGATGCGGGCATCTTTCGGAACCACCGCTTCGGCCAGGGCCAGCGTATCGGCCATGAGGCTGCCGTGCTTGCGGGAGCGGGAGAGATCCAGTTTCAGGGATCCGGCGAACTGTTCGAGGCCTTCGGGGCTGCCCTCGATGACCAGGATGTCGCCCTTGCGGATCTCTTCTCCGGCGGGCCTGCGTGCGCGGCGTCCACGTCGGACCAGGGCGATCAGCCACACGTCGGCCTCTTCGGCTTCCGCCTTCAGATCACGGAAGCGCCTGCCGATGGCGGGAGAACCTTCGGGGACGAGGACTTCCATCACGTAGGCTTCCAGGGCTTCCAGTTCCCGGTGGGCGTCCTTGCCGGTGCTGGAGGCGGGGATCAGTCGCCAGCCCACCAGTGCGACGAAGGCCAGTCCGGCCACTGCCACGCCCAGACCCACGGGCGTGAAATCGAACATGCCGTAAGGTGCGCCGAGGGCATCGGCACGGAACTGGGCGATGACGATGTTGGGCGGCGTGCCGATCATGGTGGTCATGCCGCCAAGAATGGTGGCAAAGGACAGCGGCATCAGGGTGAGCGCGGGCGAGCGTCTTGCACGGCGGGCCGCCTGAATGTCCACCGGCATCAGCAGGGCCAGTGCGGCGACGTTGTTCATGAAGGCGGAGAGGGCCGCACCCACGGCGCCCA
>JAJRRY010000009.1 GCA_024279095.1 Alphaproteobacteria bacterium
GTCGGCCAGTGACTGGATTGGCGCCCGCGTGCGACGGGCCTCGCCGACCATGGCGACGATCTGGGCAAGCGTCGTTCCCGCGCCGATGCGTCGAGCCTCCATGATGAAGGAGCCGGTGAGATTCTTCGTGCCGCCGATCACCTCGTCACCGGGCCCCTTGGCAACGGGCATGGATTCGCCGGTGAGCATGGATTCGTCCACGCTGCTTTCGCCTTCCACGATCACGCCATCCACGGGCACCGATTCGTGCGCACGAACCCGCAGCCGGTCACCGATGGCGACATGATCGACCTCGATGTCCTCCTCGCTGCCGTCTGCTCGGATGCGATGCGCTTTTGCGGGCAGCAGGGAAACCAGCGCACGGATGGCATCACCCGTACGCTTGCGCGCCTTCTGCTCCAGGATCTGGCCGAGCAGGACCAGCAGGATGATGACGGCGGCTGTCTCGAAGTAGATGCCTATGGTGCCGTCCGCCTCGCGAAGCGATTCGGGGAAGATGCCGGGAGCCAGAACCGCCAGAACCGAGTATCCCCATGCCGCCCCCGTACCCAGACCGATGAGCGTCCACATGTTGTAATTGCGCGTACGGATGGAATCCCACGCGCGCCGGAAGAAGGGCGCACCTCCCCACAAGACCACGGGCGTGGCAAGCACCAGCTGGATCAGCTGGCCGCTGCGCCCGGAAAGGAAGTCCGGCAGGGGCAGACCGAGCAGCGGCCCCATGGCGAGCACCAGCAGCGGCACCGTGAGGATGGCGCTCACCACGAAGCGGCGGGAGAAGTCGCGCAGTTCGGCATCTTCATCCTCATCCGCATCGGGAAGGGTGCCGGCCATGGGCTCCAGCGTCATGCCGCAGATCGGGCAGTCACCAGGCGCATCGGACACCACCTCCGGATGACAGGCGCACACCCATTTCGTGCCCTTTGCCGCCACCGGCTGCGCCGGAGTTTCGAGCCGATCGGCCCATGCCTGCGGGTCGGCCTCGAACCGGCGCATGTTCTCCTCCGATTCGAAATAGACCCTGAGACCTTCCCATTTCGCCATCCAGCGCGCCGAAGGCTTGTGCACCACCGCACCAGAGACCGGGTCCACAGCCTTCAGATACGTGCCGGGCGCAGCAAGGAACTTCTCCTTGCATTTCGGATTGCAGAACCGGATGATCTCGCCGTGATATTCCGTCCACGGTTTGTCGGGATTGGCCGGATCCACCGTCATGCCGCAGACCGGATCACGGAAGAAATCCCCCGTGGTGGTCTGGTGTTCCCCGCCACCGCAGCAGCAGGTGCTCTTGCAGGAATCCGTCATGTTCATGCTCCATGTTTCCTTTGCGAGTCGATCTCGCTTTCCTGGAGGAAGGTAGTCCTTCCAGTTACTGGAGGGTCAAGCATGCCCTTTCCGCATGACGGAGTTTTCATGTCCCCGTGCGGAACGTTTCATGATAAGCAGGGCCGGCGATCATCAAGGGGATTGGACCGTACCATGCTGAATGCCGCCCTGCTGGCTCTGCGCGATGTACTGTCGCCGGAGTTCCGCTCCATTCTGTGGAAGGCGCTGGGACTGACCGTGCTTCTGTTCGTGGCCCTGCTGCTGGCCGTGGAGGGGGCGATATCGCTGTTTGCCTCGTTCCCGTGGCCATGGCTGGAGACGCTGGTGGCGTGGGTCACGGGGCTGGGACTGTTCGCCGCCTTTCTGCTGCTCATGGCTCCGGTGACGGCCATTTTCGCAGGTCTCTTCCTGGACGACGTGGCGGAACTGGTGGAACGCCGGGACTATCCGCAGGATCCGCCGGGAAAACCGGCCGACCTGCTGGCCTCGCTGATCACCGGTATCGAGTTCGGTCTGCTGATGCTGGCTGTTTTCCTTCTGGTGCTGCCGCTGTGGCTGCTCGCCATAGGCCCGGCGGTGATGGTGATGGCCAACGCCTATCTGATGGGCCGGGAATTCTTCGTCATGGCGGCCATGCGGCACATGAGCGTGCGCGAGGCACGAGCGCTGCGCAAGGCCCATGCGGGACAGGTGTTCGCCGCCGGACTGCTGCCGGCGCTGCTGACGCACGTGCCCTTCGTGAACCTGTTCGTGCCGCTGTTCGCCACCGCCTACTTCGTGCACATCTACAAGGCAGTGGCGGGGCGGAAGCCGGGCTGAAACGCCGGGGTCGGCCTCAGCCGAGGAAGCCGACGATGCGTTTCACGTCGGCATAGATCGGCTCGGCGATGGCGCGGGCCCGTTCCGCACCGGCGGCCAGCACACCGTCTATGTAGCCCGGATCCTCCAGAAGCCGCTTCATCTCGGCATTGATGGGCGCCAGCTTCTCCACGGTCAGATCGGCCAATGCCGGCTTGAAGTCCGCGAAACCTCGGCCGCCGAACTCTTCCAGCACCTTCTCCTTCGAAATGCCGGCCAGGGCGGCGTAGATGCCCACGAGGTTGGCTGCTTCCGGGCGGTCCTTCAGACCTTCCACGGTCTCCGGCAGCGGCTCCGGATCGGTCCTCGCCTTGCGGATCTTCTTTGCGATGGTATCGGCGTCATCGGAAAGATTGATGCGCGAGAGGTCCGACGGATCGGACTTCGACATCTTCTTCGTGCCGTCCTTCAGGGACATGACGCGGGTGGCGGGCCCGGCGATCACCGGCTCGGGCAGCGGAAAGAACTCCTCGCCCAGCCCCAGCTCGCGGATGCGCGGGGCGTAGTCGTTGTTGAACTTCTGGGCGATGTCGCGGGTCAGTTCCAGATGCTGTTTCTGATCCTCGCCCACCGGCACCTTGTCGGCATGGTAGAGCAGGATGTCGGCGGCCATGAGCACCGGATAGTCGTAGAGCCCGACGGAAGCCTTCTCGCGGTTCTTGCCGGCCTTCTCCTTGAACTGGGTCATGCGGTTCAGCCAGCCGATGCGGGCCACGCAGTTGAACACCCAGGCCAGCTCCGCGTGACCGGAGACGCGCGACTGGTTGAAGATGATCTGCTTCTGCGGATCAATGCCGGTGGCGATGAATGCGGCGGTAACCTCGCGGATGTTGCGGGTCAGCTCCTGCGGATCCTGCCAGACGGTGATGGCATGCATGTCCACGACGCAGTAGATGCACTCGTGATCCTGCTGCAGGTCCACGAAACGCACGATGGCGCCCAGATAGTTGCCCAGATGCAGGTTGCCCGTCGGCTGGACGCCGGAAAAGACGCGCGGCTTTCTCTCGCTCATGTCCCGATGCTCCGCATGTGTGGGATGGTCTGCGCAGGCTATATGCACGCAAGCGGGGCGGCTTGCCAAGTTTTTGTTGCGCAGGCGGGCGGGATGATGGAAATTTCTTCCCGACTGACGCGTACGGAAAAATCCACATGCCGGACATCGAAAATCTTCTTTCCATCCTCGATCTGGAGCGGATCGAGGTGAACCTGTTCCGGGGGCGCTCACCCCGGGTCGGCTGGCAACGGGTGTTCGGCGGGCAGGTCATCGGGCAGGCGCTGGTGGCGGCGATCCGCACCGTGGAGGAAGACCGGCCGGCCCATTCGCTGCATGGCTACTTCATCCGTCCCGGCGATCCGGAGGCGCCCATTGTCTATCAGGTGGATCGCTACCGTGATGGACGCAGCTTCACCACCCGCCACGTGGTGGCCATCCAGCACGGCCGGCCCATCTTCACCATGACGGCCTCCTTCCACAGGCGGGAGGAAGGGGCCTTCGCCCACCAGATGCCCATGCCGCCGGCGCCGGACCCGGAGGAGCTGCCGGACGAGCGGATGCTGCTGGAGCGCTTCGCGGAGCGCATGCCGGAGAACATGCGGCACTACTTCTCCCGCGAGCGCCCCATCGAACTGCGGTTCTGCGAGCCGGATCGCCTGATGGATCCGCAGCCCGGCGACGACTGGCAGCAGAACGTGTGGTTCCGAGCCACCCAGCGGCTGCCCGACGACCCGGCGCTGCACCAGTGCGTACTAGCCTACGCCTCGGACATGACACTGCTGGATACCTCGCTTGTGCCGCACGGGCGCAACATCTTCGACCGCTCGCTGATGGTGGCCAGTCTCGATCACGCTCTGTGGCTGCATCAGCCGTTCCGCGCCGACGAGTGGCTCCTTTATGCGCAGGATTCCCCGTTCATGGCCGGCGGACGAGGCTTCAACCGGGGATTGATATACACCCGCGAGGGACGACTTGTGGCTTCGGTGGCGCAGGAGGGGCTGATCCGCATCCGCCGCGAAGTCCGGTAACCGGGCGGAAGGCTCATTCCAGGCCCGCAGCCTTTCGCAGGGCACGGGCCAGACGCACCGCCCACAGCGCCTGCCCCTCCTCTTCGCGCAGCAGATCATTGCGCACTTCGATCATCACGTGGTCGATGCCGCGAGCGACGCCGTGGCGGGCCAAGGTATGGGTCACGCCATCCTCCGGGGTATAGGGCTCGTTCAGCCGGCAGATGGTGTTCTCGTGGGTGCCAAGAATGCCGGCCAGTCGTTCGGCAAAGGGATTTTCGCCCTCGTGGATGACGCCGACGTGCAGGTCGCGCCGCTTTCCACCCATGACGGGCGTGAAGCTGTGCACCGTCACAAGAACGGCGTGAGGGCGTTCGTCGAGCAGTTCCGCAAGCGCGGCATGAAAGGGATGATAGATGCTGTCGAAACGGATCTGCCGGTCTGCCGGAGGCAGATCCATGTTGCCCGGAATGGCACGACCGTTAGCCTGTTCCACGATGGAGCCGGGGGCACCGGGCTCGCGGTTGCAGTCGCACAGCAGGCGGGAATAGCGCTGCAGGACGGCCGGAGCATCCAGCAGGGCGGCAAGCCGTTCCGTGAGGCCTGCAGCCCCGGGATCCCAAGCGATGTGGTCCTGCAGGTCCGATGCGGAAAGGCCGAGACCATTCAGAACCTGTGGAACGAGATTGCCGGCATGTTCGCACGCCAGCACGAAAGAGCCGCCCGCATCGGCATTGATGACGCGGACCGGATCGGGGAAGAGCTTGTCTGCCCGGTTCATGACGCTTCACCGCCCCCTGATGACGAAATCCTGCGAGAATCTAACCCTGGCAGATCATCTGCGCCATTAGCGTTCAGTCGCATTGCGGACGGGTCGCCTCCACCAGTTCGTCGAACAGGGTGACGGCCAGTGAGAGCCTCGGCAGGTCGAAGGGGCGCTCCACCATGATGCCGGAGAGCACGCGCAGCATGCGCTCCAGCCGTGGCCCATGCATTGCCTTCCAGGCATCCAGTGCCTCCCGGCCGTGCCCCAGACGGGCCATGGCGGCGGTGAGTTCGCGATGATCGGCGGCCAGCTTTTCCGTCAGGCGGTTGCGCGCCAGGCGCTCGTAGTGACTTGCAGGAGCAAGCCGGCGGGCAGCCATCATGACCGGACTGATCTGCAGTTCATGGCCGATGAGGAAATAGATTGCCGCCACTTCGGCCAGAGAGGCTTCCGCCTCACGGGAGGCCAGTACGATGTCGAGTCCCCGAAGCAGATAGGGCAGCCGGGCCAGACGGCGGGCCAGCGGCGCCGGCGCACCCATGGACTGGAATTCCTCGCGCCGCAGCCGCAACCGCCTGCGGGCATGGGAAGTGGCGGTATCCTCCAGCACCCGGTCCAGCTCCGACAGCCGGATACGCCAGTGTTCCGTCTTGCCGTCGAGACCTGTTTCCAGCGTCTCGTTGCGCAGGAACCAGGCGGTGGCGCGCCGTAGAGCGCGCTGAGCCAGCAGATAGAGCTTCAACTGATCGCCACCGGCCATGCGGTTGTCCAGCCGGTCGATGCGGTGCAGCAGATCCGGCATGTCGAGAGTGGTCATGGACAGGGCCCAGGCTCTGGCAACGGCCTTCACGTCCTGTCCCGTTTCCTCCATCATGCGACTGACGAAGGCCGGGCCGCCATGGTTGATCATGGCGTTGCCCACGCGATTGGCAATGATCTCGCTGCGCAGCCTGTGGCCGTCGATCTCTTCTTCAAAACGCTCGCGCATCAACGGCGGGAAATACTCCAGAAGCTCCTGCCGGAAACAGGGATCGCCAGTGACTCCACAGGCCAGAAGATCGTCGAACAGCACGATCTTGGCATAGGACATGAGCACCGCCAGCTCGGGCCGGGTGAGGGGCTTGCCGGCGTTGCGCCGGTCGGCCAGCTCGGCGTCGGAAGGCAGATCCTCCAGCTTGCGATCCAGCGCGCCGCGCCGCTCCAGTCCGTGCATGAGACGGATCATGTCGCCGGTCTCGGCTTCCGCCCGTGTCTCCGCCATGGAGAGGCACAGGGTCTGCAGATAGTTGTTGCGCAACACCAATTCCGCAACATCCGGCTCCATCTCCGCAAGCAGGCGGTTGCGTTCCTCGTGATCGAGATGCCCGGCCCGCTCCGCCGCCGCCAGGGCGATCTTCATGTTCACTTCCATGTCGGAGGTATTCACGCCGGCCGAATTGTCCACCGCATCGGTGTTGATGCGCCCGCCAAGCAGGGCGAATTCGATGCGCGCCTTCTGGGTGAACCCGAGATTTGCCCCCTCTCCCACCACCTTCACCCGCAGCTCCGGCGCGGTGATCCGCACAGCATCGTTGGCGGTGTCCCCGACATCGGTGTTGCGCTCCGACGTGGCGCGGACATAGGTTCCTATGCCGCCCAACCAGAGCAGATCGGCCGGCGCCTTCAGCAGTGCGCGAATCAGCTCCGTGGGTGTCAGCTCCTCGGCTTCGATGCCCAGCCGCTGCCGGGCCTCGGGAGACAGTCGGATCGATTTCGCCTTGCGCGAATAGACCCCGCCGCCCTTCGAAATGCGCTTGCGGTCATAATACTGCCAGCTGGAGCGCGGCATCTGGAACAGGCGCCGCCGTTCCTTCCAGGAGACGGCCGGATCGGGATCTGGGTCGATGAAGATGTCGCGATGGTCGAAAGCGGCGATCAGGCGGATCTTCTTCGACAGCAGCATGCCGTTGCCGAAGACGTCTCCGGACATGTCGCCAATGCCGATGACATCGATCGGTGTCTTCTGGATGTCGACGTCCATTTCCCGGAAATGGCGTTTGACGGCCTCCCAGGCACCACGGGCGGTGATGCCCATCTTCTTGTGGTCGTAGCCGGCCGATCCTCCGGATGCGAAGGCATCACCGAGCCAGAATCCGTGATCGGCGGCGATGGCATTGGCGATATCGGAGAAGGTGGCGGTGCCCTTGTCGGCGGCAACGACGAGATAGGGATCGTCACCATCCAGACGCACCACCCGTTCCGGCGGCACGATCTCGCCGTCGACAATATTGTCGGTGATGTCCAGCATGGCGGAAATGAAGCGGCGATAGGCCGTCTGTCCCGCCATCAGCATGCCGTCCCGGCCCGCATCGCGCGGCGGACGACGCATCACGAAGCCGCCCTTCGCCCCAACCGGCACGATGACGGCATTCTTGACGTTCTGCGCCTTGGCCAGGCCCAGGATTTCGGTGCGGAAATCCTGCAGGCGGTCGGACCAGCGGATGCCGCCGCGAGCCACCGGTCCTCCGCGCAGGTGCACCCCCTCCACGTCCGGGGCATGAACGAAGATCTCCGCCCATGGCTTGGGATCGGGCAGGAACTCCACCTCCTCGCCAGCCAGCTTGAAGACCAGTGGCGCCGGCCTGCCGTCCGGGTCGGCACGCTCCTGCCAGAAATTGGTGCGGTGCATGGCGAACAGGGTGGCCAGATACATGCGCAGGATGCGATCCTCGTCCAGCGACTGGATGGAGGACAGGGCGGCCAGCACCTCCCTGCGCAGCGTCTTTGCCTTGCGCAGGCGCGTCTGCCGCCCGGCACGCCCGGGGCGGAACAGCGTCTCGAAGATCTCGATCAGCCTCCGGGCCAGCTCCGGATGGCGACGCAGCGTGTCGGCGATATAGCCGGTGGTGTAGGGAGCCGCCGCCTGCCGCATCCAGCGGGCCATGGCGCGCAGCACGCTCACCTGTCGCCAGTCCAGTTCCGCCGCCACGACCAGCGCGTTGAACCGGTCGTCGTCGGCCAGTCCGTTCCAGATGGCGAGGAATGCCTCTTCCAACTTGGGCCCAAGGGTCTCGAGATCCACGGGCTTGCCGGCAGGTACCTTCAGGGTCACCTCGTGCACGAAGATTTCCCGGGCCTCCTCCCGATCGCCCCGATGCAGCACGAAGGTACGCTCCTCGATGGCCTCAAGTCCCGCATTGGCCAGAATCGGCACCCGGACCGACAGTGGCACCGCCGAATCGAGATGATACAGCTTCAGGCGCATGATTTCCGGTGCATCCCCGGGCGCGCGATGCAACGAGACGGCAAGTGGGGAATCGACGTTCAGCCGCTCGATGATTTCCAGATCATGGAGAGATGCCCGAGGGTCGAAGGCCTCCTGCCAGGCCTGCGAAAAAGCGCCATGATAGAGGCGGGTCAGCTGTTCGGCCTTCCGCTCGCCCCATGCCTTGCGCATCTCCTCGAAGAGACGATCTTCCCAAGTGCGCACCACCTCGATGACCGCCTGCTCGATCTCCTCGGCGTCGATCGTGCGCGGCCCTTCCCCGATCACTTCGAGGCGGTAGTGCACACGCACCATGATTCCTTCCGGAAAACTGGGGGTGAAGTTGACAATGCGTGCCGAAAGGGCCGTTTCCAGCACCTCGCCGATGCGTTCGCGCAGCTGGGAGCTGAAACGGTCGCGCGGCACGTAGATGAATGCGGAAATGTAGTGCGAGGAGCAGCCGCGCCAGACGAAAACCCGGGTGCGAGGGCGTTCCTCCAGCCCGAGGATGCCCATGGCGATGCGAGTCAGCGTCTCGGTGTCCAGCTCGAAGAGCTCATCCCGCGGAAAGGTCTCCAGAATATTGAGCAGGGCCTTGCCGAGATGGTTATCCCGGTCGAGGCCCGAGAAGCGCATGGCCATTTCGATCTTGCGCCGCACCAGCGGGATGTCCCTTGCCGCCCTGACATAGGCGGCGGAGGCAAACAGACCGACAATCCGTACTTCGCCGACGACCTCGCCGGCGGCATCGTAACGCCGGATGATGATCAGATCCATAGGCACCCGGCGATGCACCCGCGAAGTGCGCGTCGACTTGGTGATGAGAATCGGCGTCTCCCGAGCCGGTGTCTGGCAGATCACCCCGTCGGGCGAGGCGGCATCGTCGCTTTCGGCTGCGTCCCCTGCATGGCGAAGGATGCCCAGCCCCCGTCCCTCGGGGACGGCCTCGCCAGCCTTCATCACATGTTCGCGAACACCTAGGAACACGAAATGATTGGCCACGAGCCACTGCAGGAAAGCCAGGACTTCCGTCAGCTCTTCCACCGGCACAGGCGGTGGCACGGACTGATATTCGGAGATCAGATCCTCGACCCGCTGGCGCATGGCCGGCCAGTCGAGCACGGCAGCCCGCACGTCGGAATGGATCTCCCGGATGTCACGGGCCAGCTCTACGCGCTCGTCATCATCGAGACGCCGGGTGTGCAGGTGGACGATGCTTTCCGCACGACCATGCAGGGCATCGGTCTCGTGGCGGCCGATCTTCAGAAGGTTGCCTTTCGCATCACGCTCCACGTGAATGACCGGATGCAGCAGCAGCCGAACCTCCAGCCCCTTCTCCGCCAGATATCCCAGCAGCGAATCGACCAGAAACGGCATGTTGTCGTTCAGGGCCTGTGTCACGGTGACCGTCGAGAGCTCCAGGGAGGGGACATCCGGATCGACGATTTCCACCTTGCCGTGGCCGGGCTGCCTGCGGGCGACGAATGCGTGGACCCGCCGGACCAGCCATTCGAGGTCGGCAGTGGAGAGACGGGCAAGATCCTCCGCCTGGGCTGAAGCGAAGAGGGCTTCCGCCAGCACGGCGAGGGTTTCGCCATCATCATCCTTCTTCAGTTTCCGGATCAGGGGATCCAATCGGGACGGCAGGGGTTTTCCTGACATGACTGCATCATCCGCTGATGAAAGGGGGAGGGTCAGATCGACTCATGGCGGCTGCCTGATCTGGACGGGAAGGGTTCCGTTCCGGCGTGACAATCTGTCCCAGTGAGCATACGCCCAAACGCACGCCATCGAAAGGGCGAATCCTCACCGCCGGACGTTTTTTCCACCTTGCTGCGCAGGCACCCTCTGCGCCCCGAAACGCACCATGACCGGGACGTGGTCGGAGGGGCGCGTCCAGCCACGCGTGGTGCGGACGATTTCAACGTTCGAGCTCGTCTCGGCCAAGGCTGGATCCGTCCACACGTGATCCAGCCTGCGGCCCTTGTCGAGGCGGCTCCAGTCGTCCTTGCCGCGATAGCTCCACCAGGTGAAGATCTTCCGCGGGGCCGGGATGTGCCTGCGTACAACATCCACCATGCCGGATTCGGCAAGGATGCCTTTCAGGGCGTCGGTTTCCACGGGCGTATGGGTGACGACACGCAGCAGCCTGCGATGATCCCAGACATCGCATTCGTACGGCGCCACATTGAGATCCCCCATCAGCACCACGGGGTTGGCGGCCGCCGCCTCCGCTTTCAACCATTCCCGCATCTCCGCCAGAAAGGCCAGCTTGTGGGCGAATTTGGGATTGCGATCCGGATCGGGCAGCTCGCCGCCAGCCGGCACATAAAGGGAATGCACCCGGATGCCACGGACGACGGCGGAGACGTGGCGGGCATCCCCCATGCCGCAGAAGTTGTGGGATTGCACGTCTTCCAGCGGATGACGGGAGACGATGGCAACGCCATGATAGCCCTTCTGACCACACTCCGCGACATGTTCGTAGCCGACTTCGCGCAGTTTGCGCGTCGGAAACTGGCCGGGCGGACACTTGGTCTCCTGGAGCGCGAGGACATCAGGAGCCCAGATCTTCAGGAACTCCACCACCTGATCAATGCGCAGGCGGACGGAATTGATGTTCCATGTGGCGAAGGCGAGTTTCTGCATGGTTCCGGATCGGTAGCATTTCCTTCGATTGGCGCAAGACAAAAAAAGGCGCCCGGTCGGGGGGCCGGGCGCCTTCAGGTGCGCTTTGTCAGCGCTCACGCCGGGAGGGGAGACCGGCGTTTTAGCCGTTGCCAGGGCCGAGAGGGTAAGAAGCGGGGGGCTTTGGCCCGTGGGAGCGGCAACGACTGCTGAAAACAAGATAGGCCTGCCCGGGCAAGATTTCAATTCGGGCAAGGCCTGTTTTTCGTGAATTCTTGTTAATGCAGATTACGAAAAGGTCAGAAATACCTGTTCTCGTCTGCAGTCATCTTGCACTTCGGAAGTTGGTCTTCTTGCGCACCTTTCGACCCTGGCCCGGTCTGGCCACGCGGAACAGCTTGCTGCTGACCTTGCCGTTCATGGCCATCTTGCCGAGCGAAACGGTGGTGCGCCGTCCCTGACCATCGACAATGATCCACTGCTGGAGGGTACGGCGCCCCTCGTCGAAGACCAGCACCAGCTTGCCCGGCACCATGCGGTCACGGTCCTTCAGGGTGACGATGAGCAGGCCGTTGCGGCGCTCCACCTTGTGGATGATGGCATCACGGGCCAGGTCGACACGCGGTGCCAGCACCATGCGCAGAGGCGTGCGGGAGAGGGGATAGTAGTCCACCGTGTCGCGCCTGTTGTTGCGAATGGCCACCCAGGTTCCATCGGAAACGATGACGATGGGCACGGGAGGTGCATACTCGAACCGCATCCGCCCCGGCTTGGCAATGTAGAATCGCCCCGTGGACACCCGGCCCCGCGGCGAAATCTGGGTGAATTCACCCTCCAGCGTGCGGAAGGAATTGAGAAAGTCGGAGATGTTGGCCACTGCCTCCTTCTGCTCGTTCGTCAGTGCCCGGGCGGAAGCGCCGGAGAGCGCACCCACCACAGGCATGGAGATTGCCGCCAGCGCGGCGAGAAGGATGCTTCTGCGTGTCTTTCTCATGGCTCGATCCTGTACGGCTGCAAGCTGTTTTCCTGCCGTCCGATGTTCCGTTTCGCGATATGCCTACTCTGCGGCCACATTACGGCAACCTTCACGCAACGCACCGTTGCGGCCCGTCTAGCGGGCGCTGTCGCCTCCCACAAGTATCTCGCGTCTGCCCTTGGAGTTCGGAGCCGAGATCAGGCCCTCCTCCTCCATGCGTTCGATGAGCGTGGCCGCCTTGTTATAGCCGATCTGGAGGCGCCGCTGTATATAGCTGGTTGAAACCTTCTTGTCGCGCAACACCACCTGCACGGCGCGATCATAGAGATCGTCGCCGGAGCGCCCCACCGCCCCTCCGCCGGCACCACCGCCGGAGGGCGAATCGTCGGCCTCAGTGGTGACCGCATCCACATAGTCCGGCGCGGACTGGGACTTCAGGAAGCGGACCACCTCCTCCACCTCCTCGTCGGAGACGAAGGGGCCGTGCAGGCGCACGATGCGACCGCCACCGGCCATGTAGAGCATGTCGCCCATGCCCAGCAGCTGCTCGGCGCCCATCTCGCCGAGAATGGTGCGCGAATCGATCTTCGAGGTCACCTGGAAGGAGATGCGGGTCGGGAAATTGGCCTTGATGGTGCCGGTGATGACGTCCACCGACGGCCGTTGCGTGGCCATGATGACGTGGATGCCGGCGGCGCGGGCCATCTGGGCCAGACGCTGTACCGCTCCCTCGATGTCCTTGCCGGCCACCATCATGAGGTCCGCCATCTCGTCGATGATGACGACGATGTAGGGCAGCACCTCGAGCTCCATCTCCTTCTCCTCGAACACCGGCTCGCCGGTGTCCGGATCGAATCCGGTCTGCACGGTGCGGGTGATGACCTCACCGGCCTTCAGCGCTTCCTTCACCCGGGCATTGTAGCCTTCCAGATTGCGCACGCCGAGACGCGCCATCTTCTGGTAGCGCTCCTCCATCTCGCGCACTGCCCACTTCAGCGCCACCACCGCCTTCTTCGGATCGGTGACCACCGGAGCGAGAAGATGCGGGATGCCCTCATAGACGGACAGCTCCAGCATCTTCGGGTCGATCATGATGAGACGGCACTGTTCGGGCCGCATCTTGTAGAGCAGCGACATGATGAAAGTGTTGATGCCCACCGACTTGCCGGAGCCGGTGGTGCCGGCGATCAGCAGGTGCGGCATGCGCGCCAGATCGGCGAACACCGGCTCTCCGGCGATGTTCTTGCCCAGCGCGATGGGCAGGCGGTTCTTGCTCTTCCGATAGGCCGGGCTTTCCAGCATCTCGCGCAGATAGACGGTCTCACGGTGGGCATTGGGCAGCTCGATGCCGATCACGTTGCGCCCCGGCACCACGGCCACGCGGGCCGATATGGCGCACATGGAGCGGGCGATGTCGTCGGCCAGCCCGATGACGCGGGAGGACTTGATGCCCGGAGCCGGCTCCAGTTCGTAAAGGGTCACCACCGGGCCGGGACAGACGTTGATGATCTTGCCGCGAACGCCGAAATCCTCCAGCACGCCTTCCAGGATGCGCGCATTCTCCTCCAGTGCCGCGTCGGACATTTCCGGTGGCCGGTCGGAATGATCCGGCTCCGCAAGAATATCGAGCGGTGGCAGTTCGATTCTCTTTTTCTTCGCCTGCCGGGTTGCGGCCTTGCGTTTCGCCGCCGGAGCCGTGCGTGTGGCGGCGGGTGTCCCCTCACCGGCTTCCACATCCTGTTCGAATCCGTCCTCGTCGGGCAGTTCCTCGGGCATGTAGGCATCATCCAGAGGCTGTCCGACACGTACAAGCCCCTGTTCTTCCGCTACCGCTGCCGCAGGCTGGGGGGTGGTGGCAGCCGGCGCTCTTGCCACGCCCACCAGACGCGGTTCGCGGCGGGAGGCGGGCAGCAAAGGCTCCTCGGCCTCCGTTCTCTCCACGGGCAGAATCCTGGCGGTCAGACGCCTGAACAGGCCGGGCGGCGGCGAATCGTCTTCCTCGCCGGAAGCGGCGAAGGGCGCGACGGGCGGAAGATCCGGATCCTCATCACCCGCGGTCGGCGTCACGGTCGCCGGAGCAGGCCTGCGCACACGCGGGCGTTTTTCTCCGCCCCGTGCACCGGCTTTCGCGGCATCGGCTCTGCGGACGGCACGCGCCTTGTGCATGCCGCGAGGGAAGAGATTTGTGAAGCGCATCCGCCAGTGGCCGAGACTGCCAATGCCTGCCGCCACCCTGTCCTGATTGCGTTCACCGAGGATGGCGGCGGCGGCAATGATGTCGTCAGCGGCAATGTCCACGGCGCGCAGCAGCGCATGAAAGGCCAGTCCCCCCAGGACAACTCCGGCCAGGATGCGCGCCGCGAGCGGTTTCATGGCCAATTCGAGAAGCCCGGTCAGCCCGCTGGAAATGATCTCGCCGATATTGCCGCCAAGACCGGCGGAAAGCGGCCAGCCGTCCGGCGCGGGCAAGGGGGAGACGGCGGCGGCTCCACTCACGGCCAGCAGAAGCCACCATCCGATTCGCTTGTGCAGCGCGCGAAGCGGCACATGGGAAAGCAGCTGTCCGGCCCAGATCACCGGCACGGCGACCACGGCCAGCACACCAAGCCCCAGCTGCATCAGCAGCTCGTCGGAGACGACGGCGCCGGGCCGCCCGAGCCAGTTACGCACCGGCCCCTCCAGAGCCCGGTTGAAGGAGGGATCCGTGACCGACCAGGTGGCAAGGGCCACGGCCAGCAATGCCGTGGCGGCCAGCAGCAGCAGGCCGCCGAATTCCATCAGGCGCATGACCAGAAACCGTCGCAGAGCGACGGGAATGGTGCTTTCGTCCGTTTCTGCGGAATGCTGCGTGGTCATGACTGGCCGACCGTTCGAATCCTTCGGGCGATGGGTGAGACTTGGCGGGACGTACCTCGATCACATGGTGGCGGATAGGCGGTTAAGGCTCCGTAAACCAACGCCAGAAGAAAGAGACCCGCAGGGGGGATATCCCCCCTGCGGGCCTCCGTTCGCCGCCCCCGGTCACATGGACGGCCTGCAACGGTCCGGAAATACGGGTCAGATGGCCTGAGACCCCTTGCCGAACTCGGGATAGGCCTCCACGCCGATTTCCGCGGCATCGAGTCCCATGATTTCTTCTTCCTCGCTCACCCGGATGCCGATGGTGGCCTTGAGGATGAACCAGATCACCAGCGACACGGTGAAGACGAACACGCCCACCGCAACGACACCGACGAACTGGCCGAGGAAGGAGGCGCCGGAGTTGGAGGCCGGCACGATCATCGTGCCCCAGATGCCGGCGATCAGGTGCACCGGAATGGCACCGACCACATCGTCGATCTTCAGCTTGTCGAGCAGCGGCACCACGACCATCACGATCACACCGCCGATGGCGCCGACGAACACCGCCCACGGCAGGGACGGAGCCAGCGGTTCGGCGGTAATGGACACCAGACCGGCCAGAGCGCCATTGAGCACCATGGTGATGTCAACCTTGCGATACACCAGCTGCGTCAGGATCAGAGCGGTGACGGCACCGGCGGCAGCCGCGGCATTGGTGTTGACGAAGATGCGGGCGATGGCGGAGACGTTCTCGGCCGAATCCATGGCCAGCTGCGAACCGCCATTGAAACCGAACCAGCCTAGCCAGAGAATGAACGTGCCGAGCGTCGCCAAGGCCATGTTGGAGCCCGGAATCGGGTGGACGGAACCGTCCTTGCCATACTTGCCCAGACGCGGACCGAGCACCAGCGCGCCGGCCAGGGCCGCCCAGCCGCCCGTGGAGTGCACCAGCGTGGAACCGGCGAAATCGGAGAAGCCGTACTCCTTGTCGAGCCAGCCGCCACCCCATTCCCAGGAACCGACGATCGGATAGATGACGCCAGTGAGAACGACGGTGAACAGCAGGAAGGGCCACAGCTTGATGCGCTCGGCCAGCGTGCCGGACACGATGGAAGCGGTGGTGGCACAGAACACCATCTGGAAGAACCAGTCGGAGGCGGCGGCGTACATCGTCGCCCCTTCCGCGGACAGTCCCTTGGCCTCGGCGGCCGGATCCGGAATGCTCACCGGCATGGGCGTTCCGAAATAGCCATCGCCGACGCCGGTATACATGAGGTTATAGCCGATCAGCCAGAACATGATGCCGGCAATGGAATACAGCGCCACGTTCTTGGTCAGCTGCATGGACACGTTCTTGGAGCGGACGAGACCGGCTTCCAGCATGGCGAAGCCGGCAGCCATCCACATCACCAGAAAGCCCATGAGCAGGAAGTTCAGCGTGTTGAAGATGAACCGCACCTGGGTGTCGAAGGGTACAGCCTCCTCGGCCATGGCGACACCGGAACCGACGACGAGAACCGTCGTCGCGGCCAGGGCCGCCCCGAAATACCTGAAAGGATTGCGTGTCATGTCGTTCGTTCCCCTGATTGTCAAAGCGCGTCGTGGTCGGTTTCGCCGGTGCGCACGCGAATGGTCTTCTCAATGGGCAGCACAAAGATCTTGCCATCACCGATCTGTCCGGTCTGCGCGGCCTCGCGGATGGCATCCAGCGCCTTGTCCAGCATGTCTTCGGTGGTGGCCACCTCGATCTTCACCTTGGGCAGAAAATTCACGACATACTCGGCGCCGCGATAGACCTCCGTATGGCCCTTCTGACGGCCATGCCCCTTCACTTCGGATACGGTCATGCCCTCGATGCCGATGGCTGCGAGCGCCTCGCGGACGTGCTCCAGCCGATGCGGCTTGATGATTGCGATGATGTACTTCATGTGCGTCTCCTGTTTTCCCCTCTCGCGAACCGACTTGCGCGAAAGACCATCACTTCCTTTACAAGGGGCGTGCCAGAATACCGGAAACGGCCCAACCAGCTGATTCGTCTGAATATTTTGGGAAACGTCGAAGTTAATGAAGATTAACTCTTTTGCACAATTATTGTGCAATCAGATTTTTATGCATAAAAATTGTGCGTTTACGTGACGTCAAATCGGGCATTCCCTTTCGTGCCGCCCTGATGACGGAATTGCCGCAGGGACTGGCCAGAAAAGCTGGAGGGTTGTATCCACACACCATGACCTTCTTCGAGATCGCCGCCCTTCTTCTGCTGCTGTCCGCCTTTTTCGGCTTCCTCAACCATGTCACGTGGAAGCTGCCGCACACCATAGGTCTGGTGATCATGGCGCTGGCAGCCTCGGGACTGATGGTGATCGCCGATCTGATCTGGCCCTCGCTGGGCATCGCCGGGACCGTCGGTGATGCGCTGCGCAAGATAGACTTTGCCAATGCCCTGATGAACGGCATGCTGGCGCTGCTGCTGTTTGCCGGGGCGGTGCATGTGGATTTTTCCGAGCTGGCGGCGCGCAAGTGGGCCATCGGTCTGATGGCGACACTGGGGGTGCTCATCTCAACCTTTGTGACGGCGGCCGGCATCTACTGGTTCGGCCAGTGGTTCTGCCCGCGCATGCCATTCGTCTGGGCACTCGTCTTCGGGGCGCTGATCTCGCCCACCGATCCGGTGGCGGTGCTGGGTCTGCTGAAGACCATTCGCATTCCGCGTCTGCTGCAGGCCAAGATCGCCGGCGAATCGCTGTTCAATGACGGGGTGGGCGTCGTGGTGTTCACGGTCATGCTGACCATTGCCATGTCGGTGGATCCCGGCTGGATCGACGGCACAACCCATGGCATGGCAGGTGCTGCCGCCGGGCACGGGCCGCAGCAGGTGGATGCGGCAACGATCGTGCGGCTGTTCGCCGGCGAGGCGCTGGGCGGCGCACTGCTCGGGCTCGTGGCCGGCCTGATCGCCTATGCCGCCATGCGGCGTATCGACGAGCACAACATCGAGGTCCTAATCACCTTGGCCCTGGTGTTCGCCACCTATGCCATCGCCCTGCGCCTGCACGTCTCGGGGCCCATCGCCATGGTGGTGGCAGGCCTGCTGATCGGCAATCACGGGGCCCGCTTCGCCATGAGTACGAATACACGGCGACATGTCTTCCAGTTCTGGACACTGATCGACGAGATTCTCAACTCCGTGCTGTTTCTCCTCATCGGGCTTGAAGTTCTGGTCATCAGCTGGAATACGGTCAACCTGCCGCTGGCACTGTTCGCCATCCCGATGGTGTTGTTCGCCCGCCTGGTTTCCGTGGCCATTCCGATCGGCCTGCTGCGAGTCCGGCGCAAGTTCGAGGAAGGGACCATCGCCATTCTCACGTGGGGCGGCCTGCGCGGCGGCATTTCAGTGGCGCTGGCGCTGTCGCTGCCGGACAATGCCTACAAGCCGGCCATACTGACCGCCACTTACGCCGTGGTCGTGTTTTCCATCATCGTTCAGGGACTGACCATGAAGGCGCTGGTGGGCCGCTACAGCTTTCATGGTGCCGGGGCAGAACCCGACACCGCGGAAAAGGCCCACTGAATACGGGCACACAGGGCAGGCGAATCATTCGCCGTCGTCTTTCGCCTTGTCGGCAAGGGCTTTCAGCCCCTCACGGTAGGTCGGATATCGCGGCCGCCAGCCGAGCTCCTCCTTCAGGCGCCGGTTGGAAACGCGCTTCGATTCGCCATAGAAGGACCGGGCCATGGGCGACAGATCGGCTTCCTCGAATGGCACAAGCGGCGGCGGGTCGATGCCGAGAAGGCGGCAGGCGTAAAGCGCCACCTCGTGGGGTGGCGCCGGCTCGTCATCCACCACGTTGTAGATCCGCCCCGGGTGGGGGCGGTCGATGGAAGCCAGCAGGGCATCGGCCAGATCCGCCACGTGAATCCGCGAGAAGACCTGCCCCTTCTTCACGATCAGGGCCTTGCGCCGCCCTTCCCGCGCCTTCTCCAGAGGGCTGCGGCCGGGGCCGTAGATGCCCGGCAGACGGAAGACATGCACGGGCAGGCCCGTGCGCGCATGCAGACCGCGCCAGAGGCATTCGGCCTCCAGCCGGCGGCGCCCCCGCTCGCTGACCGGAGCGGGCGGCGTCTCCTCATCCACCCAGGCGCCGCCATGATCGCCATAGAC
>JAJRRY010000214.1 GCA_024279095.1 Alphaproteobacteria bacterium
CATCATCTCCTCCAGTACCTCGCGGTACATCTCCGGCCCCTCGTTACGGAAGACATAGAAGCCCGTGGCCTCCGCATCCACCGCCTCCAGTGGCAGCGTCTTGCCGATCTCGGTCAGCCGGCCGCCGTCCAGCATCACCTTCATGTCGTCGGCGTCATAGGATTCCTTGCGGTTGATGGCGACGGTCACCGGGGCACCGTTGGCAGACAGGAGGGCCTCCACCAGATCGGAACGGAAAACGTTGTCTCCGTTCACCTGGATGAAGTCGCCGTCCATCTCCGCCCGTGCCATCCAGCAGCTGGCGAGATTGTCGCTCACCGCGTAGAAGGGATTGTAGATGGTGCGGATTTCCACGCGGTCCCGGTCGGCAATGCGGGCCAGCGCCTCGTCCATCAGATCGCAGCCGTATCCCGTCACAACCACGAATTCCCGCACGCCGGCCGCAGCGAAAGCGTCGATCTGCCGTCCAATCAGCGTCTGGCCGCCGATATCGAGAAGGGCCTTGGGAATGTCGGCCGTCAGAGGCAGCAGGCGGCGGCCCTGTCCGGCGGCCAGAATAATCACTTTCACGGCTGGGCATCCTCTGTTAAGGGGAAGGGGCGCTCGGGAATGTGCCGCCAGACGGGCGGCAGGTGGCATTCCGCGATTTCCATTGACACCTTTTTGCCCGTCCAGTCAATCATCAGCATGGCAACCATAGCCCATTTCACCGACCCGCATCTGCCTCTGACAGGCGCACGCCTGCGCGAACTGGCGAGCAAGCGCATTCTCGGCTGGCTCTCCTGGCGCCTGCGCCGCCGGCGCAACCACCATGCCGATGTTCTGGCGCGGATCAGCAACGACATCGCCGCCTGCGATCCGGACGTCCTCGCCCTGACCGGTGACGTGGTGAACATCTCCACGCGCTCGGAATTCGCCTCCGCCCGCCGCTGGCTGGAACGGACGGCAGCACCGGAAAGGCTGATGCTGGTCCCCGGCAATCACGATTTCTATGTCCGGGACGCCCTGAAGGCGGGTCTGCCACGGCTTGCACCCTGGATGACGGGGCGGCCGGAGGAACGGATGCCGGAATTTCCCACCGTGCGCTATGTGGGCAATGTCGCCCTGATCGGCGTGGATTCCACCTGGCCGGCTCCATGGCGGGAGGCCTCCGGCATGGTGGGAGAGGAACAGCTGGAACGACTGCGCCACCTGCTTGCCAACAGTGCCGCGAAGGGCTTCTGCCGCATCGTGCTGATCCATCATCCGCCGCTGACCGAGCTGGCCAGCAAGCCCCGCAAGGCACTGAAGGACGCCGACCGCCTGCGCGAGGTCCTCGTGGAGCAGGGCGCGGAGATCGTCCTCTACGGACACAATCACGAATGGGCTCATCGCACCATCGAAACGCGTACCGGCATTGCGCACATCCTCTCCGCCCCGTCGGCCTCCATGGCGCCCGGACGCAAGAAGCCGCCGGCCGGATGGCAGCTTTTGAAGGTGGAACGCAGGCGCGGCGAATGGGCCATCGAGGTGACCCGCCGGGGGCTCGCCAACGACGGAAGGAGCATGCATGAACTGGAGCGGCTGTCGCTGTCCTCTCTGTCGCAGTGATCAACCTGCTATTGCGGTCCGCCCCCGTTTGCCTTATTGCGGCCATTGAGAGGGGCTTGAACCGGTTTGCTTCGGCATGTGACCGGCCACATGCCATGCGCGCCGGCGAGGAGCTGACATGCTGGGTTACCGGATCATCGACCGATACGTCCTGACGGAAGTCGTCAAGCCGCTTTCCGTCGCCCTGGGCATCGGGCTCATGGTTCTTCTCTCGGAACGCCTGGTGCGCCTTCTGGACATCACGCTGGGCAAGAAGAACTCCTTCTCCGTCGTCTTCGAGCTGCTCGGCTATCTGGTGCCGCACTACCTCGGGATCGCTCTGCCGGCGGCGCTTTTTCTGGGACTGCTCTTCGGCTTCAACAAACTGTCGAAGAATTCCGAAATCGACGCCATGCTGGCCGCCGGAATCTCCCTGCACAGAATGGCCCGGCCGGTGATTCACTTCTCCATCCTGCTGGCGCTGGTTTCGGTCTTCATCTTCGGCTGGCTCCAGCCCTATACGCGCTATGCCTATCGCGCCCTGGTGTTCAACATCCGCAACGTGGAGGTCTTCTACCTGGCCGAGGAGGGGGTGTTCATGCAGGTGGGCACGCGCACCTTCATTCTCGATACGCTGGAGCGCAAGACCAACCGCTTCCAGCGCATCTTCCTGTTCGACTATCGCGGCAAGGGCGGTGCACAGACGGTAACCGCCAAACGCGGCTATCTGGTGCCCCAGAAGGAGGATCCGCGCCCCCTTCTGGTGCTGGAAGAGGGCCTGCGCATGCGGCTGAAATCCTGGCCCGAGCCGGGCAGTGATGCGCCGCCACCCACTTTCACCTCGGGACGTTTCGAGCGGGTGGAGGTACCGATCGGGCGCAAGAGCCGCAGTGTTTTCCGACCGCGTGGCGAGGACGAGCGCGAAATGACTCTGACCGAGCTGATCCGCTCCTATGACACGCCACGCAAAAAGGCCACGGTGACGGAGATCCACACGGAGCTGAACAAGCGCATCGTCTCCATCCTCACCATCCTGATCCTGCCGTTCCTCGCCCTGCCCTTTGCCATCGGTCAGCGGCGCAGGCAGCGTGCCTACCGCTTCGCCGTGGCCTTCACCATCCTCGTCGGATACTATGAACTGGTGCAGAACACCTCCGCCATGGCCAAAACCGGTGCCGCGCCCATCTGGCTGGCCCTCTGGGCACCCTTCCTGGCCCTGACCGCCTTCACCGCCTGGCGCTACTGGCATGCCTGCTTCACCCTTGGCCGTGATCACTTCGATGCCATCTACGACCGCCTTTCCGACGCCGGACAGGCCGTTCGACGGCTCGTGTTCAGGCTCTTCGGCGGCGCGGAAAGGGAGGCCGGCACATGAAGATCATCGCCCGCCTCCTGACCCGCATGGTGTTCTACCGCTTTCTGTTCATTCTGCTCGGGATGACCTTCTTCGTGCTCATGCTGGACACGCTGAGCAACATGGACGATATCCTGGCCTACAGCAACAACGACTACACCGCCCTGTTGCGCTATGCGGGCCTGCGCTTCCCGCAGGTGACAACCACCTTCTGGACGCTGTCGCTGCTGCTGGCCGTCCTGCTGACGCTGGTCGAGCTGAGCTGGCGCAACGAGCTGGTCTCGCTGTGGGCGGCCGGCATTTCGCCGTTGCAGGTCATGGTCATGCTGTTGCCGCTGGGCATCGTGCTGGGGGTGACGCAGTTCGCCGTCAAGGACCGGGCTGTGCCGCTGACCGCGCGGGAGCTGCGCGACTGGGGCGTCGGCGACTACTCCCGCAAGAAATTGCAGCTGGGCGAGCGCGATCCGATGTGGATGCGGGCCGGCCGGGACATCGTCCGTGCAGAGAAGGTGGATGCCGACATGAAACGGCTGGAGGGCGTGACCATTTTCCGCCGCGACCGCGAAGGACTGCTGATCGAGCAGATCATCGCCGATGGTGCCGAACAGCGCAACGGCCGCTGGATACTGCGCAACGCGGTGGTCTACGCCCCCGGCAACGCCCCTCCGGAGCGGGTCGGAACGATGATCTACTCCGGCAGCCTCAAGTTTGCCGCCAGCGGAGCCCGCTCCGGTGACCCGGAAGAAATGACGCTGTCCAGCCTCGATTATTTCATCGCCAATCAGGGGTTTGGCATCCGGCCCGTGTTCGTCTACAAGACCCGGTGGCACAAGCGTCTCACGCTGTTGTTCACGGCCTGGCTGATGATCGCCGTGTGCATCCCGCTGGCGGCGCGCTTCCGCCGGGGCGGGGCCGTCGGATACATGTTCGGAGCCGGCGTGGCCATCGGCTTCGCCTACTTCATTTTCGACGGCATTTCGACCACCATCGGCGAAATGGGGCTCGCCCCGCCATGGATGGCAGCATGGATGCCGGTCATCGCGCTGGCACTGCTGGCCGCGGCCATGACCCTGAAGGCAGAAAGCGTCTCTTGAGGATCTTCACCAGATGAACGACACCAGCGAAACGCCGAAGCTCGTCCTGATCGGCAGGGACGGCGGCCGTCTGTGGGGACGCACCACGGGCGAGCGTCTGCGCCTGCTGTTCGCCCGCAATGGCGTTGGGGAGGTTCTTTCGGAAGACGAGTCCGCCAATGCCGCCGGCCCGGTGATCGTGGTGCGGGCCGACGCCGTTCTGGATCCGCCGCTGGTGGCCGCACTCGTCTCCCGCCCGGGGATGATTCTGATTGCCGATGACGGGACCACTCCCGTGGCCGCCCATGCCCCCGCCGGAGAGGTGATCGCGGCGCTGGAGAGCATCCGCACGGGGCATCCCGTGCCGCCGCTGCAGGCCCTCCGCCCGGCGGATCTGGGCGTGAACTTCTGGAAGAAGTTGCGCAAGCGCGAGACGCCCTATGCCATGATCCTGCACGAGGACAACCGCGCAGAGGTGGAATGGCGCTCCTTCATGGGCACCTACAAGGGCGCCACCGACCTGGTGACCAAGCGCGTCTGGCCACGACCCGCCTTTTACGTCACGCGGTGGCTGGCCGACACCTTCGTGACGCCGAACATGGTCACCACGCTGTCGGCGGTGTTCGTCGTCCTGGCCTTCTGGCTGTTTCTGCAGGGACATTACGGGGGGGGACTGGTCTGCGCGTGGTTCATGACCTTTCTCGACACGGTGGACGGCAAGCTGGCCCGCACCACCCTGAAGACCAGCACCTGGGGCGACATCTTCGATCATGGCATCGACCTCATCCATCCGCCGTTCTGGTACGTCGCCTGGGGACTTGGGCTTGAGCGTGCCGGCCATCCCCTGAACGACACCGTCTGGTGGTGGACCATCGGCATCATCGTCGCAGGCTATGTCCTGCAGCGGGTGATCGAGGGCATGGCCATCGGATGGCTGGGGTTGGAAATCCATATCTGGCGGCGCATCGACACCTTCTTCCGGGAAATCACCGCAAGGCGCAATCCGAATCTGGTCATCCTGACCGTTTTCACCCTTTTCGGCAGGCCGGATCTCGGGCTGGTGGCGGTGGCCGTGTGGAGCGGCATCTGTCTCCTGCTGCACGTGGTGCAGATCGCGCAGGCCTTCGCCGAAAGGCGCCGCAGCGGCGGGCTGGTCTCGTGGATGACCCGCGGAGAAGGAGCATGAAGGCCGCGCTGATCGTCAACCCCCGTTCCGGCGGCACCAACCGGAAGGGCCTGCGACTGGCCGAAATGCTCCGTGACACGGACATCGACGTGACCGTTCTGGAACGCTTCGAGGCGCTGGCCCCGACCCTGCAGCGGCTTGCGGAAGCGGGAAGGGAGACCCTGTTCATCTCCTCCGGCGACGGCACGGTGCAGGAAATCCAGACCCGCATCGCCGAGGACGACCTGTTCGCCCGTTTCCCGACGCTGTGCCTGTTGCCGCACGGCTCCACCAACATGACGGCAGCGGACATCGGTTTCTCCGGCCGCAACCTGGAGCGCCAGCGGGCGCTGATCCTGACCTCCGGACGGGGAGAAGCAGGTGGGCGGCGCATCACGCGGCCCACCGTGCGCGTCGACAATCCGGCGGACGGACGACCCCGGCACGGCATGTTCCTCGGCGGCGGAGCCATTGCCGAGGCCACGCTCTACTGCCAGAGGGCTTTCAACCGGCGCGGTATCCGCGGCGGGCTGGCCAACGCCGCCACACTGGCCGTTGCCGTGGGACGGACATTGCTTGGGCTCGGGAGCGGAGAAGGCGGCCGTTTCGACCGACCCCATCCCATGTCCCTGCGGGTGGAAGGCGAACTGCGCCACGAAGGCAACCAGCTGGCGGTGCTTGTGACCACGCTGGAAAAACTGATTCTTGGCAGCCGGCCCTTCTGGGGTGGTGGAGAAAGCGGCATGCGCGTCTCCATCTTCGGTCATCCACCACCGCGTTTCCTGCTGCGCTGGCTGCCGGCGGTCATGTATGGCGGGGAAAACAGACGGCTGCCGGAGAACATGCACAGCTACACCGCTGCAAATCTGGAAATCGAAACGCCCTCCGGCTTCATACTGGACGGCGAGGCTTTCATGCCGCCGGAGAATGCACCTCTGCGTATTTCCCTCGGCCCGGAGTTCACCTATCTGGTGGAATGACATGACGGTGGATCCCGACAGACTGCACGCCCTGATCGCCGAGGAGATCGCCCGCCCGGTACCGCCGGAAGTGGCGGCACTGGCCGAGGCGGCCCGCGCCCGCCATGAACGGGGCAGTGGCGTGCGCGCCGTACTGGCCTACGGCTCCACCCTGCGCGAGGCGACGCCGGAGGAAAGTCTGGTGGATCTTTACGTCCTGACGGAGGATCTCGCCGCAGTCAGCCCCCGCCTTGCCGCCCGCCTGGGATGCCGCCTTGTGCCGCCCAACGTCCATTACACGGAGGCGGAACACGAAGGCCGGACGTGGCGGGCCAAGCATGCCGTCCTGCCGCTGGCCCTGTTCGCCCGCAAGATGCGCCCGGACGTCTCCAATCCCTATTTCTGGGCCCGCTTCTCTCAGCCCTGCCGGCTGGTGTGGTGCCGGGACAAGGCGACACGGGAGGCGGTCGTCAATGCGCTTGCACAGGCGGTGGAGACCATGCTGCGTGCCGGCCTGTCGGTGGCCCGGCCCGGCGACGGCTGGCGGGAGATCTGGATCCGGGCGCTGGAGGCCACCTACACCACCGAACTGCGTCCCGAATCGGCCTCACGCGCAGCATTGATCGTGGAGCGCAACGCCGACTGGTGCCGGAAAACGGCCGGGGCCGTTCTGGGGGAGAACTTCAGGGTCACTGCGGAGACACCGCGCCCTGCCGCCCGCTGGCGGCTGCGCATCATTGCCGGCAAGGTGCTCTCCATACTGCGGCTGGCCAAGGCGGCCTTCACCTTCACCGGCGGGGCGGAATACATCGCATGGAAGATAGAACGACACTCCGGCGTGCACGTGGAGCTGAAGCCCTGGCAGAAGCGCCATCCGCTGCTTGCCGCCCTGTGGCTTCTGCCAGGCCTGCTGCGTCGCGGTGCCATCCGCTGAAGACCGAAATCAGGCGCGTTTGCGCTCCGGCTCGGAGAGTTTTTCCACATTGCTCTGCCGCCTCTGCCAGTCACGCAGCACGAGCGCGGCAATCTCCGTTGCCGCCATGGGCCGGCCGAAATAGTACCCCTGCCCGGTGTCGCAACGCAGCTTGCGCAGGAAAGCTGCCTGATGGGCATCCTCTATGCCCTCCGCCGTTACCGGCACGCCAAGGGCGCGGAACATCAGCAGCATGGCGCGCAGGATCGAGCGCGCCTCCATCGAGGTATCCATGGCGGCAATGAACGAACGGTCGACCTTGACCTTGTCGAAACGGAAGCGCCACAGGTAATGCAACGAGGAATAGCCGGTCCCGAAATCATCGAGGACTATGCGCACGCCCAGCTCCCGCAGCGCCTGAAGCTGTTCCTGAATGAAGGGCGAATCCTCGACGAGGAAACTCTCCGTGACCTCGATCTCCAGCCGTTCCGGCGCCAGCCCCGCATCCACCAGTGCCTTTTCCACATCGCTGGCGAGATTTCCGGACTTGAACTGCGCCGGTGAGACGTTCACCGCGATGCGCAGATGCTCCGGCCACTGGGCGGCGATCTTGCAGCTTTCGCGGATTACGAAACCGCCCAGAGCATCCATCAGGTGCAGACGTTCCGCAAGAGCAATGAAACGGTCCGGAGCGATTAGACCGTCCTTTCCGTCCCGCATGCGCACCAGCGCCTCGAATCCGTAAAGGCTGCCGTCCTGCAGGTACACCAGCGGCTGGAAATGCAGCTCGAAGCCGTTTTCCTCGATGGCCAGTTTCAGGCGCTTCTCCAGCGCCAGATATTCCTCGTGGCGCTCACGGACCTTGGCATTGTAGAAACGCAAGCCGTTACCGCCCTCGCTGCCCACGACCCAGCAAACGAAAGCCGCCCTGCGCTCCAGCAGCTTCAGACTGGTCGCATCCCTTGGATAAAGTGCCGCCCCGGCAGAGGCGGTGTAATGGATCTTGCGCCCGTCCACGGCCACCGGCATGCGCATGGTGCGTCGGATGCGCTCGCCCAGCTCCTGCGCCTCTCTTTCATCACGCACGATCCAGGCCAGCGCGAATTCGTCCCCGTCCAGCCGGCAGAGCAGTCCCTCTCTCCCCGCCAGCTCCATCAGCCGTACCGCGATCACCTGCAGAAACTTGTCCGAGGCGTCGTAGCCGTGGGAACTGATGATGTTGCCGAAGTTGTCCACGTCCAGATGAAAGAAGACCACCATGGCCTTCCTTTCATCGGCCCGCTTCAGCATGCGTTCCAGCTCGCCGGCGAACTTGGAACGATTGAAAAGGCCCGTCAGCATGTCACGCCCGGAGAGAATGGAAAGTTTGTGATTGGCATCGCGCAGGATCTGACGATGAGCATTCCACGCCACCACACCGGTCAGCAGCAGCCCGGCCAGACCGATGAGAAGAATCCGTACCACTGAATCGGACAGCAGCGCCCGCAGGTGCGTCTGGTCGATATGAGCTTCCAGATGCGCCACCGTCTTGCCGCGCGCATTGGGAATGGCCACCGTCAGGCGCGGAGAGGACGAACCATCATTGCCACCCTGCAGCAGCCCCGCCAGGTCGAAGGTGCCGGAGACCGCCCGATGCCCGGAGCCGTCACCCTCCCCCTCGCGGGGCGCTCCATCCAGACGGCCGTTCACGCCGATGATGGAATAGCGCGTCACGCCATAGAACCGGGCTTCGCGATCAAGATGCGCCGCCAGCGAACGGCGGCTGCGCGCATCCGAGAGATCCTGAAGCAGGGAAGGATGCTCCTCGGCAATGTGCACCGCCCAGTCCTGCAGGCGCGCCATGGCATTGACGCGCAGGAAGTGGTCGAGGCTTTCACGGACGACGCCGGAGCCGAAATGCAGCACACCGGCGAACACCAGCGTTGCCAGCACCACGAACATCCAACCGGGTCTGCCGTTTACATTGCCATACCTGCTCACTGACCTTTGCCTCCCCCAGTACCCCTTGCCCCTTGATCTCACGGAGTCCCCTTATTCTCCAGCATGTGCAGGATCCGGGAGAGACATGAACAACGGGTAAAATCCGTGGGCGGACTGTAACTTCGATGGCCGCATGGTTAACAGGGAGCACCACTTCATGACACCATGCGTGCATCAACTTGGGGAAAACAACCGAAGGACGATATTCCGGAGCAATTGGAGGGCAGGCATCAGGAGGCGCCAGCCTGCTGCACCGCCTCCTTCATGGCCTTCTGCACTTTTTCGAAGGCACGGACCTCGATCTGGCGGATGCGCTCGCGCGAGACACCGAACTCCTTCGACAGTTCTTCCAGTGTCAGCGGCGGCTCACGCAGACGACGAGCTTCGAAAATGCGCCGTTCGCGCTCATTGAGCTTTTCCATGGCGTCACGGAGCATTTTCATGCGCAGCTCGTGCTCCTCGCGCTCTGCGAGTTTCTCTTCCTGATTTTCCTCCTCGTCGACGAGCCAGTCCTGCCATTCGCCACTGGAATCCCCATCGGCCCTGAGTGGCGCGTTGAGGGAGGCATCACCGGCCAGTCGCCGGTTCATGGACACCACGTCGGCCTCCGGCACGCCGAGTTTTTCGGCAATCTCCTTCACCTGTTCCGGCTTGAGATCGCCTTCGTCCAGGGCCTTGATCTGCCCTTTGAGCTTGCGCAGGTTGAAGAACAGTTTCTTCTGGCTGGCGGTTGTGCCCATTTTCACCAGTGACCACGAGCGCAGGATGTATTCCTGTATGGCCGCCTTGATCCACCACATGGCATAGGTGGCCAGCCGGAAGCCCTTGTCGGGCTCGAAACGCTTCACCGCCTGCATCAGCCCGACGTTGCCCTCAGAGATGACCTCGGAGATG
>JAJRRY010000215.1 GCA_024279095.1 Alphaproteobacteria bacterium
CGATGGCGATGATCAAGGCCACGGACACCCGCTTGTCGAGATGCCAATCCCGACCAGTCCCCCTATCTTCCATCATCCTCGGGCTTTTTCCACGCTACCTACCGGCCCCGTGGTGATCGTCCGCAGCCAGGCGATGGCCAGTCCGATCCAGAACAGCCACCAGCCCTTGTCCGGCCCGTCCGGCACCAGCTCCGCCCAGTCCGTGGCCTCGGCCACGCCGAGGCCAGCCACCAGCAGAGAGAAGCCCAACGTCCGCCAGCCCCGCGCCCGGCGCACCACCCGCCTCACCACATCCATGACGTCACCCATGCGCTCACCTCCTTCCAGGTTGCGGCCAGCGCCCCGCCGCCTGCCACGAAAAAGGCCGCCCATGCGGCGGCCAGATCCGGGTGTTCCATCATTTCCTGCGCCTTGTGGCGCGCCACGGCCACGGGTGGTGGCCGTCTCCGCGCCGGCGGCGTCAGCCACAGCCGCCCTTCCGCCCGCCTGCGGCGCACCAGTCCACGCAGCCGCCGGCCACCCGCCTTCGTCCATTGCAGCAGCAGCCGCGGCACATCATCGTGCCGCCCTTCCCGTACCGCGCGCAGCACGGAGGAGCGCTTCAGATTGCCGATGCCGACGTTGTACGCGAAGCTCACCAGCGCACCGAACTGATTGTCTGTCAGCGCTGCCGCATGCGGCCCCAGCACCCGCGCCACGTCACGCGCGAACCTGGTCACATCCCGCCGCAGGATTTCCCGCGCCTGCGCTTTCGTGATCCGCATGCCCGGCCGCACTTGTGGCGGGCCCGCCATGGACGTGTGCCCGTATCCTATCGTCCATACGCCCACGGCATCGCGATAGGCCTCCAGCCGGCATCCCTCAAAGCGCGCGATCAGATCGAGCGCCGCATCATTGATGCTGCGTATCTTCATGAATGCTCCCGAATATGTTGCAGTTGTATTGGAAAACTCAATGAATCCGGCTTTTTCGCACGGGCTCTGCCTTGCACCACGCCCGCCTGCCAAACAGCCGGACACTCCAGTAGGCAAGGTAGCGCCGCCACGGACGAACCCCCAGGACGGTCATGGCTTCCAGGAACAGATCATCCGCCATCCTTCGCGGCATGAGCTTGGAAGCATATAACCAATCATGCAGGACTGCCGCCTTTCCATGCCGTCCAACAATCGGTACCAGCCAGCGGAAGCCGAAAGGCACGGATGCAAAATCCGTCTCGAATCCGGGTGGCACGATCAGCAGATGCCCGCTGTCCGGGGCTCCCGCCGCATAAACGAACGGGCGCACCACTCGGAAAGGACGCCTTTCTTTCTGAATGACTTCAACTATGAGCGGCTCTGTAAAACTGCTCATCCTCCCCTCCCCCGGTGGCATGTTTGATTCAGGTTGCAAGCAATCATGCACCACCTTAAGCGATGATCTGTCCGTCTCCCATCCGCCGCCATGCTGTGCCGTCGGAGAATACCACCGTCGGCCCGTCGCTTTCATCGGGGACGAACGCGAGGGCTCCCGCACCCGCTCTGGCGGGATCGGGCAGGTTGGTCACGCCATGTGAAGGCAGAACGAAGGGCACGTATCCCTTGATCCCACCTCTGCCGACCGAAAGGAGTGGCGAGAACGAGACGGGGGTCCCGGCCCCCGTGTTGGGCCCGCTCTCCCGGATCGTCAGCCCGAAGCCGCCCCAGCCGTCCATGTCCCATTCCACTGCCCGATCACCATCGACCAGAAACTGCGGCTGTGGTCCAGCCGTTGCATTCCAGCGGAAATTGACCCTGCCACTGCCGTCCTGGACATTGCACGTCCATGACCCCGCCCAGCCCCCCATCTCGATTGAGGCCGAGCCGGCGCCGGCATCGCGAAAAAGTTCCGCCCTCCCGGCATAGATATCCGGTGCGCGTAGCTGTCCCGTGAACGCAGCCCCGCTCAGCAGCGCGAACTCCGAGGCATGCCGGCCGTCCACCGTGTCGGCATCGCCCACGGAGACCGTC
>JAJRRY010000216.1 GCA_024279095.1 Alphaproteobacteria bacterium
CCCGCTTCGCTGCCGCCCTGCGGCTGGGGCGGCTCTTCCGTCCGCTGGCCGGGCTGCTGGAGCGCCTGCCCGCCCTGCGGCCCGCTGCCGCCATGCTGCGCATGGCCGGATCCGGCCGCCCGGAGAGGCCCGTCGCCGGCGCCTTCCTCACCCGCCGCGAGGGCAGGGGACGGGTGGCGCTGTTGCAGGGGTGCGCCCAGTCCGTGCTCGGCGCCTCCGTGAACCGGGCCACCATCTCGCTGTTGAACCGCTGCGGGGTGGACGTGGTGATCCCGCGCGAGGCCGGCTGCTGCGGCGCCCTGACCCATCACATGGGACGGGAAGAGCGCGCCCGCGACATGGCCCGCACCAACATCGCCGCCTGGGAACGGGCGAACGTGGATGCCGTCGTGGTCAACGCCTCGGGATGCGGGGTAACGGTGAAGGACTACGGCCATCTCCTCACCGGTGATCCGCAATGGGCGTTGCGCGCTGCCCGCATCGTGGAGAAGGCGAAGGACGTGCACGAATATCTCGCCACCTTGGAGCTCCCTCCTCTGCGCGCCCCACGCCCGTTGAAGGTGGTGTTCCATGCGCCCTGCAGCCTCACCCACGGCCTGAAGCTGGCGGAGGTGGTGCGGCAGCTGCTGGAGGATGCAGGCTTCGAGGTGGTCGAGCCGGCGGAGAGCCACATCTGCTGCGGTGCGGCCGGCGTCTATTCGGTACTTCAGCCGGATATTTCTCTCCAGCTCCGGGAGCGCAAGACGGGCCATCTCGAGGCCACGGGCGCCGATGTCGTGGCCTCGGCCAACTTCGGCTGTATGCACCACCTCGCAGAAGGAACTGACCTGCCGGTCGTGCATGTGGTGGAGCTGCTGGAATGGGCCGCCGGTGGCGACATGCCAGAGGCCATGCGCATGACTTGAGAGGGAACAGGAAGCAGAAGCAAGAAAACGGGCCAGGACTCTATGAATTCTATAAAGAATCCTGGACTTTTCCTGAAAGATTAACGCAATATGATTGGTAAATATGTTTTACCAATTAATTTTGACTCAGAACAATTCAAAAATTTGGGCCAAAGATAGAAATTTGCGGCTATGACAGGCCATGCCCATGATAAAATGATAAAGGATATTATTCCTTTACAAATAAGAATTTAATCACAAATAGGTATAGCAAGTAATTTGTTTGATATATTTCCACAATAAGCGTATCCAGAATTGACTTGAATGGATAAGATATATAATTTATTCAAATTGTGAGGTGTGGGCATTTTGAAATGTGAGATGCATGATCAGGGCACCTTCAAAACTGCATGGAGCACTTGTCATGAGTCATATCAAGGTAACTGCCGCTTCCGTTATTTCTGCAGTAATGATCGGGAGCTTCTCTTCTTTTGGAACGGCTCAGGAAGCTGCGGGAGCATATGATTGGACGGGCTTCTATGTTGGAGCCCATGCCGGCGCAGCAATGGCGCGCTACAGAGCATCGGGTGCCGGTTTCTTTGATGGCGACACGATGGTGAAGGACCTGAAGGACACGGCCTTCATTGGTGGATTGACCTTCGGTTACAATCGTCAGCTGATGAACAACATGGTTGTCGGCCTGGAATCCGATATCGGTTTCATGGGGGTCAGTAAAAGGGTCGAAGGCCTTCCGACTTTCGATGATACGGACAATTTCGCTCGTTTGAAGCAGGGCTTCTATATGGACGTCACCGGACGCCTGGGCTTCTCCTATGCTTCCTTCCTGTTCTATGGAAAGGGGGGACTGGTCCTTTCCCGCATAAGGCTTGAAGCGGCAGATCTTGATGGGACCAGTATTGATGCTGGTGATTATACGAGCGTCAAAAAGACCCGTGCGGGATATACGGTCGGCGGCGGGGTGGAATATGCCATCACGGATGCCATGTCCATCAAGGCGGAATATCGCTACATGGATTTCGGCCGCATCTCCAGCACCAATGGAGATGGCAATAACATCCGGCACCGCGTGAAGGATCATGCGATAACCGTGGGCGTGAACTACAAGCTTCCCTATTGACAAACTGGCGCCCATCCTGACGGAAAACATTCACCGCCTGAAATGAAGCGGGCCCGGCTTCCCTGAAGAAGCCGGGCCCTTTCCTGCCCGAAGCAACCGGGGGCGATGTGCTCAGGCAAGATCCTCGACGAGCGACTTGCGGACGTTCTCCACGACCTCGGTTTCGTGCGTGTACTCCGGATGCTCGATCCCCGCCCGGATCGGCGCGCCAGCCTTGGCGCTCTCGACCATCTCCGGAGTGAGCTCGAAACGGAGGAAATGTACGGACGAGGTTTTCTCCGGCGTGGTGCGCTCGAGATCCTCGTTGGCGATGGCGTAGACCTTGTCATGATCCCCCACCCGCACCCAGATCTTGTCCTCTATTCCGACCAGTTCCGCAAGTCTTTTCTGGCGTTCCTCCACGTCTTCGTACTCGATCATGAAGGTGGCCTTCCAGTTGCTGCCGTCCGGAATGAGGGGATTGTAGACGTCCAGCTCCTCCTGGATGCCTTCCGGCTCGAAGGTCCGCTCGATGCGCAGCATTTCCTGAATCTGGTACTGCATGGTGAGCCTGTCTTCGAAATAGAGGGTGGCATTGGGCCCAACCGGTACGGTGCGGTTCTTCTTGTGGGCCATGACCTTCCTGCGGAAGTCGGGACGCACTTCGGCGTACTGCTCCAGCGAGTAGAGGTCGTCACGGGTCAGATGCGGCATGGCGTTCATGCTCCTGTCTCTCCTTCTCGGGCATTCTCAGTGATCGTGATCGTGCGACAGCGGCTTGTCGGTAAACAGCCAGTCGCGCAGTTCCTTGTCGAATACCGGATCGCGCCGGCGGATCCACTCCAGCACCATGGCCGCGTGTTCCTTCTCCTCGTCGCGGTTGTGCTCGAGGATGGCGCGCAGTTCCGGGTCGGAACAGGCGTCCATGCGCTGGTTGTACCAGTCCACCGCCTCCAGCTCCTCCATGAGCGAAACAATGGCGCGATGCATGTCGCGGGTCTCCGGTTTCAGTTCCTCGACGGGCTCGTGATAACCTTCGTTGGACATTTCGCGTTTCCTCCTCCTGATGTCGGTTCAGATTCCATAGGCCATGCGCAGCAGCGAGATCGGATGCTCCGTCTTCTGGCCGGTGCCCAGAATGTTCTCGATATGATGGCCGGCCATGGGGCAGTCGGAGCCGTAGTGATCCGCCTTGTCCTTTTTCACCCGGCCTGCCACCGGGCGGCCGATCTTCACCGCCGCGTCGTGGTGTTCGCTCTTGATGGCATAGGTGCCATCATGCCCGGAGCAACGCTCGATGATGTTCACCTTTGCGCCCGGAATCAGCTTCAGCACTTCCAGTGTCTTGCGACCGACATTCTGCACCCGCTGGTGACAGGCGGCATGATAGTCGATGGTGCCGAGTTCGTTCCGGAAGTCAGTCTTCAGTTTGCCTTCCTTGTGACGCAGCGCCAGATATTCGAAGGGGTCGAAGAATGCTTCCTGAACCTTCTTCACCTCCGGATCATCCGGGAACATGAGCGGGATTTCCTGCCGGAACATCAACGCGCAGGAGGGCACCGGCGCCACCAGATCGAAGCCTTCATCGACAAGCTGCGCCAGATACGGAATGTTGACGTCCCGGGCGCGGGCCACGGCTTCCATGTCGCCCAGCTCCAGCTTCGGCATGCCGCAGCAGGCCTTGTATTCGGCCACCTGCACGGGAATGTCGTTGTGCTCGAAGACGGCAACGATGTCCTCGGCCACCTTCGGCTCGTTGTGGTTGGCAAAACAGGTGACGAACAAGGCCACCTTGCCACGTGTGCGGCCGGCCGGCTCGCCTTCACCATTGCGTTTGAGGTGATCCTTCAGCTTCTTCACTGCGGTGGTGGGGGCGAAAGGCGGAATCCACGCCGAATGATGAATGCCGGCAGCCTTGTCGAGGATGGCGCGCACGAAGCCGATGGAATTGACGCCGTTCACCAGCTGGGCGATGCCGGGGCGTGCGAAGACCTTCCCCATGAGGTCGGTGCTGGTCAGCAGCCGGTCGCGCAACTTCGTCTTCCCCTTGCGGTTCTTGACCGCCTTGGCCTGCAGCATCAGGTGCGGGAAGTCGATGTTCCACTCGTGCGGCGGAATGTAGGGACACTTCGTCATGAAGCACAGGTCGCACAAATAGCATTCGTCGACGACCTTCCAGTAATCCTCCTTCTTTACGCCGTCCATTTCCATGGTGGGGCTTTCGTCCACCAGGTCGAACAGCGTCGGGAAGGCGTTGCACAGATTCACGCAGCGGCGGCAGCCATGACAAAGGTCGAAAACCCGCTCCATCTCCTTCATGAGGGCGGCCTCGTCGTAGTACTCCGGGCTCTGCCATTCAACGGGATGGCGAGTCGGGGCCTCCAGGGACCCTTCCCGGGGCGGCGTCTTGCTCATGGTCGTCTCCTCCTCGCAGGGACAAATCGCACCTGGTCCGGCGACCCCCTCATCCGCCGGCCGAATTTCGTCTGGTCTTTCGGGCAGTCTGGTCCGGCCGGACAGGGCGGAAGGCCGCATTGTGCCTTCCGCCCGTCCGCTCATGGCGTCAGAGAGGGATCAGCCCTCGAGCTCGTCGAGAGCCTTCTGGAAGCGGTTGGCATGGGAACGCTCGGCCTTGGCCAGCGTCTCGAACCAGTCCGCGATCTCGTCGAAACCCTCCTCGCGGGCGGTCTTGGCCATGCCCGGATACATGTCGGTGTACTCGTGGGTCTCGCCAGCGATGGCGGACTTCAGGTTGTCCGCCGTGTTGCCGATGGGCAGACCGGTGGCCGGATCACCGACTTCCTCGAGGTACTCCAGATGACCATGCGCGTGACCCGTCTCGCCTTCGGCGGTGGAACGGAACACGGCGGCCACGTCGTTGTAGCCCTCCACATCGGCCTGCTGAGCGAAATAGAGATAGCGGCGGTTGGCCTGGCTCTCGCCGGCAAAGGCCTCCTTGAGAGCCTGTTCGGTCTTCGAACCCTTCAGTTCCATATCGTTCTCTCCTTGTGTCTACTGTTTCCTGCCGGAAAAAGCGTTCCCCCCGGCAGATTCCATCTCTGTGACTGCGGTCACAGAAGATTTATTAGAACAGTTCTAAAAAGTCGTCCAGTCTTTTTTGCGGTTTCCACGGACATGGTTTCCGTCATGGGGATGGTGAGGCGCTGTGCCCCCCTTGACCGCAGGTGCTCTTCGTGGCGAAAAGGCCGGTTACGGGACATGTTCGAAGCGGAGGACCCGGAATTGAGGATCAGGGCCGGTTCATGGATTCTGGCGGCGGGCGTTGGAATGTTCGCCATTCAGGCACAGGCTGCGGAAAAGGTCACGCAGGAGCGAGTGATGGAGATCATCGAGGAATCCTGCACTTTCTGTCATGGCGACAGGGGTGAGGCCTCCAATCCCATCTATCCGCGCCTGGCGCATCAGAATCGCGATTATATCGTGAAACAGCTGAAGAACTTTCGGGACGGCAGGCGCAAGTCAGACATCATGAACGAGCAGGCCGCCGATATCACCGATGTCGAGATCGAGGCACTGGCCGAATATTTCGCTGCACAGCCACCGCTCGCGCATCCGCTGCCGGATGACGAACAGGAGCGACTTCTTCACAAGGTCGGAGCCTACATCTTCAAGTACGGTGATCCGTACAACGATATCCCGCCCTGCAGCACCTGTCATGGCAAGGCGGGTGAAGGCTCGAAGACGCTGCCGCGGCTGGCCGGTCAGCATCGGCAGTACATTCTGAAGCAGCTGAAAGCCTTCTCGAAGCGCGAACGCACCAATGACAATGCGATCATGCATTCGGTAGCCCGCCGACTTTCCCCATTGGCCGCAAATGGTGTCGCACTTTATCTCAGTACGCTGAAGCCGCTCTCCGAATGAACGGTCCGGGAGCGAAGGCTCTGGGCAGGGTGGCGGTCACCGTGCTATGTTTTCCCTGTCGAGGACAGCGGGAAAGCGGAGGGGCCGCACATGCGCAGGATACTGCCAATCACGCTTGTTCTTGCCGCAATGGCGCCGACGGCACTGGCGGAAGATGGCAAGAACCGGGTGAAGAAACTCATCACGGAACGGTGTGCGCTGTGTCATGGGGCGCAGGGTGAAGCATCCTCCCCGATCTATCCGCGGCTGGCCCATCAGAACCGCATCTACCTGGAAAAGCAGTTGAAGAATTTCCGGGATGGAAAGCGCAAGTCCGACATCATGAACGAGCAGGCCAAGGACCTGACGGATGAGGAGATTGCGGCGCTGGCCGAGCATTTCTCGTCGCAACCGGCGCTGTCTCACCGCATCCCGCGTTCCAAAAAGCCGCTCGAGGCCGTGGGCTGGTATATTTTCCACAAGGGCAACAAGTGGTCGGACATCCCGCCCTGCAAGTCGTGCCATGGAGAAAAGGGCGAGGGCAACGAGAACCTGCCGCGACTGGCCGGACAGCACAAGCGTTACGTGATTGCGCAGCTGAAGGCCTTCCATGAGCGCAAGCGTACCAATGACAATGCGATCATGCACACCATCGCGAAGAATCTGACGGAGCTGGAGATCCAGGCCGTGGCCCTCTACGTATCCGGACTGGCGCCGGAGGCGAAGAAGGCCGAGGCCCGCTAGACCTTCAGGTATCGCGCAAGCCTTCTGCCGCTACCCAGGCCTCGGCATCGTCCAGGGCACGGGAGAGACGGTCGAACATCTCGTTGATTTCCGCTTCCGTCATGATCAATGGTGGGCAGAGAGCTACAGCGTCGCCCAGCATCCGGCACAGCAGGCCATGGGACTGGGCGAACTCCACCGTCTTTGCACCGACCTTGCCGACGGGATCGAAGGGGCGTTTCGTGGTCTTGTCGGCCACCAGCTCCACGGCGCCGATCATGCCCATGGCACGCGCCTCGCCGACCAGAGGATGATCCGCCAGCTCCATGAAACGATCCTCGAACAGGCGGCCCTTGTGTCGCACCTGTTCGACAATGCCCTCGCGTTCGTAGATCTCCAGCGTCTTCAGGGCGACCGCACAGCCCACCGGATGACCCGTATAGGTGTAGCCATGGCCGAAGGTGCCGATCTTGCGCGATTCGTCGAGCATGGCCTGATAAAGATCTTCCTCGATGGTAATTGCGCCGAGCGGGAAGTATGCGGAGGTAATGGCCTTGGCAACGGAAATGGACGCGGGCGCGAAGCCGAGCCTTTCTGCGCCGAACATCTCGCCGGTGCGCCCGAAGCCGCAAATCACTTCGTCCGAGATCAGGCGGACGTCGTATTTGTCCAGTACCTCCATGATGGTGGGGAAATATCCCTCCGGCGGGATCAGCACGCCACCGGCGCCCATGATCGGCTCGGCTATGAAGGCGGCGACCGTCTCCGGTCCCTCGTGCTGGATCAGATCGTCCAGCTCCCGCGCCAGACGGGCTACGAACTCCTCTTCCGTCTCTCCGTCCTCGGCGAACCGATAGTAATGCGGGCAGGAGGTGTGGACGATGTTTGCAATTGGCAGATCGAAATCCTGATGGACGATGGGCAGGCCGGTGAGAGAGCCTGAGGCCACAGTGACGCCATGATAGGCTTTCAGGCGCGATATGATCTTCTTCTTTTCCGGCCGGCCGCGGGCATTGTTGTAATACCAGGTAAGCTTCACCTGCATGTCGTTGGCTTCCGAGCCGCCGGAACAGAACAGCGCCTTGGAAGCCTCGCAGGGCGCGATTTCCTTCAGTTTCTCGGAAAGCTCGATGGCCAGGTCGTGGCTCTTGCCTCCGAAAAGATGCGAGAAGGACAACCGCTCCATCTGTTCGCGGGCCGCTTCCACGAGCTCCTCGTTGCCGTATCCAAGGGAGGCGCACCAAAGACCGGATAGTCCCTCGATATATTCCCGTCCTTCCGAATCGTAGACGAAAACGCCCCTTCCACTCTCGATGACAAGCGGACCGGTCTCGCGGAACACGGCCAGATTGGTATAGGGATGGATGACGGTCTCGATGTCGCGCTGCGCAATGTTGCTGGGACGGGTCATGGCGTGTGTTCCGCTGTCTGCGTTTTTCCGGATCCTGTCCGACAGAATCTACACGTCACACCGCGGCCGATGAAGCCCCAAGGCGACGGGGCGCATGGAACCAGCGCTCCGCCTCACTCCATCACGCGACTGGCGCAGCACATCAAGTCTTGTGTCATCAAGGGAAGAGAAATGAAAAGGCAATCGGGCGAGAACAAAAGTCTCTATGGAATGCGGAAAAAGGCAATCCACCCGACTGCGGCTTCCCTCCTTATAGATATTTCGTAGATTGTAGTCAAGTGACTCCGCATCCATTGATTGCATGACTGCGGGAAATGTCCATATGTTGATTCGTTCAGACGGCATGACGACGGCCGTCCATGCGTTCCGTCCGGCCTTGCCCGAAGCATCGCAAGCCAATATACCTAGAGCAGGATCGGAACGGGCAGGGGGATCCTGCCCGAACATGACGAGGACGAATGCACATGACCACCGCCACTCGCCAGACCATTCTTTCCGGGATCTCCTCTCTGCCCGCGCAGATCGCGGCCGTCGTGACGGGATCGCTTCTGCTGTGGGTCTCTGCCAAGGTACAGCTGCCATTCTGGCCGGTGCCGATGACGCTTCAGACTCTCGCCGTGCTGGCCATTGCTGCCGCACTCGGGCGGAAGCTCGGAGCAGCGACCGTCGCACTCTACCTGATCGAGGGTGCCGCGGGCCTGCCGGTTTTCGCCGGCACGCCAGAGAAGGGGCTGGGACTTGCCTACATGATGGGGCCGACGGGCGGCTACCTGATCGGCTTCCTGCTGGCCGCCCTTGTGGTGGGACACTTCGCCGACCGCGGCTGGACGAAGCGGCCTGTGGCCATGTTCGCCATCATGCTGGTGGGTCTGGCCCTCATCTACGCGCCGGGTCTGGCTTGGCTGGCCCAGTTCACGGGCATGGACAAGGCCGTGACGCTGGGGTTTGCCCCCTTCATCCTCGGCGACCTGCTGAAAGCAGGAATTGCCGCACTGGCTTTCCCCGCAGCCTGGAGCCTGCTGCGCGGCAGGTGAGCGAGGCGTTCTGGAGAAACGGGACATGCAGGGCCGGCGCGAGAGATCTCGCCGGCCCTTTCTTTCCGGAGGATGCAGCCATGAACGACAGGCCGAAACCCGTCGCCGGTGTCAGCATTCTCGTCCTGCGCGGCCCTGACGTGCTGCTTGTGCAGCGGGCAAATCCCCCATGGCCAGACGTGTGGAGTCTGCCCGGCGGGCGGGTGGAGCTGGGCGAGCCGGTGCGCCGCGCCACCCTGCGCGAGCTGAAGGAGGAAACCGGTGTCTCCGCCGAACTGCTGCGCCTCCTGGACGTGATAGACATCATCCATCGCGAACCGGATGGCCGGATTTCCGCTCACTACATCCTTTCGGTCTTCGGTGGTCGCTGGGTATCCGGAGAGCCGGAAGCAGGATCGGATGCACGCGAGGCGCGATGGGTCCCAATCGCCGAACTCGATTCCTTGCGTCTTACGCCTGGCACCGCCGACCTGATCCGCAGGGTCGCTTCCGATCTTGCAGATGAAGGAGGATGATGCATACGGAGACAGCCATTAACCTTTTCTTCAGAGCCTGCTCGCTTCTCTGGCCGGGGGACTGTAAATATTTCCTCAACACGATGTTTTGTTGCTCCGGTTCGGAGCGCTGGAGGACTTGAGAAGGACAGGCTCATGCCGCTGGACGACTGGCACATGGAAAAGAAGGCCGACGAGCAGCGCTCGCGCCATGCCGCCATGCGCTATATCGTGGAAGCATGGGAAGAGGCGGTTTACGACGGGTTGCACCCCGATTCTGTTGCCACGGCCGCCCTCTTTGCAGCACTTTCGGAAATGGTCTCCGCCTATGGCGAAGAGGCCGTTGCCGAGATGGCGGAAGGTCTTCCCGAGCGCATTCGCAATGGCGAGTTCACGCTCTACAGGACGAAACAGTAGACTTGTTGCGGAATTACTCCGATTGCTCACCGACCAGCACTTGCTCAAGGCCCCGGAACGTTTCCGGGGCCTTTCTTCATGTGCCATGCGTATAGCCAGCCTCCCGACCTACTGAAGCTGCCGGCAGCGACGGATCATCTCCGCTTTCGCATGATCGGGGGACCAGGGCTCCAGCTGGAAAAGGGTTTTGACGCCAGGCCCCTTCAGTCCGCGGGGCCGACCGAAGAAGCGGGCCGCCTCCTGATCGGAAAAGCCGGCAAGCTGGGTTGCTTCGAGAAAGGCACTGGCCCGGTCGGCCCGCTTGATAAGCTTCTCCACCCACTGCGGCAGCTCCGGTGGCAGTCCGAAACGGATGTGGATGGCCGCCTCCAGCCGCCGTTCGAAGGCCTTGTAGTCCAGTCCGAGCGCCGCCTTGAAGGGGCTGATCATGTCGCCGATCACGTACTCCGGCGCGTCGTGCAGCAACGCGGCCAGCCGCCAGCGGCGGTCGGTGTCCGGCCGGAAGAGCGTCACCAGTCTTTCCACGAGCACGCAGTGCTGGGCCACGGAGAAGGCGTGCGGGCCGTGCGTCTGGCCGTTCCAGCGGGCGACACGGGCCAGCCCGTGGGCGATGTCCTCGATCTCGATGTCGTAGGGGCTGGGATCCAGCAGGTCCAGCCTCCGCCCCGAGAGCATCCTCTGCCATGCGCGGGGCGGATCTGACTTTCCGGCCATCGCTTCCCTCATTCTCCGTCAGGACGTTCTTCCTGCCGTGCCCTGTGACAGGTCGCGAGATGATCGTCAACCATGCCGACCGCCTGCATGAAGGCGTAAACAACGGTCGGCCCGCAGAAGCGAAAGCCCTTCCGCTTCAGCTCCCGCGCCACCCGCTCTGACAGCGGCGTGAAGGCCGGCACCTCCACCTTCGCGCGGGGCAGGTTCACCAGCGGACGCCCGTCCACGAAATCCCACAGAAAGCGGGAGAACGCCTCCGGCCCGCCCATCTCCAGAAGCGCACGCGCATTGCCGATCGCTGCCTCCACCTTGGCGCGGTTGCGCACGATGCCGGCATCCTCCATCAGGCGCGCCACGTCCCGCTCCCTGAAGGCGGCGACCCGCTCCGGATCGAAGCCGGCGAAGGCGGTCCGGAAGGCCTGCCGCTTGCGCAGGATGGTCAGCCACGACAACCCGGCCTGAAAGATGTCCAGCGACAGCTTCTCGAACAGCCGCCGCCCGTCGTGTTCCGGAATGCCCCATTCGGCATCGTGATAGGCCACGTAGAGGGTATCGGTGCCGCACCAGCCACATCGGGCCAGCCCGTCGTCATGCACGATGATGTCCTGGTCCCAACCGATGCCCATGATTGCGGCTGCCTTCTGTTCCTGCCCGCCTGAGACCAGGCGATGCCGCATGATCCCGCCAGCCCGGGAATGCGTCAAGTCCGGACGGAAGAAAGCATGTCAGAGCGGATCAGGCACCCGGCACGTCGAATTGTGCCCAAGATGGATGCATCAGCCGGATGGCGACGTCTCCGGCCATGAGTGGTTCACCTGCTTCGATGGCTGCTGCGGCACGGTCCAGACGTACCAGTGCGATGGCCTTGTCTTCGGCGGTGGAAAAAATCTCGCCGATTCGCTTCCCGGAACCGGTGATTTCCATGCCGCTTGTCAGCGCCTTCTCCCCCGTTACAGGCAGCAGGCGGTTGCGGGTATTGGAACGGTGCTGCATGCGCGAGACCACTTCCTGCCCCACGTAGCAGCCCTTTGTGAAGCTCACGCCGCCGAGCTGGTCGAAGTTTGCCTCATGGGGAAACAGCTTTCCGGTTCCGATGTCGGTATCGGTATCCGGCAGGCCCAGAGAAATGCGGCGAGCGTGATACTCCTTCGCATCGCCGGGCAGTTCTGCCGCGATTTCCTGTGGCACGATGCTGCGCATGCCCATTTCCGCAAGGCGCGGATCGGCGAAACAGGCCATGGCTCCGGACACCTCGCCGTCGGCCACCGCCAGTTCTTCTCGCGGAGCGATTTCCACCTCGCGGCGCAACTTGTACATGCTCATCCGCTGCAGCAACGCGTCGCGCTGCGCGGCGGAGACGTCCAGCAGAAACCTGTCGTCGTCGGCATCGTACACGAAGAAATCGAACAGGATCTTGCCTTGCGGCGTCAGCAGCCCGGCCCACAGCGCATCACCCGGCTTCATGGCCGCGATGTCGTTGGTCACCAGGGACTGCAGGAAATCCCGCGCTTCCGGGCCAGAGACTTCCGCGGCGGCACGCGCCTTCAGGTGTGTCGGCATTGGACTTTTTTCGCCTTGCGTGGTCAGTATGGAACCCTGCATCAACACATAGGCCACAGCGGGAGTTTTTTCCATGGGTCCTTACGACCTGCTTCTGAAGGGCGGAACCGTCGTCTCCCATTCCGGCATCGCACAGACGGACATCGGCGTGCGTGCCGGTCGTATCGCTGCCATCGGCGATCTCGATCCGGCAACGGGAGCGGAGGTGATCGACTGTGCGGGGCTGCATGTCCTGCCCGGCATCATCGACACGCAGGTGCATTTTCGCGAGCCGGGCGGCGAGCACAAGGAGGACCTGGAAACGGGCTCCCGCGCCGCCGTGCTAGGTGGCGTCACGGGCGTCTTCGAAATGCCCAACACCAGCCCCGCCACCACCACCGCGGAGGCCATCGCCGACAAGGTGCGCCGCGCCACGGGCCGCATGTTCTGCGATTTCGCCTTCTACGCCGGAGCCACGGCGGAGAACGCCGACACGCTTGGCGAACTGGAGCGGCTGCCCGGCGTGTGCGGAATCAAGGTGTTCATGGGCTCCTCCACTGGCAACCTGCTGGTGGCTGATGACGCCACGCTGGCCCGTGTTCTGGCCGCCATCTCGCGTCGTGCCGCCTTCCACTCCGAGGACGAAGACCGGTTGGAAGTGCGCAAGGACGAGCGGATCACCGGCGATCCGCGCTCGCATCCCGTCTGGCGCGACGTGGAAACGGCGGTGCGTTCCACAACGCTTCTGCTGCGTCTGGCCAAAGCGGCCGGCAAGCGCATCCACGTGCTGCACGTCTCCACGGCGGAGGAACTGCCACTGTTGGAGCAGGCACGGGACTTTGCCTCGGTGGAGGTCACACCGCATCATCTCACGCTCGCCGCTCCGGAGTGCTACGAACGGCTCGGCACGCTGGCCCAGATGAACCCGCCGGTGCGCTCCGCGCGCCACCGCGAGGCCCTGTGGCG
>JAJRRY010000217.1 GCA_024279095.1 Alphaproteobacteria bacterium
AGACGGAAGGCCCGCTTGGGATCGTACTTTTTCCGTTTTTTCCCGATGCCCGTACGGTAGTAGTTGGCTACGCGAACGAGCGCATCCACCGTCATCATGAGGCGTTTGCGATTCACGTCATCCGGATCATACGCCAAGGCGACCTGACGGTAATAGAAAAAGGCCCGTGCGGGATTGGCTTTCGCGCCACGTCCGAGTCGATAGATATGGCCCAAGTACCAAGCCGCCACCAGATTGCCGTTGTTCCAGGCGCGCTCGAAGGCCGCTCTGGCCTTCTTGTACTGGCCCTTGCGCCAGGCCTCGCGAGCGGATTCCAGATCTCCCTTCCACAAGGACGGGCCGGCCAGAATCTTGGCCGCCACGCGCGGACTGGCCGGTTGATAGGAATGGAACTGCAGGATCGGCGCCTCGATGGTTCCAGCAGTTTGCGCATGGGAATCTCCCACCGTCCCGGCACTTGCGAGAAGTGCCAGTCCGACAGCCATGAAACGGACCGAGCCCCCCATATGCTCAGATATCCGCATAGACTTTCTTCTCGCCTTTTGCACCCGGATGCGTGATGGCGCCATAGCGCGCAGACCCCACAAGCTGGGCATATTTCCACAATGCGCCGGAACCAAAGTCACTTTCGCGCGGCTTCCACTCCTTGCGCCGTTTTTCAAGCTCTTCGTCAGAGAGCTCCACTTCCATGATGCCTTTCTCCGCGTCCAGGATGATGATGTCGCCATCCTGGATCAGACCGATCGGGCCGCCCACTGCCGCTTCAGGCGAAACGTGCCCGATGCAGAAGCCGCGTGTGGCCCCGGAGAAGCGGCCATCCGTTATCAGAGCCACCTTGTCGCCCATGCCCTGCCCGTAGAGAGCGGCCGTGGTGGCGAGCATCTCGCGCATGCCCGGTCCACCACGCGGACCTTCGTAGCGGATCACCAGCACCTCGCCTTCCTTGTAGCGGCGATTCGTGACCGCATCGAAGCATTCCTCCTCGGAATCGAAGCAGCGTGCCGGACCGCGGAAATAGGTGCTCTTCATGCCCGCCACCTTCACGATGGCACCGTCCGGAGCAAGATTGCCCTTCAGCCCGACGACGCCGCCTGTGGGCATGATGGGGTCATCGGCCGGGCGCACGACGTCCTGCTGGTCGTTCCATTGCACCTTCTCGAGATTCTCGGCAATGGTCCGGCCGGTCACCGTCAGGCAGTCACCATGCAGATAGCCGTTTTCCAGCAGTGTCTTCATGAGCAGCGGAACACCGCCGGCCTCGAACCAGTCCTTGGCCACGTAGCGACCGCCCGGCTTCAGGTCGGCAATATAGGGCGTGCGCCGGAAGATCTCTGCCACGTCGAAGATGTCGAAATCGATGCCGCATTCGTTGGCGATTGCGGGCAGATGCAGGGCGGCGTTGGTGGAGCCACCCGAAGCAGCGACGACGGTTGCCGCATTCTCCAGGGCCTCGCGGGTCACGATGTCGCGGGGCCGGATATTCTTTTCCAGCAGCATCATCACCGTTTCGCCGGCTGCGAAACAGAACGAGTCGCGAATCTCGTAAGGAGCGGGCGCGCCGGCGGAGTACGGCAGCGCCAGCCCCATGGCCTCGGAGACCGTGGCCATGGTATTGGCCGTGAACTGGGCACCGCAGGCTCCGGCGGACGGACAGGCAACCTGTTCCAGCTCGTGAAGTGCCTCGTCATCCATGGCGCCGACGGAGTGCTTGCCGACTGCCTCGAAAACGTCCTGTACCGTCACCGGACGGCCACGGAAGGTGCCAGGAAGGATCGAACCGCCATAGATGAAGACGGAAGGCACGTTCAGCCGGCACATGGCCATCATCATGCCCGGCAGGGACTTGTCGCAGCCGGCCAAGCCCACCAATGCGTCATAGCAGTGACCGCGCATGGTGAGTTCCACCGAATCGGCAATCACCTCGCGGGAAACCAGCGAGGATTTCATGCCCTCGTGTCCCATGGCGATACCGTCGGTGACAGTGATGGTGGTGAATTCGCGGGGTGTGCCGTGCGCCGAGGCAACTCCCTTCTTGACGGCTTGTGCCTGACGCATCAGGGCGATGTTGCAGGGTGCCGCTTCGTTCCAGCACGTCGCCACGCCTACCAGTGGCTGATGAATCTCCTCGTCCGTCAGGCCCATCGCATAGAGATAGGAACGATGAGGTGCTCGCTCGGGCCCCTCCGTCACATGCCTGCTCGGAAGCCTGCTCTTGTCAATCTTCGCCCTTGTATCCATTGCTGCACACACGATTTTTATTGCCAGCCCCGGCCTTCGGCTGCAAGTGCCGCGGAAAGATCACAAGCCTTCCGCCATCTGCGAGGAAACCGGAACCGTACGCAACAAATAGACATTCAGCCCCTGCATTTCTGCATCGGCAGGATGCGTACGCCAGCCCTCTCCTGCACGCCTACACTAGTTTTCTATTGAGGCGGAAAGAGGAAGGAAAGTGGCAAGACCAACTCCCCAAATAAGAATCATCACCTGTGTGTCTTTTGCGTCACATCTGTTCCGTTCCGGATTGCATCGCCCTTGAAAAGACCGATTGCAAACCCGGGGTGCAAGGGGGATGCCATGCTTCCAGCCTTTCGCTCCGGTTTCGGGCGACAAGCTACGAGAAGGTCTGTTGACCGTGCGTAAAATCTTGATTTACAGGTAAATTGAAGCTTATGCAACTTATGATCGCAAGTCGGTTATATTCCGCAAAAAATTTGGGACCGGCCTGGATGATTGCCGGTCCCATGTATTTCGTCCAGATTCGAGAACAGGGTGAAAGGCACCTCCCTGCCCGCTTCACGATTGGTAATCCCTTCAGGCCTTTGCGGGTTTCTTGCGAGCTTTTCTGCGTCCTTTCGGCTTTGCTTTCTCCTGTTCCCGCGACAGATAGTCGAACGTCAGCCGCTCGCTGCCATCCTTCAGCTTCTCCAGCCCGATTCGTACGGTGCCGCCATTGGCCAGACTTCCGAAGAGGACCTCTTCGGCGAGCGGCTTCTTGATGTGCTCCTGAATAATGCGTCCCAGCGGGCGCGCGCCCATCTGCTGATCATAGCCTTCACGGGCCAGCCAGCTGGCGGCCTCCTCGGTCAGCTCGATGTTGACCTGCCGTTCAGCAAGCTGGGCCTCGAGCTGCAGGACGAATTTCTGCACGATCTGCCGAACCACGTCCTGCGACAGGTGCGAGAAGGCGATGATGGCATCGAGCCTGTTGCGAAATTCCGGTGTGAACAGGCGATTGATGGCTTCCACATCATCACCTTCGCGTTTGCTGCGAGTGAAGCCGAAGGCCTGCTTTGCCAAGTCCGCCGCACCGGCATTGGTGGTCATGATCAGGATCACGTTGCGGAAGTCGACGGTCTTGCCGTTATTGTCCGTCAGCTTGCCGTGATCCATGACCTGCAGCAGGATGTTGAACAGGTCCGGATGCGCCTTCTCGATCTCGTCGAGCAGAAGCACGGCATGCGGATGCTGATCGATGGCGTCAGTGAGCAGCCCGCCCTGATCGAAGCCCACGTAGCCGGGCGGAGCGCCGATCAGGCGCGACACTGAATGCCGCTCCATGTATTCCGACATGTCGAAGCGTACCAGTTCGACCCCCAGCAGAGAGGCAAGCTGGCGGGCGACCTCCGTCTTGCCGACGCCCGTGGGGCCCGAGAACAGATAGGAGCCTATGGGTTTCTCCGGCTCGCGCAGGCCGGCACGGGAAAGCTTGATGGCACTGGCCAGGGCGTCGATGGCGGCATCCTGTCCGAACACGACCTGACGCAGTTCGGAGGCCAGGTTCTTCAACACTCTGGCATCGTCGCGCGTGACGTTCTTCGGCGGGATGCGGGCCATGGTGGCGATGGTGGCCTCGATGTCCTTGACGCCGATGGTGGCCTTGCGTCGCGAGGCAGGAAGCAGCATCTGCGAGGCGCCCGTCTCGTCAATGACGTCGATCGCCTTGTCGGGCAGCTTGCGGTCGGACATGTAGCGAGCCGAAAGCTCCACGGCCGTGCGAATGGCTTCTGCCGTGTAGCGGACCTTGTGGTGCTCCTCGAAATAGGGCTTCAGGCCCTTCAGGATCTTGATGGTGTCCGGCACCGACGGTTCGGCAATATCGATCTTCTGGAAGCGGCGCACAAGGGCGCGGTCCTTCTCGAAGTGCTGCCGATATTCCTTGTAAGTGGTGGATCCGATACAGCGCAGCGAGCCGGAAGCCAAAGCCGGCTTCAGGAGATTGGAAGCATCCATGGCTCCGCCGGAGGTGGCGCCGGCACCGATCACCGTGTGGATCTCGTCAATGAACATGATGGCGCCGGGATAGGCCTCGATCTCCTTGATGACCGCCTTGATGCGCTCTTCGAAATCGCCCCGATAGCGGGTGCCGGCCAGCAGCACGCCCATATCGAGTTGGAAGATGGTGCAGTCGGCCAGGACTTCCGGAACCTCTCCGTCGACGATGCGCTTGGCCAGCCCTTCGGCGATGGCCGTCTTGCCGACGCCTGGATCGCCCACCAGCAAGGGATTGTTCTTCTGGCGACGGCACAGAACCTGAATGGTGCGACGCACCTCCATCTCGCGCCCGATGAGCGGATCGATCTTGCCGTCGCGGGCCTTCTGGTTGAGGTTGATGCAATAGGCATCCAGTGCTTCCGTTTTGGGCGCAGAAGCGTTTTCGTCCTCCTTCTCTTCCAGATCCTCGTCGTCGTCTTCCTCCTCAAAGGCCGACATGCGCGGCAGGCCCGGGATGTCGAACTCCTCATCGACTCCGGAAGGAGGTTTGGGGCGCGATGCACCGGGCCTCTTGGCAATGCCATGGGAGATGTAGTTGACCGCATCGTAGCGGGTCATGTCCTGCTCCTGCAGGAAATATGCGGCGTGGGACTCGCGCTCGGCAAAGATGGCCACAAGGACGTTGGCGCCGGTTACCTCGTCACGGCCCGAAGTCTGAACATGGATGACGGCACGCTGGATGACACGCTGAAAGGCGGTGGTGGGGCGTGCGTCCTCTCCAGTGTCGATTACAAGACCGGCGAGCTCGTTCTCCAGATAGCTTTCCAGCTGTCTGCGCAGAAGTTCGAGATCCACGCTGCAGGCGCGCATGACGGCGGATGCGTCCACGTCGTCTATCAGCGCCAGAAGCAGGTGCTCGAGCGTCGCATATTCATGACGGTAGTCGTTGGCGATGGCCAGTGCCCTGTGCAGGGCATGCTCCAGCGAGCGGGAGAAACTTGGCATGAGCGGGGCCTTTCACTCCTTTTCCATGACGCATTGCAACGGATGCTCGTGCCTGCGCGCGAGATCCATGACCTGGTTGACCTTGGTTTCCGCGACCTCTCTGGTGTAGACGCCGCAGACCCCGACCCCCTTGTGATGCACCGTCAGCATGATGCGGGTTGCTTCCTCTCTCCCCTTGTTGAAGAACCGCTGTAGAACGTGCACCACGAATTCCATGGGCGTATAGTCGTCGTTGAGCAGCAAGACCTTGTAAAGGTGCGGTTTTCTGGTCTTCGGACGGGTCTTTTCCAGCAACCCGGTCTGGTTTTTCCTGTCCTCTCTGCCGCCCATCCCCTTTCAGCTTTCTTCCTTCTGTTTCCGGGATCGACCGTTCGGCCCGTTCCCCCGGGCCATACACTTTCGAATCTAGTATAGAGCGCATTCGGACGCAATTGTGAAATGGTTCTGCGCGATTTCCTTTTCAACATGCAGGGCGCTGTCACGGATTCCGCCGTTTAACGGTTTGGAAATCATCCTACCCCATATTCTTCATGCGGATCGCTGCCGTGCATGCGATCCCGCCAAACGAGAACAACAGTTCCGGGGGCAGTCCGTGATGACACCGGATTCTTCCATGATGCAGCCGACGCAGGGAGCCTTTACCCGTCTTGCGGAATACATCGTCCATTCCGGCCAGCCCGGCATGGTGGTTCTGGCAGCCGTGGTGACGATCGTGTTCCTCTCCGTCTGGCTCGCATTGCGGCCGCAGTTGTAAAGGGGCATCGTTGCCATGAGGCAGGACGGTACGTCCAGCATGAGTCCGTTGCACAGGCTTTTTGTCCCGTTCGTTGTCGTGCTGGCGATGGCCGGCATACTGTCGCTCTTGTCCGGCGGCATGAGCGAAGCGAATGCCCGGCAGGGTTTCGCCGCCATTGCCGTCGATGCACGCACCGGGCGGGTGCTGTTCGCACGCAGTGCGGATGCGCCGCGGCTGCCCGCCTCCATTACCAAGGTCATGACGGCCTACATGCTTTTCCGGGAGATTCGGCGAGGGCGGTACAGGCTTTCCTCCCGGCTCGTGATCTCGCGGCATGCGGCTTCCATGCAGCCATCCAAGCTCGGCCTGAAGCCGGGCAGCACAATTACCGTGGATCAGGCTCTGCGGGCCATTCTCACGAAGTCCGCCAACGACATTGCCGTTTCCATTGCGGAAAACATTGCCGGCAGCGAAATCCGTTTCGCCCGACGCATGACGCAGGTTGCACGCAACATGGGCATGACCCGCACGACCTTCAGAAACGCGTCCGGCCTGCCCCGACCCAAGAACGTTACCACGGCTCGCGACCTGGCGACACTGGCCTTGCGCATCCAGCGGGATTTCCCGCGCCTGTACAAGCGCTACTTCGGCCTCCGTCATTTCCGTTTCCGCGGACATGTCTACCGCAACCACAATCGCCTGTTGGGGCGTGTAAAGGGCATGGACGGCCTGAAGACGGGCTATACGCGGGCAGCGGGTTTCAATCTGGCGGCTTCCGCACGGCGCGATGGTCGCAGGATTGTTGCCGTGGTGCTCGGAGCTCCGACCAGTCGTGCCCGCAATGCCTACATGGCGCGACTCATCGAGCGCATGTTCCGGACACAAAAGCTTCGGCGCGGAACGATGATAGCAGCTGTTGCTGGCACGCCCCCCGGATGGAACGCCCGCAAGGTTCAAGTGGCATCCACCTCGGGGGCTGCCAGCCGCAAGGTCCGCCTTCCGAAGCCCGCATTGACCGGGCTCGTCCGCAGGCTGACCGTGCCGAAACCTCGGCCGCGGCCGGAAGGCATGGCCAAGCTTGTGGCTCTTGCGCAGGGGAATGGAAATACTGCCGTTGACAAGATGCGGAAACAGGGGCGCAGAACGGCTTCCGTCCAGGCAGACGGCGCCCGCATGACCATGACTGCGGCAAAGACACCAAAGGCTGTCTCGGACTCGCCATCGGCGGGGCAAGGGACGATTTCGGAGCCCAAGGTTGAAGGCAGGATCTTTGCCAGTGTAAAGCCCGGTCCGTCACCGAAGGGCATTGCCACTCCACCTGGGCCTGAGCGTGGGCGCCGACCTTCCGGACACCAGAATGTCGGAGCGAAAGTGGCTTCTCTTGCAGGAGCCGTGGCCATGCAGGTACGTCCTGTACCTCCGTCTGCTGCCGGAACCGGGAGCGGGAACGAGGGATCGGAGAAGGAGGTGGAGCGGCCTGTCCGGCACAACGAAACCGTCATTACGAAAAGTGATGCCCTCCTGCCCATTTCGGCCTTGCTTCATCACCGCCGCGTTGTGGCCCCGATACCGCAGCAGGCGGAGAGGCCCGTTGCACCGGTGGAGGATGCACTCTCTGCTGACGAGAAGAGTATTGCCCTTCCATCGCCATTGGGCAGCAAGCGCGAAGCCGGGGAAAACGCGCCGGAGGACAAGCGCGCGGTGCGCGAGCTCGTGACTGCCAGTGTCACCACGGATGAGAAGCGTCTGGCCGATGCCGAGGAACAGCAGGACCCGGAACTGGAGCGCCGGTTGCGGAGCTGGAACATCCAGCTTGGCTCCTTTCCGGGCAGAGATGGCGCAAAGAAGCGGATAGACGAAGCCATGCGAAAGTTTCGCCTCCTGCTGCGAGGCAAGGAGGGATTCACGATGGTGTTCCGGAAAGGGGGGAGGACCTATTATCGGGCGCGCTTTGCCGGTTTCAACCGCAGAACTGCGCTCAGAGCCTGCCGGATGATGAAGCGTCGCGGCCTGTCCTGTTTTGCTCTGGCCCCTTCCGCCAACCGTTCCTGAGAGACGCGTATCCATGTTTCTTCTGCCAGGCAGGGTGATTGAGCGAAAAAGCCCGGCATCATGCCGGGCTTTTCAGTTCGTCAGCAGATACCTTTGCGGTCAGTGGGCGCGAACGTGATTCTCGCCATCCTTGGCAGTGGCCTTGGCCGCACGGGCGGCCTCTTCGGCCTCTTCTTCGCTCCATTCGATAGGCTGCGGTTTCTCCGTCAACTCCACTTCGAGCACCTTGTCGACATGAGAAACCGGAATGATCTCCAGCCCGGACTTCACGTTATCCGGGATGTCGGCAAGATCCTTGACATTGTCCTCGGGAATGAGAACCGTCCGGATACCACCGCGCAGAGCTGCAAGGAGCTTCTCCTTCAGGCCGCCGATGGGCAGCACCCTGCCCCGCAGTGTGATCTCGCCGGTCATGGCCACGTCCTTGCGTACCTTGATGCCGGTCAGCACGGAAACGATGGCCGTCACCATTGCGACACCAGCCGATGGCCCGTCCTTGGGCGTGGCCCCCTCCGGCACGTGGACATGGATGTCCCGCTTGTCGAAGAGCGTCGGTGCGATGCCGAACTCCGGCGCCCGGGAGCGGACATAGGATGCCGCCGCGGAGATGGATTCCTTCATCACGTCGCGCAGATTGCCCGTTACGGTCATCTTGCCCTTGCCATACATGTCGACGGCCTCGATGGTCAGAAGCTCGCCGCCGACCTCCGTCCAGGCAAGACCGGTAACGACGCCGACCTGATCCTCGCGCTCCGCCTCGCTGTAACGGAACTTCGGAACGCCGAGAAAATCTTCGAGGTTCTTCTCCGTGACGCGAATGCGCTTCTTCTTCGTCGTCACGAGCTCCTTTACCGCCTTGCGGGCCAGCTTGTTGATTTCCCGCTCAAGCGATCGCACGCCAGCCTCGCGTGTATAGCGGCGAATGACCGTCCGCAGGGCATCATCGTCCACGGAGAATTCGCTCTTCTTCAGGCCGTGCGCCTCCAGTGCCTTGGGGATCAGGTGGCGCCTGGCGATCTCCATCTTCTCGTCCTCTGTGTACCCGGCGATGCGGATGATTTCCATGCGGTCGAGAAGTGCCGGGGGAATGTTCAGCGTGTTCGCCGTGGTGACAAACATGACCTGCGACAAGTCATATTCCACCTCGAGGTAGTGATCCATGAAGGTAGCGTTCTGTTCCGGATCGAGCACCTCCAGCAGGGCCGCTGCGGGATCGCCGCGGTAGTCCATGCCCATCTTGTCGATCTCGTCGAGCAGGAAGAAGGGGTTCACGGTTCCGGCCTTCTTCATCGACTGGATCACCTTGCCAGGCATGGAACCGATATAGGTTCGCCTGTGGCCGCGAATTTCTGCCTCGTCCCGCACACCGCCCAGCGACATGCGCACGAAGTTCCGTCCTGTCGCCTTGGCAATGGACTTGCCGAGCGAGGTCTTGCCGACGCCGGGAGGCCCGACAAGGCACAGAATCGGCCCTTTCAGCTTGTTGGTGCGCTGCTGTACCGCAAGATACTCCAGGATGCGTTCCTTGACCTTTTCAAGGCCATAATGGTCCGCATCCAGAACCTTGCGGGCATAGTCCAGATCTTTCTTGACCTTCGACTTCTTGCCCCACGGAATGGAAAGTAACCAGTCGAGGTAGTTGCGTACCACCGTTGCCTCGGCAGACATCGGACTCATCTGGCGCAACTTCTTCAGTTCGGCTTCCGCCTTTTCGCGAGCCTCCTTGGAAAGCTTGGTCTTGCGGATCTTTTCCTCGAGTTCGGCGAACTCGTCCTCGCCTTCCTCGCCGCCAAGCTCCTTCTGGATGGCCTTCATCTGCTCGTTCAGATAATATTCGCGCTGCGTCTTTTCCATCTGCTTCTTGACGCGGCTGCGAATGCGTTTCTCCACCTGAAGGACGGAGATCTCGCCTTCCATCAGGGCAAAGGCCTTTTCCAGACGGCGGGCGACATCGGCAACTTCAAGAAGTTCCTGCTTCTCGGGAAGCTTGATGGCCAGATGTGCGGCGATGGTGTCCGCCAGCTTGGAATGATCCGTAATCTGGCTGATGGTCTCCACCGCCTCCTGAGGCACCTTCTTGTTGAGCTTCACGTAGGTCGTGAACTGCTCTACCACGGTACGCGCGAGCGCCTCGGCCTCGGCCGGATCGGAGACGATATCCTCCATCGTCTCGACGGCCGCCTCGAAGTAGTCGTCCTTGCGGACATACTCGGCAATCCGGGCACGCTCCACGCCTTCGACCAGTACCTTCACCGTGCCGTCGGGAAGACGCAGAAGCTGCATCACCGTGGCGATCGTACCGACGGAATAGATTTCGTCGGGTTCCGGTTCGTCGTCTGCAGGATTCTTCTGCGCCACCAGCAGGATCCGCTTGTCGCGCTCCATGACCTGTTCAAGAGCGTTGATGGACCGCTCCCGCCCGACGAACAGCGGCACGATCATGTGCGGGAAGACCACGATGTCACGCAGTGGCAGCACAGGCAGGGTCATCCTGCTCTCGCTCTTGGCCTGCATGGTGGTGGGTGTGTCCGTCATGGTCGGTGTTCCTTGTCGTTTCCTTCAATATTCGTGACCGGCGCAATCCGGGCCCTTCCGTCCGTGCAGATGATTGCCAGAACATTATGCAGGGATTCTGCCGCTCTGGCCATCCGAAAGCAGTTGGGCGCAAGATTGGCACCGGTCGGGGTCACGCCTCAAGATGGGACCGGAAGGGGCCGAATTCAAGGTTTCTGCAAACGATTCTCATTAATTTTCCGCAACAGGCCGTCATCATGCGGGATGCCTGCACGTACCCTTCCAGGACATGAAAAGGGCCGGACCCAGAGGTCCGGCCCGGTACTTTCGGCGGCTTCATGCAGATGCCGTATCTTTCGACGATTCCTCGTCCTTGTCGGCATAGATCAGCAGCGGCTTGGCCTCGCCTTCGACCACCTCTTCGGTGATCACCACTTCCTGCACGCCCTCCATGGACGGCAGGTCGAACATGGTATCGAGCAGAATCCCCTCGAGGATGGAGCGCAGACCGCGGGCGCCGGTCTTGCGGGCAATGGCCTTGCGGGCAATGGCGCGCAGGGCGTCATCCGTGAAGGACAGCTCCACGTTCTCCATCTCGAACAGCCGCTGATACTGCTTCACCAGAGCATTCTTCGGCTTGGTGAGAATCTGAACGAGGGCATCCTCGTCGAGATCCTCAAGCGTGGCGATCACCGGCAGACGACCGACAAATTCCGGAATCAGGCCGAAGCTGAGCAGATCGTCCGGTTCCAGTTCCTTGAGCAGCTCGCCAGTCTTGCGTTCGTCCTTTTCCTTCACTTGGGCGCCAAAGCCGATGCCGGACTTGTCGCCGCGGCGGGCGATCAGCTTGTCGAGGCCGGCAAAAGCGCCGCCACAGATAAACAGGATGTTGGTGGTGTCGACCTGCAGGAATTCCTGCTGCGGATGTTTGCGCCCGCCCTGCGGCGGTACGGAGGCGATGGTTCCCTCCATGATCTTCAGCAGGGCCTGCTGCACGCCTTCACCCGAGACGTCGCGCGTGATGGACGGATTGTCGGACTTGCGGGAAATCTTGTCCACCTCGTCAATGTAGACGATGCCGCGCTGAGCCTTCTCGACGTTGTAGTCGGCGGCCTGCAGCAGCTTCAGAATGATGTTCTCCACGTCCTCGCCCACATAGCCCGCTTCGGTAAGCGTGGTGGCGTCGGCCATGGTGAAAGGCACATCGAGAATGCGGGCCAAGGTCTGGGCGAGCAGCGTCTTGCCACAGCCGGTCGGGCCGACGAGAAGGATGTTGGACTTGGCAAGCTCCACATCGTCGCTCTTCGATGCGTGCTTCAGGCGCTTGTAGTGATTGTGCACGGCCACGGCAAGAATGCGCTTGGCATGGTCCTGACCGATCACGTAATCGTTGAGGACGTCATAGATTTCCTGCGGCGTCGGAACACCGTCAGCAGACTTCACCAGCGAGGTCTTGTTCTCCTCCTTGATGATGTCCATGCACAGCTCGACGCACTCGTCGCAGATGAATACGGTCGGTCCGGCGATGAGCTTGCGCACCTCGTGCTGACTCTTTCCGCAGAACGAGCAGTAGAGGGTATTCTTGCTGTCGTTGCTGTCCTTGTCCTTGCTCATGAAAGCTCCTCGAAACGGGTCATGGACCCCTGTTCTTCCGCACCAGTCGGCGCTTCCAAGTTAAGCCACCGCCGGATGCCGTTCAAGTGAAGCCTGCATCGCAACCTTCGCGGCGGTCCGGCCGCATTTCTACGCCTGAAGCCAGAATGCGACCGGGAAGTTAAGCAAACCTTATCCCTCACCCGCGGAGCCGCACAGGGGGCATTCCGCGACACGGGAGCAAGCGCGCCGAAATCAGGAGGATTCACCTGCCGGCCGCTTCTCGATCACCTGATCGATCAGTCCGAACTCCTTCGCCCCCTCCGCCGTGAGGAAGGTGTCGCGATCCAGCGCCTCTTCGATCTTCTCCAGCGGCTGGCCGGTGTGCTTGACGTAGATCTGGTTCAGCCTGTGCCGCAGATCGAGAATTTCCTTGGCATGCCGCTCGATGTCGGAGGCCTGCCCCTGAAAACCGCCGGAGGGCTGATGGACCATGACGCGCGCATGCGGTAGGGCAAAGCGCATACCGGGTTCGCCGGCAGCCAGCAGTAGGGAGCCCATCGAAGCGGCCTGCCCGATCACCGTGGTGGAAACGGCGGGGCGGATGAACTGCATCGTGTCGTAGATCGCCAGCCCGGAGGTCACCACGCCGCCGGGTGAATTGATGTACATGGCGATTTCCTTCTTCGGGTTGTCGGCCTCCAGGAAAAGAAGCTGCGCCACGACAAGCGTCGCCATGTGGTCCTCGATGGGGCCGGTGATGAAGATGATGCGCTCCTTGAGCAGGCGGGAAAAGATGTCGTAGGCACGCTCGCCGCGGGAGGTCTGTTCCACCACCATGGGGACAAGGCCGCTCATGGTCTCGAGGGTCTCGATGGGATCTCTCATGGAAAACTCCTGAAGTCTTGCAATATTCCGGAACGGGATTCGGATTCGTCCCGATGTCGTTATCTAGATAGACGCTGGATGCGAAAAGCGCAAAGCCCATACCTCCCCTCTCCGCCATCCGGGATGCTGTGTGATGGCACAACTCTGGAGAGCGGCTCTTGCGGATCATGTTTCCGCCCTCTATGTCATGAGCGGATTCCCGCCGGGTGACGGATGTCTCCGGCCGACCGGAACCACCAGCAAACGGATCAGTGCATGAACGCTCTCGTCGTCGTCGAATCGCCAGCCAAGGCGAAGACCATCAACAAGTATCTCGGCAAGGACTATCGCGTGCTGGCCTCCTATGGCCACGTGCGCGATCTGCCGGCGAAGGACGGATCGGTGGATCCAGAGCACGACTTCGCCATGAAGTGGCATGTGGATCCGCAGTCGGCGAAGCGGGTCAACGATATCGTGCGGGCGCTGGAAGGTGTCGACCGGCTGATCCTGGCCACCGACCCGGATCGCGAGGGCGAGGCCATCTCCTGGCATGTTCTGGAGATCCTGAAGAAGAAGGGGCTCCTGAAGGACAAGGAAATCGAGCGGGTGGTCTTCAATGCCATCACCCCCGCGGCCATTCGCGAAGCGATGAAAAACCCGCGCGACATCGATCGCCATCTCGTGGAAGCCTATCTGGCGCGTAGGGCGCTCGACTATCTCGTGGGTTTCACCCTTTCTCCCGTCCTGTGGCGGAAGCTTCCGGGCGCGAAGTCCGCCGGACGCGTGCAATCGGTGGCTCTTCGCCTCGTGGCTGAACGGGAGCTGGAGATCGAGTCCTTCGTTCCGCAGGAGTACTGGAGTATCGAAGCGGCGATGAAGACGGTACGTGGCGAACCTTTCGCCTCCCGTCTGACGGCCATTGACGGCAAGCGGCTGGAAAAGCTCGCCATCCGTACCAGTGACGAGGCGCATGCCATCGTGAAAGCCCTGAAGGGGGCTTCTTTCGTCGTGCGTTCCGTGGAGTCGAAGCCGGCCAAACGCAACCCTGCGGCGCCTTTCACCACTTCGACCCTGCAGCAGGAAGCCTCCCGCAAACTGGGTTTTTCTTCCCGTCAGACGATGCAGGTGGCACAGAAGCTCTACGAGGGCGTGGACATCGGCGGCGAGACCGTGGGACTCATCACCTACATGCGTACCGACGCGGTGAGCATGGCTCCGGAGGGGATTGCCGCAGCGCGTGCGCAGATCGAGCAGGCCTTCGGAAGTCGCTATCTGTCGCCTTCCCCCCGTGTCTACAAGACGAAGGCCAAGAATGCACAGGAGGCGCATGAGGCCATCCGTCCGACCGATGCCTCGCGCACTCCGGAGGGCCTGAAACCGTATCTCACGAAAGAGCAGTATCTGCTCTATGATCTCATCTGGAAACGCACGCTGGCCTCGCAGATGGCTTCCGCCGATTTCGAGCGGACGACGGCGGATCTTGTTGCAACCGGTACCGACGGGCAAGAGTATGTCTTCCGTGCCACTGGACAGGTACTCAAATTCGACGGGTTCCTGAAGCTCTACCGCGAGGGTACGGACGACGAGGAGAACGGAAGCGACGATTCCCGTCGCCTGCCCGCCCTGCATGAAGGCGAGACTGTGGAAGCGGAGAAGATAGAGGCGAAGCAGCATTTTACCGAACCGCCGCCGCGCTACACGGAAGCCTCGCTCATCAAGAAACTGGAGGAGCTGGGGATCGGTCGTCCCTCCACATATACGGCCATTCTCTCCACTCTGCGCGACCGTGAGTATGTGCGCATGGAGAAGAAGCGGCTCATTCCCGAGGACCGCGGCCGTCTCGTGACGGCCTTCCTTGAAAGCTTCTTTCCGCGCTACGTGCAGTACGACTTCACGGCCTCACTTGAGGAGAAGCTCGACCGTGTCGCCGCCGGCGAGGAGGACTGGAAGCATCTGCTTCGCGAGTTCTGGGTGGAGTTCCGCGAGACCGTGGAGAAAACGGCAAATCTGCGCGTTTCCGAGGTTCTGGATGCCCTCAATGATCTGCTGGGGCCGCACATCTTCCCGAAAGGTGCCGACGGAAAGCCGGATCGCACCTGCCCTGCCTGTGGTACCGGAACGCTGTCACTGAAGGTGGGCAAGTTCGGCGCCTTTGTCGGCTGCTCCAATTATCCGGAGTGCAACTATACGCGCCCGCTTGGTAACGGAAACGGCGAAGATGCGGCCCGGGCTGCGGTGCCTGCGGAAGGGATACTGCTGGGAACAGATCCGGAGACGGGGCTGCCGGTGACGCGTCATCAGGGCCGTTTCGGTCCATATGTGCAGCTTGGCGAGGCGGAGAAGGGCTCCAAGGAAAAACCGAAGCGTGCTTCCATTCCCAAGGGTGTCAATCCGGAGACGGTCGATCTGGAATATGCCCTGAAGCTCCTGTCCCTGCCCCGCGAAGTGGGCAAGCATCCGGAGACGGGCAAGCCGATCCTGGCGAATATCGGCCGCTATGGTCCCTACGTCCAGCACGAGCGAACCTATGCCAACCTGCCTTCCGTGGAGGATGTCTTCACCATCGGCATCAACCGCGCCGTCGATCTGATCGCGCAGAAGGCGGCGAAGTCCACGCGCAAGGAGCTGAAGAATCTCGGTGAGCATCCCGACGGGGGCGATATTCTCGTTATGGACGGCCGCTACGGTCCCTACGTGAAATGGAAGCGCATCAATGCCACCCTGCCGAAGGATGTTGCGCCCGAAGACGTCACGCTGGATCAGGCCCTTGAACTGATTGCCACCAAGGCCGGCGCGAAGAAGAGCGGGCGAAAGGCGAAAAGCGTGAAAGGCAAAGGCGGTGGAAAGACCGGCAAGGGAGTAAAGTAGCCCCGATGCCTTCACCATCTGCCCGGGTGGTGCGGAACGTACCGTCTACTCCATCAGCATTTCCACCGGGACATCCAGCGCCCGGGCAATCTTGCGCAGGGTCTGGAGGCCGGGGGCTCGGTGGCCCGTTTCGAGCTGCGATATATAGCTCTTTGAAGAGGCGATGCGGTCCGCCAGATCCTGCTGTGTCAGCCCGCGCCATTCGCGAAAGGCGCGGATGGGGACAAGACCCTCAACAAACACGCGCCGCGCAACGGTGGCCGGGATTGTTTCTTCCTCTCCGGCATCGATGCGGTGTGCCACCTGTTCTGCGCGCAGCAGGGCAAGCTCGGCTTCGACCCGCTCCAGACGCCGGGACAGGGCCTCTACCGTGGAAGACAAGGAAGCTTCATCCTTCAGGGAAACATCCTTTGTGTCTGACATGAATTATCCTTTCATTGCTGTTTGCTGGACGCGGGCCCCGGAGCAATGTCGAGGAGGGTCAGCCTGCCATCCCTATCGCGGAGGGTCAAAAGCCATCCCGCCGACGGAAATGACGAAGCGGTTCTGGCGCCGGAGGACAATCGGAATGTCGGGCAAATTCCGAAAGGCCTGGTTAATCAGCTCATAAAGTGCGGCGGCGTCCCTTCCCATCCGTTTCATTTCCTGCAGACGCAACCAAGCCTGTTGCGATAGCTCCCATTCCATGTCGGACCCCGTCGGCCTGTCTTTGGTTGGATTGTCCCTTTTCCCGGGCGCAGCCATGAGATGGAATTTAGCAGAAGCCGGAATATGGTCAAGCAAATGTTTAGCAAAAGCTATTTATCTGACCTTGCCCTTGTTTGTGGAAGAGGCATGGGCCATGTAGAGGGGGAAAAATCCGAGAAAGAATAACATAAGGAAATATCGTGTCTGAAAATCGGAAGAAGAGCAAAGGGAGCAGCAAGACTGCAAAAGGCGCTCCCCTGCCCTCCGAGGAAGAAATACTCGAATTCATCCGGGGTTCCGACCGCAAGGTCGGCAAGCGGGAGATTGCGCGGGCATTCAATATCCGCGGAGATGATCGCGTTGCGCTCAAGAAGCGCCTGAAGGAGATGAAGGACAAGGGCCTCATCGAGAGCCGTGCAAAACGGCTCGTGGGTGCCGGAGAGATGCCGCCCGTGGCCGTGCTTGACGTGATCGGACCGGACGACGAGGGTGATCTTGTCGCCCGGCCTTCCGTCTGGGACGAAGAGACCCAGGGGCCGCCTCCGCGCATCCTGATCGTGGAACGCAAGGCGCGTCCGGGCCGCAAGGCGGAACCGCTGCCCGGCGCCGGGGATCGCGTGCTTGCGCGGATCCAACCATTGAAATCGGGGCCCTACCCCTTCGCTGCACGGGTTATCCGCAAGCTGGATCACAAGGCCAACGAGATCCTCGGCGTGTTCCGTCGCAGTGATCGTGGCGGGGGCGGCTTCATCGAACCGGTGGAGAAGAAGGCGCGGGGAACCTTCCCCGTGAAACCCGGCGACGGCGGTGACGCGCGGGACGGCGAGCTGGTGCGCGCGGCGATCCGGCGTGACCGGCGCCACGGCGTGACCTGGGCGCGGGTGCTGGAGCGGCTGGGTGATGTGAACGACCAGCGCAACATCTCGCTCATCGCCATTCATGAGCAGGGTATCCGCGAGAAGTTTCCCGAAGAGGCCATCCGCGAGTCGGAGAACCTGAAATCCTTCGTCCACGAGGGGCGGCAGGACATCCGGCACATTCCGCTGGTGACCATCGACCCACCGGATGCGCGCGACCATGACGATGCCGTCTGGGCGGCGCCGGA